>NZ_VOSK01000715.1 GCF_009296175.1 Microvirga tunisiensis | reverse complement strand
GCAAACGCGCCGCTCTCATCCGCCAAGCAGAACGCCTGGAGGTGGTGAGGACATGCCTGAAATCCGGTCAACTTTGCCAGCAAGGCTCGTACAGCCAATCTCAGATGGGGCGCCGTGAATTAACCGGGCTAGGTTTGCTGGGGATGGCGCCAGTCGATGCCATCGAGCGACTGTGTGGAGTAATGCCCTGTCTAGTCATGACGATGCTCCCTCAGGTCGAGATGGTGGATGATGCCGGCACGCAGCGACTGAATGGCGTCCAGAGCCTCGTTTGTGTCTGGGATCAGATAGCGCCCTGATGCTTCGCGCACCGTCTGAAGAACTCCATGGCGGAGTTGCTCTGACAGCCACTTGCGCGGAAGCCGCAGCCGATCCACGGTCTGCGTGACCGTCAGACAACCGGGCACGGCCGGCCACCGGGTCTGGGACGGCACAGCCTTGAGCCCATGGTAGCGTCGAATACGCCTCACCGTATTGATCAGAACCCCAGTCTCACGCCGGGGCGAGCGATACCCCTCGGCTGTCAAGGTCCGGGCAATCTCCTCATCATGCGAGCCAGCCTGAACCAGTTCGAGCACCCGAGTTTCCATCTCAGCCCAGCGCGATAACGCGCTCAGCCTCGTCACCGGCATCGGCACCGTCAATTCGGTGGTGGCACCGCCGCGCCACACGATCCGGACAGCCGCCTGATCCCGAGCGCAGCGACGCAGGACCACCTTGTCGATGAGACACCGCAGCAGGGCCTTGCGATGCGACCGGCGCGTGGCGGGATCCGTCCAGATCTCCGGCAGGCGCTGCCCCAGAGCCACAATCTTGGCGCGCAGGCGCGGCGAGATTGGCCGAGCGTCGTCCCCTGACGCGGCTGCCCGGCGGGCCAGATCGTCCTCGGCCCGGCGCAGATTGAGCAAAGCCGCTTCCCATCGCCGCTCCAGTTCGGCCGCGACCAGCCGGTTGTCGGGGTCCACCCGATGGAACTGCCGCTCGGCCAGTGCCGCCGCATACCGCAGGCGTTCGATCTGCTGCGCCTCGGCCCGCCGTAAGGTCTCTGTAGCATGGCGCTCGGCCTTGCGGGCCAGGCTCCACGCCTCGATCTCGGCCGGGGTGACCGCGGCCAGAAAGCTTTGAGCCACCGCAGCATCAATGGGGGCGGCCCGCAGACATTGACACTCCGGCACCTGGAACTCCCGGCTGAGATGATTGCAGACGTACTGGCTGCCGCCCTTGTAGCGCACCATCATCTTGTGGCCGCACTCGCCGCACCACGTGATGCCATGCAGAAGCGCGGCCCCGTCGCGTGGAATGCCACGCCCCCTCAGACGCTGGTAGTCGGCCCGGTTGTCACTCAGCATGGCCTGGATCTTCGCGAAGGCCTCCCATGAGATATAGGCAGGATACTTGCCCGGCACGACGATGCGCCAGTCTCCGAAGGGCACTGGCGTTTTGGACGCTGGCCGGCCTGGTGTCGCGGAAGGTCGTTGACGGCTGCGCCCATACACGAAGGCGCCGGTGTAAGCCGGGTTCTTGAGAATATCCGTCACCGCCGCAATCGTGGGCTGCTTCCAACAGAGATCGCCGAAAC
>NZ_VOSK01000714.1 GCF_009296175.1 Microvirga tunisiensis | reverse complement strand
ATGGCGCAACGGTCGATGAGACGGGGTCAGGAAAACCAGTGTGCAACAACGCGCCTCGAGCGCGCCGCTTTGAATTGGACCTGATCCGCGAACTCCATCCGGGCCCGCGGCATGTGAATGGCCGCAGATGAGGCCGTACACATGGCAGCACTCGCCGACGCGCTCCACCACTCCAGAAGATTCTTCTTGCGCTTTGCCGGGCAATGGTATGGACCCCGCCCTCGCGGCGAGGTGGAATCTCGACCGTCAACTGCGATGAAGGAGGATGTCATGCAGGTTGTTCGGATAGGTCTGGATTTGGCGAAGTATGTCTTCGAGGTTCACGGCGTCGACAACCACGGGAAAGTCGTTGTGCGAAAGAGGCTGCGTCGCGATGCGGTGGTCCGCTTTTTCGCCAATTTGCCGGCCTGTCTCGTCGGCATGGAGGCTTCGAACGGGGCGCACTATTGGGCTCGCGTGCTCACCGAGCTTGGCCATCAGGTGCGGCTGATCAGCCCGCAGTTCGTGACGCCATACGTCAAGTCGAACAAGAACGACCGGAACGATGCGGAAGCCATCTGCGAAGCGGTCGGCCGGCCGTCGATGCGCTTCGTACCCCGGAAATCATCCGATCAGCTGGCGGTACAAGCCGTCCATCGCATTCGCCGGCGTCTGGTCGCCGACAGAGTCAGGCTCGTCAACCAGATTCGCGGTCTTCTGTCCGAGCATGGCATTGTCATTGCCCGTGACATCTCGCAGCTGCGGCGTGGCCTTGCCGTCATCGTCGGGAACGACAATGACGGCCTCAGCGAGATGGTTCGCTCGCTCATGAGGGAGTTGCAGACGGAACTGGCCGAGCTTGATCGACGCATCGCAACCTATGATCGGCGAATACGGGAAATCTTCCGCGCCAGTGAGCCGTGCCAGCGGCTGGGGAAGATCGAAGGCATCGGCCCTGTGGCGGCAACAGCCCTGATCGCCGCCGTGGGCGATAGAACCTGCTTCAAGAACGGCCGTCAATTCGCGGCCTGGCTTGGCCTGGTGCCGAAGCAGCGATCCAGTGGAGGGCGAGCCCGCTTGCTCGGCATCAGCAAACGCGGCGATCGCTATCTGCGGACACTGATGATTCATGGCGCTCGCGCCGCTTTAAGCCGGGCTGGCGGCAAGCAGGATCCGCGAAGCCTCTGGCTCGGCAAGATGCGGCAACGGCGGCATCCCAATGTCGCGGCCGTGGCGCTTGCCAACAAGAATGCGCGGATCGTCTGGGCTATGCTCTCGGGCGACACAGCTTACGAGCCCGCGCTGTCGGTGAAGGCGGCCTGAAGCGAAGCGGCCACTAACGAAAGGAGGTCCCACCCCGGCAATTGCAACAAATGGCAGGAGATGGCGAAACGGTCACCCCGTCGCTTCCAGAACCTGATGTGTGGACCGGCATGGCGTTAGCCAATGTCATCGGGGCTTTGAGGTGGAAGCGGGCGAAAACCCATCGAGGCTCGCGGCGAAGACGTTGTCCAGCCGCATCACGAAGCCGGATATACGTCAGCAGTTGTGACCATCGATCCTGATCCAGCCGGCTGTTGCAATCGGGCGGGGTCCATATACGTCCACA
>NZ_VOSK01000713.1 GCF_009296175.1 Microvirga tunisiensis | reverse complement strand
CATCTGTACTCTCGTCAAGCGCATTGAGGTTGCCGATGATGTTGTCGGGGTGATCTTCCGGGTTGAGCCCGGCTTCTCAGGTCCACCTGAGACAGGTCGAACTTTGCACCATTGTCCAACACGTCGTGATCATGCATCGCCTCTGGAGCGACGGCACCGAGTTCCGCTGGACCAAGGAGAGCGCCACGGCGGCCGCCTGATCACTCACTGGAACGGCCTGTCCCCCGAAGAGGAGGAGATCCAAGATCCGCCACCCGGTGGAGAGACGTCCCTTGCGGGACGATGGATGAGGTGAGTTCGCGTGGGCTCTTGTCTCGGTCGCGTCTTGCGCGATCAGAACGCGCAACAGATTGGGCTGCCTCATTCTTCCGATCCCAAACTGGGAGAGCCACAGAGCTGATCCCGAAGAGAAGCAAGGGCCCGCGAGTGACGTCAAACATCGGGAATGTCGAAGGCCTGAAAGCGCTTGACCTCAAACCGCCGAATAGAGAAGAACCCAGCCGCAGTCGTGTCCTGCGACAACGTCCAATCGCTTCCGATCCTCGCTCCGCCGCTACATACCGTAGCCGTCAGTTTTAGGCTGGCTTGATCCTCACTGCGGCTCGATTTCTTGCCCTCAATCAATAGAAGGCGCTTGTCTGTGAGCGCGGCTGCGACGTCAGGTGGCCGGTCGACAAGAGCGGGCCAGACCTGTGCTAGCCCTCCAGCCAGTTCTCGATCCGGAGCCCGTCGACACGGTTGAACTCCTGCACGTTGTCTGTGACCAGCGTCAATCCGAGCGAGAGCGCGTGCGCGGCGATGAGGAGGTCATTCTGGCCAATCATCCGTCCCTCGGCCTCGAGACGGCTGCGGACCACGCCGTAGTACGCATCGGCCGGCACGTCGAGCGCCAGGACCTCGACTTCCCGCAGCGCGGCCTCGACCCTGGCGGTCAGCTTCTCCGAGCCCTTCTTCTCCGCACCGTAGCGCAGTTCTGAGGCGACGACGACGCTGGTGCAGACGCTCGCGTCCCCGACCTGGCGCAGGCGCGTCGCCGCCTTCCCGCTTGGGTTCCGGATCATGTCGGAGAGAATGTTGGTGTCGAGCATGTAGCGGCCGGCGCTCAAAAGATGTCCTCCGGCGCGCCGGGCTTATCCTCGATAGTTGGGAAGTCCTCATCGAGCGGCTCCAGCGTGTCGAGGAGGGCGATCAGACCACCCTTTCGGATCGGCTCGATGATGAGCCGATCGCCGTCCCGGTGTATGATGGCCTCGTCGCCGGGGAGCTCGAACTCGACCGGGATCCGGACCGCTTGGTTCCGGCCGTTCCTGAACAGCCTGACGTGTCGTTCGTGCTGCATCCCGGGCTCCTCCACTTTGGCCTATGCCAAGACATAGGCCGCGCGCTGCGAAAGCGCAAGCGAGCGCCGGGACACGGCCTCAGGACCCGCATCTACGAACAATTTTGACCGGGTGCGCCTTAAGGGGACGTTGGTGCATAATTGAGAGGTGGGCCGCATGCACCCCTTAGCCCTGGGGTTCAGACGAGGCGCTGGGATACTGGCATGCCAAGGCTGGTCATGATGTTGATGACCTTGCAGCCGACCGCAGCTTCG
>NZ_VOSK01000712.1 GCF_009296175.1 Microvirga tunisiensis | reverse complement strand
AGGGCTCTGCGGGCACCGAGCCTTGATCCGATGACCCGAACACCATGGCCCATGCCGCATCCCGGCGCCAGATTTTCAGACGCCGCTGGAGTGTGCGCAGATGCCGCTCGGAGTACTGGTCAGGATAAGTCTCTTGCAGCTTCTCCAGCAATTCACGGCCCGTGCGCCACGGTTCAGCCTTGAACCAGTCCTGCAGGTGTGCCGTGACCGCCACCAGCGGATCCGGACGCCGCCGGCCGCGTGGAACCGGCGGTTTGGGACGGGCGGTCGGTCGAACCTCGCCCTCCTTCCAAGCCGTGCGTAGACCCTGCAGGAACTGGTCGAGAGTTGCAGGATCGGAGGGCGCCACAGGAGTGACTGGAACATCAGCCAACTCAACCAGACGAGCCTGACCCGTGCGGATCTGCTGCAGCAGTTGAACCGGATCCAGGCTCAAGAACACGTCTCGCAAGTGCGCTTTGACCTCGGCGGGAACACGGGAGTCGTCGAGCAGACGCTGATAGGGTGTGGCGGGAGGATGATAGCGCTTGCGCACCAGAGCACCTTGCCGTTCCTTTTCAGCCAGCTTGAACGAGGGCTGGAAGAAGTTCACGAACAGACGAAGAGAGGCATAAAGCCGGGCCAGGGCCGCTGCTGCTGGGATGCCCTCGAACCGGCGATACCCCACAGCATGGCGGACAATGGCCCCATTTTTTTGCTCGACAAAGGCCTGGTCATTCTTGCGGTAGGGCCGGCTGCGGGTGAAGACGATCGCCTGATCCAGACAATAATCCCGCACCGTCTCATTCATGAAGACGCTGTCGTTATCCGTATCAAACCCCAGGAGCGCAAAGGGAAGAAGTTTGCGGATCTCGGAAAGGACCTCTGTCAACAGCTGCTGCTCGCGATAGAGCAGCGGCGCGCACTCGGTCCAGCCCGAGGCAATATCGGTCAGAACCAGGGTCTGGATGAAGCTGCCGCTGGCGCTTGAGCCACCATGGGCAACCAGGTCAGCTTCCATAAAGCCAGGAGAGGGATCATGCCAGTCGGCAAAGGTCCGCACCGGCACACTGCGCCGCACCGCCAGGGTGGGCACGGACCGACGCCTTTGCCGACCTCCGGTGGCCTGTTGCTTGATCGGTTGCAACGCTCGGTCGATAGTGGCTGCGCTCATGCCCAGAAGGCGCGTCCGGACCTCCGAAGTCAGCTGAAGATGGCCATGACGCTCCATCGCCCCCACCAGAACCGGCACGAGACCCTTCAGGCGCTTGCCGCAGATCCGGTCTGAGGCCTCCCAGATCACGGCGAGAGCCTCATGAACCGCATCGTCGTAGATCCGGCGCCCGGGCCGCGCCGCGCCTGTCTTGTCCGGCAAGCCCTGCCGAAGGGCGCGCATGGCATGCTTGCGGGAATAGCCGGTCACAGCCATGAACTCATCCAGAATGCGGCCCTTGTCGGGGCGATCACTCTGCCGGTAGCGCGCCGAAATCGCTCGGATCAGCTCATTGCGTGTTGTCATGCTCACCTGCCTCATCATCGCCCCCGCAGCTCGCCAGAGCTCGGGAGCAAATCAGATGAGGCAACGATCCAAAATCAGGGAGCAATTCAGGCGATGCAATGCG
>NZ_VOSK01000711.1 GCF_009296175.1 Microvirga tunisiensis | reverse complement strand
ATCTCGCCCGGGCGGAGTTCGCAACGCTGCGGTTGCGCCTGCTCAAGATCGCCGTGCGGGTGCAGGAAACCACCAGCCGCATCCGACTGGCCTTTGCCTCGTGCTGTCCGGAAGCGGATCTCGTCCGGCGTCTTGCGAGCGCTCTGGCACCCCAGCCCCGGGCGGCCTCGCCCTGAGCGCCGGGGCTGCCATCGCCCCGGTCATCCCATCCCGTCCCTGCCAACGCGTTCCCCACGTTCCAGACCTTGCCGCGGTGAAAGAAACGCAGCGGATCGGCACGCCCGCGCTACCAAATAGGCCCCGAAACAAACTCTGGTGAATAGGAACGGTTAGCAGCTTGTGCGGCATTTCAAGGTGACGTGCTGATCGTGGAGTCGGAACACGACGACATCATCCCGCACCCAGTGATCGAGAACTATCTCACCGCGCTCAAGGGTGCCCACTCGCTGACTTACCGTCTCATCAAAGGGGCGGATCATCCGCTATCAGAAGAGGCGTGGCAGCAGTCCTATTCCTCCCTGCTGCTCAACTGGGCTCCCGAGATGGTGCTGGGAGCCCGAGAAGAGGGGGCAGCCCCGGAAGTGCACACCCTGATACATCCGGCACCACGTAAGGGGGCCCCCGACGGCTGCATGATGGCGCGGCCGCGTAGCCCGCAGGTCCGAATCTACCATTCTCACACGGGCAGCAAAGCGGCCAGACCTGCCTCAGATCCGATGATCTGGCGTTACCGACGGGAGGTCCGATCTCGACTCGATAGTCCTTTCGCTCGCCGGTGTCGGGAGTGGTGGGAACCCTGATTGCCCCGCCGACAAACGTTTCTCTAAGGCAGCGACTTGCCGTGCCAAATTGTCGATGGCTGCTTTGAGGGCGAGGACATCAGCCGCATCGGGAATAGTGGAGACCTTAGCTGCCGTCGTTGATACGGCCGGATCCTCATGGTTCCTGCGAGCCTCGAGCTCCGCTTCAAGAGATGGGGCCCGCCTCATCTTGCGCGATGCCAGGAAACGCCGGAGCGCCTGACCGATCAACCACAAGACACATAAGGCGAGGAAGAGCGCGAGCAACGCAGAAGGCAGGCTATCGAACATATTTGGCTTCATCCCTGAAAGAACGGATCGAGGCAGGAGGCAATGCCACAGCAAGGTTCATCGTTCCGGAGGTCAACTGTCGCGTCTAGCTCATGACGTTACCTCTGAACGTCACTTGCTGCCCTGACAGTTGATCAACGCTCCGCCTCCGAGACTTGCCACAACGGGGTTTCCGCCGAGGCCAGCAGCCGACATCCAGATTGCCTATTCCGCGGTTAGAAGACCTCCCATTGAAGCGTGGAACCTTCCCAAGATCGGCTCCTTTGCCATGCATCGCTCTTCGCTATGTCGATGCTCATGAGGCCCCTTGGCCCGCCACGCGTCACCTGTGCATCGACATCCAGCGCCTCTCGAACCCACGCTGGCAAATATTGAATGACTGGTCTAGTTCCTCTGCACAGAGATTATGACTCTTTGGCGCGTGGGTCTCTCGGGACGGTGTTGGGATAGGCACGGCCCATCTTGGCGCGGGCTTGTTCGGTGGTGAACATCCACTTGATCTCGGCACCGGAGGC
>NZ_VOSK01000710.1 GCF_009296175.1 Microvirga tunisiensis | reverse complement strand
CCATTCACCGAAGCCGTACAATGGCCGGCCTTTCACAATACTGATCCAGCAAGCATCTGGATGCGGGAGATGCTGTTGCAGGAGGCGTCCCTCATGACTTCCCCATGTGAGCCCATTGGACATCTCATGGAGACCCGTGCGCGGGCAGCGAAACCGCGGCCTTGATTGACTGTGAGAGATGTCTTCCCCGTCGCGTCATCGCGGACCAGCGGTGTCGACTCCTGATGCTCGCATTAGGGGTATCTGAAGGCGCACCCTGCCCCTGATCAGGCGGCCTCCGGCATCATGAGCGCAGCCGTCCGCTTCAGGTTGTAGGCCATCGCCGTCAGTCTGACCTGCAGGGCTGCTTTGGCTCGCCCCATCCAGCACATCCGCCGCAAGCCATAACTGCGTTTCCAGGTGCCAAAGACCTTCTCGATCCGACAGCGCACGTGCTGAACGCGATGGTTCCACACCCTTAACTTGCGCAACGCGTTGCCACCTGGGTGGCCCCAGACTCCGGTCTCGACCACGCACGGGCGTCCGCCCTTGGCCTGCACGGCCGTTGCGAAAGTTCGACCGCGATAACCGCTGTCGGCGTAAACATCGCCCGGATTCTCCGGAAGGGCCTCGCCGCCAGCCCGTCCATCGTGGACGTTGCCTGGCGTGACGGTCAATTCCTCCACCAGAGCCGTGTCAGCATCCGCCGCGACATGAGCCTTGAAGCCGTGAATGGCTTTGCGTCTCTTGTGACCGGCCCAAGCGGCCTCATGGTCCCGATGGCTCGCCGAGGCAATCACGGTGGCGTCTACCAGCGTGCCGGTTTTGACAGTGATCGCCTGGGCTTTGAGTTGGCGCGTCACCTCGTCGAACAGCGCCTGGTCGAGAGATCGCTCGACCAGTTCGCGCCGGAAGCGCACGAAGGCGGTGCGCTCCGGTGTTGCCTCGTGGGCGGCGAAACCGCAGAAGCGCCGGAACGAGGCACGGTCCTCCAGCGCCTCGGCCAACTTCACGTCCGACAGGTCGTACCAGACCGCCAGCAGCAGAGCCTTGAACAAGGCCAGCGGCGGCCAGGCCGATTCGCCCTTGGCGGCGCAGTAGATGTGGACCAAGTGCCGATCAAGAGAGGACCACTGGATCAGCCCTGACAGCCGGTCCGAGGAACAGCAATGGAATGTGGGGCTTGAGACAAACGCGAAGACTTCCTGTCCAATCTGACGGCGTGCCATGAGACCGCTCCAGTCGTGTCCAGCGATTCCATTGAATCACCCAAGCAGCCAAGGGTCGAGGCCACCCGCGCACAGGTCTCATTTAGTCCTGGGCCACGGTGATCATGTGGGATAGAGACGCTGCAATTTGGTTCGCGCCTGTGCGGTCGTGAAGCGCCAGTGTGCTGTGGCTCTACCCCTGTTGCGTTCAGCCTCCCAGGCAGCTATTTCCTCTCGGAGGATCGTCTGGTCCGGGAGGCGCCGATGCAGGCACTTGATCTTCCCCCGAATGCGCGGCTCTCCCGCACATTGCGTGGATTACGCGGCCAGGAGCACTCTCCGGCGTAGGAGATCGAAGTTGGCTCGTCCGTACATCGAGCGCTTGAAGAGTTTGAGGCGCGTGATCTGTCCCTCGGCTT
>NZ_VOSK01000709.1 GCF_009296175.1 Microvirga tunisiensis | reverse complement strand
GCCAAACGGCGCTCCTCCATCTGCTCCAGCGTCAGATGCGCCGGCCGCCAAACGTTGCCATCCATCGCGAACCTCCCCGCAAGGACCGACACCGCCCTATGTTACATCGCTTTCGTGAGGATCATTAGGAACGAAAACTCCGATGGCTCGAAAGCGCTATACGTTCACCGAAGCGAAGATCGTCCGCTTCATTCATGAAGGCAGAGGCTCCGGTGTCGGGAGAGACTACAAACCTTGGATAAAGGTCTCGGACGTCCCATCTCGAGGTCGAACGCACCGTCCGTATTGTGCGAAAACCGGTCGCGTGCATCATCTCCTATCAGACAACGAGTATTACGCCTTTCTATCCCATTGGTGGGACGACAGCGTCATCGACCTGCGTGAGCAGTTTCCGCTCATCGACCGACGTGAGACAATGAAGATTGCTGCGTGGTGCGGGGTACGGCATCCCGTCGATCCGATAAGTCAGGCCATATGGGTGATAACGACCGACCTCCTTGTGACGGTCAGTACACCCCACGGAAACACCCTTCGCGCATTTGCAATCAAAGAATCAGCGGATCTTGAGAATCCAAGGACACTCGAGAAGCTTGAGATAGAAAGAGTCTTTTGGATCAGCCGAGACGTTCCATGGTTGTTAATGATCAGCGACGATCTCAAGAACAATTTCACCAGAAACCTCGCATGGATCTTTGATCCGGGGCCGGGCACTACAGGTAGCGTAAGAGCTCGCCGGATCGACGAAATTCTAACTCCATACTTGCTCGAAGCAATCTACACAGAACATGAACTGCCCATCCGTCTTATCTGCCTCGCAATAGACAATGATCGAGGATACCCGCTAGGCACAACACTCGGGTGTCTAAGGCGACTTCTGGCGTCCAAGCACCTTCGCGCACCACTTGACGTCCCTCTGCTGCAAGATCTCCCCGGCTCATCATTCCGAATTTGGAATTGGTAAAATGCTTCCACGATGCCCGACACCGGTAGCGGTAAGGATGCTCCTTCGAGACACTCGTCTCAATGCAGTCAACCGAGTTATTTATGTGAACGCATCTTCCAAGGAAACTTGGCTTTACCGAGTCGATGACGATGCCTGGCCATTTCCTGTTATGTCAGATGAACTTCAACAGGAGCTTGGTACCTGTGGGGGACGATTTCTTGTGGAGTTAAATGATCCTTGGCGGCGAGGTTTTCCCGGAGATGCGATGTTCGGCGATATCACCGTGGATGGGGATGCAAATAAACTAAGAGCTGAAGATAAACGACATATTGCACGGTACGCTCTCATAGCCCCCCTCCTAGAGGGAAATAAAGTAGAGATGCTCCTATCCCGATCCACGCGAAAGTCTGCGATTGACGCTCGGTTAAAGGAGGTGACCAGCACAAGGCAAACAATCTACCGCCTCCTAACCGTTCTTATGCATGGGAAGGTTGATGAAGGCTGGCGAGTGTAGCTTAAGCACTTGAAGCAGCGTAGGATTTGGTTGTTGAGACTAATCCCTGCCACCAATTGCCCTGTGCCACACTCGCCATGCCGGACGATACACCTGCCACCTTCCCGTTTCCAGCCGTTGGCCGCAAGAAGATCACCGCTGCTTTCGACGGTGGGCGCCTG
>NZ_VOSK01000070.1 GCF_009296175.1 Microvirga tunisiensis | reverse complement strand
CCGTCATGGCGGGTGTGGCACGGTGCAATCGTGGCAGGGGTTGGTGTCAGCAACCAAATCCTACGACACGTCAGTCACTTAGGCTACACTCGCCAACCCTCTTCAGCCGCATCGTGCATAAGATGGGTTAGCATAGGCCAACAGCGCTCCTCGATCTATCTTGATCTGGAGTCTGACGCCGACCGAGCTAAACTCGCCGAACCAGAACTCTATCTCAGTCAGCACAGTGACAAGCTGGTCATCCTAGACGAAGTTCATCGAATGCCGAACCTCTTCCAGAACCTGCGCGGGCTCATCGACCGAGGCCGCCGGAATGGAAGGCGAGCAGGTCATTTTCTGCTCCTCGGATCAGCTTCGATCGAGCTGCTAAAGCAGTCGGGCGAGACACTCGCGGGGCGCATTGCTTATCTCGAGATGCGACCGATAGATGGTCTCGAGATATCCCCCGAGGACATAGATCCACTATGGGTGCGAGGAGGATTTCCCGACAGCTTTCTTGCGGCAAGCGACGGAGCGAGCCAACGTTGGCGGCAAGATTTTATCCGCACCTATCTGGAGCGCGACATCCCGCTTCTCGGCCCACGTATTCCCGCAGAAACGCTACGGCGATTCTGGACGATGCTCGCACATCACCAGTCAGGCCTTCTGAATGCCGCCGAATTCGCACGCGCCCTTGGCGTTGATGGCAAGACAGTGGCTTCTTATCTCGATCTCCTCGTTGACCTGTTACTCGTACGCCGCCTGGAACCGTGGCACGCAAACGTCGGCAAGCGGCTCGTTAAATCACCACGAGTTTATGTTCGGGATAGCGGGATTGCGCATGCGCTCCTCGGGTTAACCACGCTCGACAACGTGCTCGGGCATCCCGTGGCGGGGGCGAGTTGGGAGGGCTTTGTCATAGAGACCCTCATTGCCGCGGCCCCGCAACATACGCAGAGCAATTTTTACAGAACTGCCGCAGGCGCCGAGATTGATCTGCTTCTGACCCCTCCCGGCAGGCGTTCGTGGGCAATCGAGATAAAGCGCAGCCTCGCCCCGAAGGTTGAGAAGGGATTCTATCTTGCCTGTGAGGACATTGCTCCTGAGCGGCGGATTGTTGTTTACCCGGGCCAGGAGAGTTTTCCGCTGAGGGACAATGTCGAAGTGATGCCGCTGGCCTCGGTAGGCAAAGCACTGCTTGATCTTGCGTGATGCAGTCCCTGGACGAATGTGCTGGTCGATGCGGGCAAGCACGCGCACAAGGAGAGGAATGCTATTGTGATCGAAGCACAAACCATCGCAATTTGGGATGACGAAAAGATCGATGGTGGTGAGACGCCGGTCCAATTGACCGAAGCGCTTCTCGATTTTGCGAAATCCCCTGCGGCGCGGCGCCTGATCCGTAAGTCCGAAGAGCAAGAGGTTAAGTGCGAGCTTCGTGTCCCCTTGCTTAACGACTGCCGGGTTCTTCCGGATGAGTTGAGCCGGGCCCTGGGAACGGTCTGGGGCGCCGCGATCGACGCCGGCAAACCTGGAGAGAATTTCATGATTGATCTGTGCGTGGAACCGGGTTCTCGTCTCGTGGTGCAAGCGCAACGGGGCGGGCCGCTGTTTCGGCCTTAAGAGCTCGCGGCCGGCCTCTGGGCTACCGTCTCGGTACAAGAAGCCGCTGGCCCTATCCAATCTGTTGCAAAAGGCGTCGGCAAAGCCAGAGTTTCGAACCCGCGGGTGAGCGCAGGCTCCAGCGAATGAGAGAAGGGTTCATGGTGCAGAGACAAACGCTTGCTATGTTCGTCTGCGGCGGGGCACAGCAACGTTACTCCAGTCTTAAGTAATGCTATCACACTTTAGGATCGTGCCCTGGAGATCCTCCGCCATCCAGGCGCGCGATCCCCTGCTGGGCTCGTGTTGAGGAACGGGGCTGCTGGCGCCTGTCACGAGCGCGCGAAAGCGAGCAGCGGCGCGATATCGTGGTTGTCGGCTGCGCGAAGAGCCGCCACATAGCGCGCACGGGTTTCACCGGCGTCGATCAGGTTCATCCGGCCCCAGGTGAAGACGGGTCGGCCGAGCTGACGGGCAAGAAGATCGCCGACCAGACGGGAAAAACGACCGTTCCCATTTGGGAAGGGATGGATTGCGACGAGGCGGTGGCTGAACCGCACGGCGATCTCGTCAGGCGGGTAGGTCTCGTGCTCGGCCCAGTAGCGGACATCGTCGATGACCTGCCGCACGTCCATCGCGATGCGATAGGCGTCGACGCCAATGTTGCGTGCGGTCGTGCGATATTGCCCGGCCCAGCGCCAGACGTCGCCGAACATGCGACGATGCAGATCACTCAGGAAATCCTGATCCAGCACGTCGCGCTTACGCGACATTACCCAGCGCAGCGCTTCGCCGATATTGACCTGCTCGGCCTCGTTCAATTCATGGCGCAGCGTGATGTAGGAGGGGATGAGCTGCTCGCGCTCCTCGGCCGTCAGCGGCGTGTTGGCTTCATCATCGTCCTGGAACAGCGGATCATCGGACATGAGGGATCACTCGTCGTCCCATAGGCTTCGTGGCGAGCCGGTGAGGATCAGATCGATCATGCGACGCTGCTCGTCATCGAGATCGGATTTGAGCAGCGCCTGGTTTTCGAGGTGCATCGTATGATCAAGGCGCGCAATGATCTGCCCGGCTTTCTGAGCCGCGCGATCGCGCACGATGTCATCGAGCGGCTTCGTCGGAACGAAGGCATAGACGAAGGTGCAGTTCATCGCTGCGGCTGCTTCGCGCAAGGTCTTGATCGTCGTGGCGCCGGAGACCTCCGCCTTCTCGATTGCGGAAATGCGGGAGGGAGCCGCCTTCATGCGGGCAGCGAGCTGTCGGGTGCTCATGCCCAAAGCCTCGCGGATCGCCTTCATCCAGCCGCGCGGTGGAGGCACGAGCTTGAGAGCGCGCAAAGGCGCGACCCGCCTCTCCAGCTGCTTGCGCGCGAGCGCCGCCTGATTTTTGTTCATGTTCGCGTGTCCGCTCTGACGGGCATTTAACATATATATGTGAAAACTTTTCGCCTCAACGGACATATATATGTGTGCAAATCTGGTATGGTCAATCATATAAACATGAGCACTTCCTGGTCGGGCCCGGGTTCTGAGCTCACTCCGAACTGGCATGAACTTGATGAAGAGGACTGGGAGAAAGCGCCAGAATGGCAGCCGTTTCAGGGGTTTGGCTTCCAAAGTGAACGGGTTATATGCTGCACAATAATTCCCAAGCTAACAGCCTTGTCAGCATAGAAGGTCGAGGCCAGCTGGATCGGCCTCAGGGCCGCGCAACCCTAACAGCTTCGCCGCGGCAGCCCCTGGCCGAGGAGCGATGACCTGCTAACCGTTGCACGTCGGCTTGATTCCACAACCGGGAGACCTCCTTCTGTCGGTCCCTTCTTATGGCACACTCCAGCCAGAGGGTAAGGAACTGAGTGTTGCCATATGGCATTAAAACACTAATATAATGTCATATGGGAGATGCTGCTATGGCTGCCTTGCTGCCCGTCGACACTGCACCCAAGGACTTCCGGCCTGCGCCGATTACCGATGATGAGGCCGCCGCGATGTTTCGCGCAGCCCTCAATCTGTTCCGCCTGTGGGACATCACCGATGAAGAGGCGGCCACTCTGCTCGATTTACCCGTGCGAACCTATCGGCGATGGAAGGCTGGCGACCTCGGGCGCATTGATCGGGATAGCAAGGCCCGGCTGTCCAATCTCATGGGCATCCACAAGGCCCTGCGGATCATCTTCCGGGAGCCGCAACGCGGTTATGCCTGGATCAAGGCACCCAATTCCGCATTCGCCAACAGATCGGCTCTTGAGGTGATGCTCGGTGGCGAACTCACTGACCTGATGCGCGTTCGTCGCTACTTGGATGCCGAGCGGGGCACCTGGTGATCGATAGTGATGCGATCCCCGTCTCTGGGATCAGTTGGCGCGGCTCGGTTCGGATCATCCGAAGCATTTTTCCGCCGATTGACCTTTTCGAAGACATTGCGGATCCAGCCGATTGGCCTCTCATCATCTCTGCGGAGCAGAAAACGAATCCACGTCTGATGGAGACCATCGGCAATCTTGATCTCGTGCCCGAGAAACGCCGCGTCGCTGGTCCGGGGGCGAGTTATCTCATGGCCCCTTTCACCCATGTGAGCACTGATCGGCCGAGCCGGTTCAGCGACGGGACCTTCGGTGTCCTTTACGCAGGCAATTCCTTTGAGGTCGCCCTGTTCGAGACGATTCATCACCATGGGCAGTTCATGGCCCGCACCAATGAACCGGCTGGGTGGACTTCCCAATTTCGGGAGATCCTGCTCGAGATCAATGCACACCTGCACGATCTCAGGAGCAGTACTATTGACCGGTCAGGATTGCTCCTGCCCGACGATTATAAGGCAAGCCAAGCATTAGGCTCTCAGCTTCGGGCCACAGGCTCTGATGGGGTCGTTTACCCGAGCGTTTGCTATCCAGGTGGCGAGTGTGTGGGGCTGTTTTATCCAGACGGTGCTGCAAATCCCATCCAGGGCCGGCATCTCGGTTATCACTGGAACGGCACGACGGTTGATCTCTACCGTGATGCTACCACAGGCCAAGTCTACCGAATTGTGTGATTTCTTATACACGATTCTGACCCGCAATCGGGACCGCACGGTTCCTCCGGCGGACCTGTTCTCAACAGCCGGGATGAGGTTGTAGGGCTTTACTCTCGCTCCAGTCCGAACGGCAACGCGGTCAGCGTAACACTGGATGGCCTTCAGGATCTCCTCTAAAACATCGAACCCAAAAGTGGATCTGCACTTTCGCGTCCGATGCTCCTTCATTGATGAGACCATCGTTCGGTACGGAAGACCGGGTCTACTTTTCACTGACGAGGCCCTCTGGGGCCGCACGATGCTCCAAGAGCGCTGGCATCACTTCGGAGGCAAGTCCATGAACATTCTTCTCATCGGTTCCGGCGGGCGGGAGCATGCCCTAGCCCGCAGCCTCTCGGCGAGCGCTCTCTGCGACAGGCTGCTGATCGCTCCCGGCAATCCCGGCACGGCCCAGCACGGCACCAACGTGGTTCTGGACGTCACCGACCATCCGGCGGTGATCGATTTCTGCCGGGTGATGAAGGTCGGGTTCGTGGTGGTCGGACCGGAGGCGCCCCTCGTGGCCGGTCTCGTGGACGACCTGAAGGCCGCCGGCATCAAGGCCTTCGGGCCGAGCAGAGCCGCCGCCCAACTCGAAGGCTCCAAGGCCTTCACCAAGGATCTGTGCGCCGAGTTCGGCATCCCCACCGCCGCCTACCGGCGCTT
This sequence comes from Microvirga tunisiensis, assembly GCF_009296175.1. Classification (GTDB taxonomy): domain Bacteria; phylum Pseudomonadota; class Alphaproteobacteria; order Rhizobiales; family Beijerinckiaceae; genus Microvirga; species Microvirga tunisiensis. The sequence goes on along the minus strand of NZ_VOSK01000070.1, from coordinate 21,432 downwards.
CACCGATGCGCAGACCGCGAAAACCTACGTGCGCCACTACGGCGTGCCGATCGTGGTGAAGGCCGATAGCCTTGCGGCCGGCAAGGGCGTGGTGGTCGCCATGTCCTTCGAGGAGGCGGAGAACGCCATCGACATGATGATCGGCGGCGGTCTGGGCGCCGCCGGGGCCGAGGTGGTGATCGAAGCCTTTCTCGAAGGCGAGGAGGCGAGCTTCTTCGCGCTCTGCGACGGCGCCCGCGCGATTCCCTTCGGCACGGCCCAGGACCACAAGCGCGTCTTCGATGGCGACAAGGGCCCCAACACCGGCGGCATGGGCGCCTATTCCCCCGCCGCCGTTCTGACGCCCGAGCTGCAGGCCCGGGTCATGCGGGAGATCATCGAGCCGACGCTCGCCGGCATGACGGCGCGGGGCACGCCTTATACGGGCATTCTCTATGCCGGTCTCATGCTCACCGAGGACGGGCCTCAGCTCATCGAGTACAATGCCCGCCTCGGCGATCCGGAGACCCAGGTGCTGCTGCCGCGCCTGAAGTCCGACCTCGTGAGCGCCCTGCTCGCCGCCTGCGACGGCGGCCTGAACGGCGTCTCCCTGCAATGGTCCGACGCCGCGGCGCTCACCGTCGTGATGGCGGCCAAGGGTTATCCGGGCACGGTCGAGAAGGGCTCCGAGATCAGGGGCATCGACCGGGCCGAGGAACTCAACGACGTCGTCGTCTTCCATGCCGGCACGAGGCAGGACGGCGACCACATCCTCGCCCATGGCGGGCGGGTGCTCAACGTGACCGCCCTCGGCTCCACCGTCGGCGAGGCCCGGAGGAAAGCCTATGAGGCGGTGGACCGGATCGACTGGCCCGAGGGCTTCTGCCGCCGGGACATCGGCTGGCGGGCCGTGGAGCGCGAACGGCGCTAGAGTGCTGATCGGAGCCACTGCGGAATGTTTATGTTTTGCTTGATTCTTACCCGGAACTGATCGTCGTCGATCTCAGTTATCGGGTCGAGGACCATGGGTTCGACGTCCGTGCGTCCTATCGCCTTTGCCCCGATCATAAGCTCCATCGCATAGTCCTCATCCATATCGAGTTGGACATAGAAGCGATCCGCGGCCTCCCTCATTAGCTGGTGCTGCGGGAGGAACTGCTCAGCAAGATCAGGCAGATGCTCGAGCGCATAACTCAGCGTCGATATTGCGGTTCCAAGCGCCATGCCGTCGAGCGGGTGCCCACGATCAATGATGTCGAGAACCATGTCCTGCTGACCAACACGTAGCATCTCGACGCCTTTCGTTGTGGGATCGATGACGCTCGCGCGGCCAATGCGCGGCCGGCCATCAATAAGCACAGCGATGATCTCACTTTCCCACGCTTCAACGAGCTGCGCGTAAGGGTCTTTCGAAGTCCCATCGAGAACAAGAAGGTCAGCAATCTTCCCCACTTCTAGGCTTCCCAGGAACTCGCCCCATCCCATCATCCTAGCTGGCGTGCTGGTCACCATTCGCGCGAGGTCGAGATCAGAGAAGAGGCTCCCAAGTTGAGCGCTAACAATTCTGGCGATCTTCAACTCCCCGAGCAGATTTTTTGTGCCGCTGGGTCCCCAATCCGAGCCGAGCGCGATCGGGACACCGGATTTGACTGCGCTCGCGACATCGGTTGTCGCGCCGTAAAGAAGAAAGTTGCTGAGTGGCGACCAAACAATCCCGCCGCTTTCCTTCATACGTCCCATTTGCTCGGGGTTTAGAGCTGTAGCGTGGATCCCGATCAGGTTCGCACCAATTAGATACGAGCCATCTGGCCTCTTCAATGCCTCGAAAAATCCCCGCGAGATATCGTCGGTACCTTCGGAGAGATGGAGTAGGAAGGGCTTCGTCTTATCACCCAGGATCGGTCCATATTTTTTGTTAGCCTGATCGAAGGATGTGAAATCGCCGATACGGTCTTCAGCAATTGGCCAGCTCTTATCATCTGGAAGCTCGACGTTCCTGACGAGCCCTGCGTAAGCGGCTTTTTCATTGTTATCCATCTTCAAGATGGAAAGACCCTGAGTAGTGGTTACTCCTCCAAGCAAGGCGCGAGATTCAACGAAGCGAATGACGGCGCGGGCATTGTTTGAGAGCGGATCGTGCGTGAGCAAGGTCGCCGGGTTCTTGACAAAACGCTCATACTTAGCAGCATCCTGCCACTGTTTGCGGCGTTGGTATGCAGCCGGGACAGCCCAGAGGGGAATGGCATTATAGCTTGGGTGATTGTGTAGCTCGAAGAGTCCGGGATAGATCGTGCCGTTGACGTCAATGGGCTTGTGCGCGGCGAAATCCCCTGGCAGCGGCTGATCACTAGGAGCACAATGGACAATGTGTTTATCCTCAATGGCGAGAAGACCGTCAGGAATCACATTGAACGCCTCATCCATGGTGACAATGCGCCCGCGGAGCACCAGGCGCGATGGCGGGGACAGCTTGTTAGGCGCAACAGAGAGCGCCCTGATCTGACGTGTTTCTTCTCGGAACCAAGCCATGACATCCCTCTGTGTTGTCGTTACGGCCCTATACTGACCTGGGAACAGATTAACATCTTAACCGGCAGCATGAACAGTGACAGACATGCACCGCTGTTCGCATTGACCGGCGTTGCACAGGTGGAGAGTGCTACTCAGCGATCGATCATGAGCCACCTCCCGGCCGGGTCGTGGGGACCGGCTGACTTTGCCTATGACCTGCCATCTTGGTCCATCTCACGCCCGGATAAATGCGCTTAGATCAGTTCCCGGCTCCACCAACCCGGCGTTCGCATCCTCCTCAACCAACTTCTTGAGACGAGCAACGGCCGGATGTGTTTTCGCTACTGCATCCGCCTGATTCAGGAGCTTCTTGAGGCCGTCGAAGGCCGGAAGATCGAGGCTGAAACTCTCCTCTTCATCCTCGTCGGCACTCGTAGGCCCTACGGCATCCACCGCCGCAGGCTCGAGCGCCTGGACGAGATAGGGCTCCGGCGTGGGCGCCGCCGCAGGAGGCGCGATTTCGGCGGCAGGCTCCGGCACAGCAATGGCCGGTGTCACAATGTCCGGCTCCGGCGCAGCCGTCACAGCCACGGGAGCTTGTTCAAACAGCGGCCCCTCATTGAGCGGTTCGAGAACCGGCACATTCAGGGCCTCGCCAAAGTGCGCTACTCTCGTACGGGCGGCGATCAAGTCCTGATCCAAGAAGAAATGCAGTTTATCGAGGACCGCGCCGTTATGACCGCGCACGAGGAGCAGGGACTTGCGGTTGTCGAACCGGCGAATCGCGTCCGAGCTGATGAGAGGTTCCGCCTCAAACCGGCCAGATCGCGTGTTGGAGCCCAGCCCCATCCCTCCCCGGCCCGGCGAAGAGCTCCATCCTTCCCGCAAGACGTAATGGCGGCCGAACTCCTCCGAGACGTAATCCGCCGTGGCCTTATCACCTACGGCAATGTTGAGTTTCACATCCATGTTGCCGAGGAGCATGTCACGGATCGGTTTGCCATAGCGCGCATCCAGTTGCGGGATGTTTTGCGCAATAATGGCAATCTTGAAGCCGTAGCCGGCCACGAGCGGGGTCTTGTCGACGATCTCGGGCAGCCGTCCAAACTGGTAGAACTCATCCAGCATCATGAGCAGCTTGTGCGGTTCATCCTTCCCCGGCAGCGCGCGCATCAGCACATCATGCACCTGTTGGATAAACAGGCGAATGAGAGCTTCCGCCGTCCCGAGATCCCCGGCAGGCGTTCCGATGAACACTGTAAAGGGCTTGCGGCGCAGTTGAGCAATATCGAAGTCGCTCCGGCTTGTGGCGGCTGCCATGAGCTCACCGTTCCAGGCATTGAGCGCGGTCATGATATGGGCCTCGAACGAAGGCCGTTGCTCAGGATCGCGGCTCATGTGCTGGCGAAACTTGTCCGCCACATAGGGGTGAAGGTTCGGCTCATCCTGCAAGATCTGCTTCATGAGACCGGCCAAATCCTTGCCGGTGCTGAAGAGCCGAACCACAGACCGGATCGTTCGCCGCCCTTCCATGCGCTTGCTGTCGAGGATGTAGCCTAAAAGCCCCGCAAAGATGCTCCGGGCGGTTGCCGTCCAATAGGCATCGCCCCGGTCAGGCGACGGGATCAGGGTATTGGCGATATTCTCAATCTCGGTCGCGCGGCGCGGCCAGTCCGAGACACTATCGAGCGGGTTCCAGCAGTGGGACTCTGCAGAGCCAGGGCTGAATAGAAAGACCTCTTGGCCCATGGCAAGGCGCGCAGGCCCAACCTCCTGCCACATTTCCTTTTTGACATCGAGGGCGATGAGCGAGCCGCGCCATTCGAGGCCATTGGTCAGGACGAAGCCGACGCCCTTGCCCGAACGGGTCGGCCCGTTCACGTAGATATGGCTATCGCCGCTGTAACGGACTTTCCTCCCCTTGTAGGAGCCCAGCAGGATGGAGTAACCGGGCTCCCCGTCGAGTAATGCTGCTTCTTCCAAATCGCTTTCGGTCGCAATGCGCGCCGAGCCCTTGGGAGGCTTCACCTTCCAGGGCTGGAAGTGGAGCAATGCGCCGATTACCACCAAGAGGACGATCTCACAAAACAGGGCGATCAATGAGACCGTGACCAGCTTCATGACCATGGGATGTCCCCAATAGACATCCACCTGGTCGAAGGCCGCGCGCCAGTGGCCATCAAGGACGACAGCCTTCCACATGGCGGTTTGACGGCTCAGCAGGTATGTGGCCGCCGCATAGTTGAACGACCACAGAAAAAACGTCCCGCTTAAGGCAAGCGGAGCGCCAACAGCGAGAGCGCCGATTGTCACAAACAAGCCGCGTTTCCACTTCACCGCCCTGCCCTCTGGAATTTGTTGAAATAGATCTGCGACACGCTGCGCGTGGGCTTGCGTTGCAACTGGACGAAGACCGGGACCGTGGCCCGGATAATCTCGGACAGTTCCGCTTTGGTCAGGCCGAGCCCGGCCTGCATGGTCGCAAGTGCCACGCGGGTGATGGCGTCCTGTGGCGAGTTGGCATGGACCGTACTCAAGGAGCCGGGGTGTCCGGTATTGACCGCCTGCAAGAAGGTGAAGGCGTCCGCCCCGCGGATTTCGCCCAGCAAGAGCCGATCAGGGCGCACGCGCATGGCAGCTTCCAGCAGGTCCTGAACCGTCACCTTCGCAAGCCCCTGATCGCCCTTCGAGGCCAGGAGGGCACACCAGTTCGGTTGCGGAGGCTTGAGCTCCAGGGTGTCCTCAAGGCTCAAGATACGTTCCGACACAGGAATTTCCTTGAGAAGCGCATTGAGAAAGGTTGTCTTGCCCGACGACGTGCCGCCCGCGACGAGCACGGTATACTTGTTCTCGACAGCAAACCTCAGCGCCTTCATGCGGCCTTCCGGGGTAGGATCGCCCAGGAGTTCAAGAAACGCCTCATCGGTTTCGTCGATGTCGTCAGGATCGACCTCGCGTGGCCCGGAGATTTTGACGTGATTGAAGGCTCCCCTATCGAGGTAGTTTTCGAGCGAAAGGTCGCGGATCACCTGCTTGCGGATCGAGAACATGCCGCCATGCGGCGCGGCAGGCGACAAGACGCCCTGGAAGCGCTCCCCAAGCGGCATGGCCGCCGAGAGGAGTGGCGTCACCTCATTCACAGATTGCTTGGTATAACTGGCCACCTGTTGCGCGATGCGCTCGATCTGAACGCTTGTGAGCGCCGACACCTCAAACCGCTGCATATCAGCGTGCCGTGTTGACTCAATCCAGACCTCCCCAGGCCGATTGCACATGATCTCGATCACGTCGGGGTCTTCGAGCCAGCGTCTGATCGGCTCACAGGCTTGCCGGAGGAAGGTCGGGAGCGTGTTCCACACGCTCCCCGTCTCACTTTGTAACGCTTCTCGCACGACGCAGTTCATGCAATGCCTCTTTGACCGGATCTTGATAAAGACCGGAGAAATCAAGATCTCGTCTGACGAAGACTATGATCCGCGTGCCTTGATCGACGTGGATGGTCGGCGGAATGTTGATCGAGTCCCTGAGTGCCTGGTTGGCAAGGTCGGACATCGTTTGCGCAATGGTCTGTTGGGCTTGGCTTTGGGCCTGCTGCTGGATGTAAGAGCCGCCTCCGGCAGACGCCGTCTGCCCCTCGTTGTTCAGACCGGCAATGAACGAGCTCACGCCACCCACGATGCTGAGCAGGATCGCAGAGCCGAACCGTTCAGGATAATGGTTGTCCACGTCGCCGGAGAGGCCGGAGCGCCCGAGCCCATCCGTCCCGTAGGAGCCGAGAGCCACGGACACGCCGTCGGCGCGCAACATGCGGGTCCATGCAATCAGAACCCTTGTTTGGCCGCGCGCCAGGCCAGAGCGGTATTCGCCAGTCAGCATGGTTCCCTTGGGGATCAGCATCCGCCGCCCGTCGAAGGAATAGACATCCTCGGAGGTGATCGCGCGGACCATGCCGGGCAGGTCCGATTGAATGGCGGTTTCGAGAATGCCCCGGATCATGGTCCCTTGCGGGATCAGCGCATCAATCCGATGGTTCCTGGTCGCGCGGGCTCTTTCGACATCTTGAGACGCGGCCCGAGCCATGAAGGCGCGGTTCGGATCAGTCTTAGGCCCTTCCACGCGCAAGGCCCCTCCCCCTTCCGCTCCACCGGCAAGGGAGCCCTCGCTTTCAGTCTGTTGATCGAAGATCAGCATTCCCGAGCGCAGGGCCTTTTCCCGCCGAGCCTCTTCCGCAAGTCGCCGCTTTTCCTCTTCGGCGAGGCGACGCGCCTCGCTATCGTCAATGACCGGCGCAGGCTGGATCACGGCCACAGGAGGCGGAGGGGGCGCGACCACCACCGGCGGCGGCTCAATCACCAGCCGGTTGTCTGTTTTCGGCGGCGGCTCTTTGAAGTCGAAATTCACATTCTTGGCTTGCGCCGTGTTGAAGGCTTCCGGCTTCTCTTCGTGGATCGTATTCGCGCTCTTGCTGTTGAAGAGCCAAATCCAGGACAGAACGCCAAGCGTCACGGCAATGAGCGCGACCTTTGCTATCGTGTTCGGTCCGCCCGATTGCTGTCGCGGAAGGCCAGAACCAGCCTCCTCGGTTTCAAAGTCAATGCGCGACATCGAGGATCAGCCCTTTGCCTTGAGAACGGGAGCCACGGCTGGAGCCGGAGCCGGTTCCCCCACCATCTGAACCTGGGGCTGAACCGGCGTCATCATCGACTGAGGCACCTCAGCCGGTTGGGCGCGGAGGTTAAAAACACAGGTCGCCTCATTGTTGGCGCGCAGGGTCCATTGCGCGGCCACCTTATCGACCACGATCACTTCACCCTCGCGCCTGTGATTGATCAGGCTTTCCGTTCCGTCCGGGTTGACGAGGAAGATCCCCGGCACCTCCCCGGCGAACGTGAAATAGGTCTTCACACCATCATCGAAGATATTCTGTGGCACGTTCAGGCGTGAGCCCTTGAACCCATAATCCAAGTTCGCGTTCGCTGCGTTCCTCTTGAGTTGCTGGAAATTCGGCATCGCCGCCATGCGCCTGGCCTGTTCGAGCAGGCGAGCATCCACGATGTCATCCGGGTACTCAAACCGGAGTTTGAACGTCATATCCTTGTTGTTGGACGCACCCGCTTTGAGCAGGAAGTTGTAAATCCGCTTGTTGGTGACAACATTCATGTTTGTCACCGCATCCCGCTCAAGCGGCTTGATGAACAAGAACGACTTGCTCTTATCAGGCACAGCCTGCCAAGAGACGCTATCGCCCATGGCGACCGTTGCAATCTGTTCATCCTCGCCAAAGACAATCATGGTCGAGACGCCAAGCGTTCCCGCCAGCGACACAACATTGTCTTTGTGATAGGTCACCGTCCGAATGCGCTGATCTGCCCGAACCGCAGTTGGGACGAGTTCAGCCGAGGCCCCCGAGGACAATGCCAGCAGAGCGGCCAGAGGCAAAAGCAGCTGTTTCATTGTCCGGCCTCCCCGGTGGCGCCGACGGTTTCCTGATCCTTGCGGTACTCGGTCACCTGGAAACCGAGCGGGTTGTCGAAGCGCCAGTCATTGCGCATTGGTTCCGACGTGTATCGGAAGCGGACATTGGCCACCCAGTGCTCCGTCACGGTTTCCCGGTCATTCTTCCGGGTCGTCTGGAAGCGCACGGCCGCCGTGCGCTCATTGAGGAAAATCACAGACTTGACCATGACGGATACAACCGTGTCCGGCCCGTAGCGGCGCATGGGGTTGCGCAGGTTGGAGTTGTCAAATTCCGCCTGGAGGTCCCGGCTTGCGGCTCCAGCGGAGTAGAGCAGCGCGAGCTCGTAATTATCGCGCAGGCCCTTCGGGTCGTAGGTTTCACGCGCCCGCAGGAAGCGCACGATATTGCCGCGCGTCACGGCCTCTTGTTGTGAGATCGTTCCGCCCTGTTCGAGAGGGCGAGCCACTTCCACAAAGCCGGTTGTCTTATCGACCATCAGGGTCACCACCTCGAAGGTCTTGAGCGGAAGGAGCAGGACGAGAGCTGCGAGCGCCACCAGCAGGCCGAGCCCGAGGATGACGGCCACGCCCCGCCACACGCGAAGAGAGTTCACCGTCCGTTGATAAACCGACTGTTCCCACCGAACGCCTTCATCGTAGTAGTTTTGATGGACGAGCGGTGCAGGGGCAGCATTGCTAGCCAGGTCAGACATTGGTTTTCTCGCCTACGAACGGTTCTTGTCCAGAGCGGACGTGATGAGAGCTTGTTGTTTCTCGAGGTGGCTGGGGCCAATTTGGTTCGAGTGATGGCCCCGCAGATAGCGGTAGGCTTGGCCCGCCTTGATCCCGGTCAGGAGCAAACCTTTCCCGCCCAGGACGGCGGCGGCGAGGGCTCCATGCTTGGCAGTCCCATCCAAGCCATTGGTGCTGAGGCGCGCGCCTCCGGCAATACCCTGTGCGATGCCGAGGCAGTGATAGGCTATAAACCAGCCGATCACGCACATGAGGATGAAAGGAGCAATCACGGTTAGCGTAGGCTCACCGCTCGAAACGGCGGCGGACATATCGTTGACGACTGTGTCGAGCAGGACAATGTAGAAGCCAAGCAGACCATAGACGACGAGCGGGATGATGGCGTATTGCGCGCAGGAGCGAAGCCAACCGTCGAAGAAAGGAATGGAAATTCCGAAAAGCGCAAAGGCGATGAAGATGGGGGCAAGGCCGAGCAGAACGAAAAGCGCGATCTTTCCCATAAGGATCAGAAACGCTGCAATCGCCACAAAGACGGCGGCCACCAGCAACACGATATAGCTCAGGATCGTCATGCCGAAGTTCGCCCAGCCGGCCGCTGCGCTGATCTTTTGGGCCGCGCTGTTCGCCGCGTTCCACAAATTGCTCAGCCCGCTTGCGATCGAACCACCACCATTGCCGCAGGTCGAGCCGCCGCCAACGGCTTGGCAGACCACGTTCCCAAGGCTGTCCGGAGCTTGCGTGAGGACTTGCGCAACCAGAACCTGAAAGTCCCCCCACGAGACCGCGAGGGTATAGATCAGCATCATGCGGCCAATGCGCCACAGGAACACCGGGGCCGAGAGCCCGACACGCCCGATCAGCATTTCATAGCCCCAAAACGCTACGATGATCGCCATTGCAAGGAGGAAAACTGGCTGTAGCGCGGTTGCAAGTTGATTGTAAATCGCCTGGACGGCCGACATTCCAAGCGAGTCAACTTTGTTGAACAGGGCGCCAATGACGTTGTTCATCAAGCGGGCCTTCGTTACTGATTAAGGAGCCGCAGAGGGCCGCAATCCTCAGTCGCCGCGAAGGCGCTTGCGCTCAAGAAGGAGCCGGAGAACGAGCAAGGAGCCTTGAGTTCCTTATGACCGGCACAGGCCGAGAGCCCCAGGAGGGAGAGGCCGAGCGCCGCAGCAGTTACCAATCGGGTCAGAAATCGAGGCATGTTAGGGAGCAACCAGCCGGACAGAGGAAGGATGATAGGTAAGCACTTTTGCTGCATGAGCCTGTCCGGCCAGATCCTGCATGTGCTGTGCATTCAGGGCGGCATTCGCCGAATTCATGACGCCGATCAACTCATTCACAGTCAGGCCCGTTTGCACCTGCAACTGGCTGTTCTGATCAATCGAGCCCTTGATGTCTTGCGCCGTTCCGATCTGGCCTCCCGCCGCCTGGAAGGCATGGGTGCGGGAGGAGGCCGCGGACTGGGTTCCCGAAACCATGCCCTGCAAAGCCGTCGCGGTGTTGACCGCACCTTGATAGGCTTTATCGGTGCCGGTGGAGCTAGAGCCGCTGAGACCTGTGAGGGTGTTGACAAGCTTGAGCCCGTTGATAATCCCCGCCGCGACCTGCCCGAACTCGCCCAGATTGCCCCAAGCCATCTGTCCGCCACTAAGGATTGAGGAGAGCGAGGGTGCACCGGACATGTTGAAGCCGGAGCCGAGGGCCGCGTTGGCCATCGAGCCGGTCTGACGGCTGCCGGTCACAGCCTTCAATGTCTCCTGCACGGTCTGCATGATCTGTTGGTTGGTGTTCATGATCGCTGCCGTGTTCGAGGCGGTCTGCGTTGCCTGTGACAGCGTTGCGGAGTCGATCACCGGCACTTGTGCGATAGCCGGAGCCCTCAGCACCAGCAGGCCTGTTACAATGGCAATCGAGCGAATGGAACGCACTCAACCCTCCTTTACTCTGTTTGTTGAGGTCGGGCTTGCTCATCGACCAGCCGCACATCGGCGGGGTCATAGGTCAGAACCTTTTGCCGCTGGCTGGCTTCATCGAGCATCCGGATCAGCCTGTCGTTCTCGTACTGGAGCCGGATCGAACCGGCCTGGATCGCCTGCCCCCAGATCCCAACCGTGCCGATCCTCGCTTGAGAGTTCTGGCCCCAAGCGCCCTGCAAGGACTCGACAGCGCCGATCTGCGCCTTTCCTTGGTTCAGCCCTTGCATATTGGCTTCAATAGCGGCTGACAGAGCGCTGATGGATTGCGCCATGGCGGCGAAGTTCTTGCCTTGAACCGCACCGATCCCGCCGAGGATTCCGCTGATCAGCTCCGCCACATCAATGCCATTCACGACGCCCAAGGTTGAACCCGGCCCGATAATATCGGAGGTTCCCGCGTTCATCGAAGCGCCCCCGGCTTTCGGCGCGACAACACTCTCCTTGACGCCTCGCGTGGGTTGAAGGGTGTTGTCCTTGTAGGTGCGCGAACGCAACATGCAGCGCGCTGTCCTGTCCTCTTCCTTGAGGCGCGCGGCGTCCTCGACAGGCACTTGCGCGAAAGTGCTGGTCGTGACGCTCATGCCGAGCGCAGCAAAGAGCGCAAGAGCAACCCTGTTCATTTTCCATCCTTCCAGCCGCAGAAATACGGGAGCCAAGCTTCAGGATCATCGCCATACTGTTCCCGCAGGGACTTGCACTCGGACACCCGCTCAGGGGTGCCGGAGAGAACTTTCACAAGGTCCGGCATCTGTGAGAGATCAAGGCGGGCAATCACCGAATCCAAGTCATGCCGGATGAGGAACTGACGTGCCTCCGGGGCTGTCTCCCGCACCCACTTCAATTCACGAAGCGACAGCTTGAAGCCGTTCAGATAGCTTTCCTCATCCGCTTTCGGGTTCGGGAAGAACAGGTTTGTCGGGATTTGCTCAAAGAGCGTATGAGCAATCTCGGCTGATGCAATGTCCTTGGCGGATTGCGTTCCAAAGCCGACGATCCCGTTGAGCTTACGGATCGTCTTAAGCTTATCATTGAGGAAGGCTGAGAATTTCTGATCGCGCAGGATCTTCCAGCCTTCGTCAATGAACAGCATCATGGGGGTGCCATCCATGGCCCCCTCGATGCGGTGGAAGATATAGCCGAGAGCCGCCGTCCTCAGATCGTCGTCGTCGAGGATCTTGGTCATATCGAAGCCGAAGATCCCATTGCCGACCGACCACGAGTCGACCGGATTGTTAAAGAGCCAGCCGCGAGTGTTCAGCCAGACCTCGAAGCGCGAGGCCAAGTCGTCGTGTCCTGCCCTCTCCCGGCCCCGCAGGAGCATGGTCACATCGGACAGACGCCGCTCTGTCACCGGCACTTCAAAGATCTGATCGACGGCGCCCTCGATGATTTTCTCTTGTTCGGCCGAGAGGTCGCGGTCATCCGCAGGACGGACCATGAACCGGAGGAGGTTTTTCACAAATTCTCGGTTCGCCGGAGCATCGCCCTGTTGGAGAGGATTGAAGCCGGTTCGAACACCGGGCTCCAGAACCTCATAGCCGCCACCCATGGCCCGAATGAACACTTCCGCGCCCCGGTCCTTGTCGAAATAGGCGCAGCGAGGGCGCGGCTGAACCCGCATGGCTTGCGCCATGAGGAAGGAGAGCGCCACGGTCTTGCCGGAGCCGGTTGGGCCCACGACCGTGAAATTACCGACCTGCCGACGGTGGAAATTGAAATAATAGGGGGTGCTGCTGGTCGTTTGCAGCAGGGAGATAGCCGGTCCCCAATGGTTGCCGTCCCGGCGGCCCAAGGCGAAGTTATGAAGCGAGGTAAAGCCCATGAAGTTGCGCGACGTAATCAGCGCGCGGCGAGCGATATAGGGGAAATTGCCTGGCATCTGCGCCCAAAAGCTTGGCTCAGCGTTCATATCTTCACGAACTGCGGTCATCCCGAGTTGCTGGATTTCATTGGTGACGTCCTGAACACACCGCTCCATATCAGCCATGGTGTTGCCGAGGCACAGGACCGTCAGATGATGTTCCCCGAACACAGCGCGGCCCGAGACAAGTTCATCCCGCGCCAAGGAAACAATATCCTCAACTTCGGTTCCGCCCTCATCCGAGGCTCCGATCTGACGTTCGACCTTGCCGATCTGTGACAGGACCGGAGCACGATCCTGAATGGCGAATGACTGTGAAACAATGAACTCGCCTTTGATCTTGAGCAGCCCGTCAAGCATCCCCGGCCCGGTTAGCGCCGGATACTCGCGGATCGAGACCATGCCGCCATAGCGGTTGTCGCCGGTCACAGCGCCGCGCAGCTCAAGAGCCCGCTTGCCGAAGGTAATCCGGCGCGTGGGAAGGTAGGTGTCCAATCCCATGCGCGGGAGAAGCATGGGGATCTCGACACCCCCGTTCAGCAGTTGAGCCAGAAACTCGCAAGGTTCCGAATAGACGGAGCCATTGCGAGCCACCAGCGACAGGACTCGAGCGCCATAGGGAGCAAATTGCTCTTTGAGGTTGCTGACGGCCTCTCTCAGTTCCTTGCGCGCTTCCTTGTCCAACTCCGCGGCAGACACACCTGCTGCCTTGCGAAAGCCCTTCATGACCTTATCGGCCATGCCGACCTTACCCTGAAAGCCCTTGCGAATGACCGTCAGATAAAGGTCATTCACAAACATGCGCTGATTGCGGATTGTCTCAGAGTAACGCTTGTTCAGCAGATCGCAGAAAGCGTTGTTGAACTGGCCGGGAATGGAGGGTTGGATTTCGCGCCTGATGATATGGGAATAGACAGCAAAGCGGCTATCGTTCAGCGCACGGATAAAGGTATTCCGGCCTTCGAGCTTCTGGTTGATGGCCGCCTGGTCCGCAGTCTGGAAACAGAAGCCTTCCAGCTTCACGAACGACATGAGCATGCCGTCCTTGGTGCGGATGGTCTGATCATCCACATGCCGCAGGTATGGCAGCATATCGGCGATTTTCTTCTCGCGAGCAGCAATTGCCCCAAAGGACAGGAGAGGGCGAACGGCCTTGTTCACTTGGCTCATGCCGGCCCTCACCTATGGTGTATATGAGTCGCCGCCCCAAAAGGAGCGATTGCGGGTGAACGGGCAGCGCCCGAAGCGAACGAGAATGATGTCTACAAACCGAGCATCCCGTACCGTCAGCAGATAGGCGATGGCGTGAACTGGGACCACCAGCAAGAACATGAGAAGGTTCTTGGTGTTGATGAAGATCAGGACGACAAGGCAGAACTCCAGCACGAACAGCACGTACGGAATGCCAAGCATCATCGGCGGCCGCGTGAGGCCGCCAACAAGGTGGTCAAGATGGGGCTTGACGTCCTCCATTAGCCGCCCCCGAGGCCACCGGAAAGGGTGCCGACGATCTGCGTCGCGCCGAAGATGAAGGCGATTGCGACGATAATCGAGAAGCACATCATCCACGGGATGCGGGATGTCAGCGCGAGGTAGCCAGCTACTGCAACCGCGATGGTTGCAGCCGTGGTCGCAAAGCTTCCGGTCAGGAACGCTAGGATTTGACCAAAGGCCGTCTCGATGGGCTGGAAGGCCCCGCCAGCCGATTGTGCGAAGGCCGGGTCAACGGCTGCGACAGTGCCGATCAGGGCGACTGCCGCGACGAGCCTGAGCGTGGTCAGGCTTGGCGCAAGTCTATCAGTCTTGTTCATTGGGGTTTCGTCCTCAGTCCACATAAAGAACCGAGCCGCCGATCCACGTTTGACCGGAGGCGTCAGTGCGGGTTGCGTCGGGCTCTTGTGCAGCCGCCGCTTTTTTCCGACTGGCTCCCGAGCGGCTGCCGCCCTTCAGGGAGTTGTCGAAACCGTAATAAGCATTGGCGACCGTCGCGACGTAGCGCACGGTCTCGGAAATCGCAGGGATGCCTTTCGCGTCGTACACGCGGCCAGGACCGGCGTTATAGGCGGACAGGATCAGAAAGATGTTGCCGCCGAACTCAGCCGCGAGATCCTTGAGGAAGGCCACGCCGCCACGAATGTTCTCCGCAGGGTCGCAGATGTCCTTGACCTGATACATGGCAGCCGTGCCGGGGATCAGCTGCATGGGTCCATGCGCATTCTTGTCGGAGTTAACCCGCGCACCATAGGCAGATTCCTGGTCGACAATCGCGAGGGCGAGTTTCACATCAACGCCCTGCTTTGTGGCTTCTTCCTTAACCAACTTGCGCACAAGGCCAGCCTCAACCGGATCACACAAGGGAGCCGCCTCAGGCGTACCGGTCGCGTGAGCCGATCCGGCCGCGGTTAGAAGGATGGCGAGGACAGCCGAGCGCATGGGCGCCTCCTTGCTATGCAATTAATATTGCGTTATTAGCATACATGAAAACGCAAGGTAAATGATTTTGTGAGAAAACCTGTACGAACAGCGCTGATGCTGTGGGCTTCGGCAGCCTCTCCGGCCGTGGCTCAGGACGCGTCTTTCGGCTGCAAAGTGTTGCTGTGTGCGGCAGCCTCCAATCCGTCATGGGGCGGCATTCCCTACTGCGTCCCAATCATGCAGCAGTTGTTCAAGCAGCTTGCCAAGGGGAGGCCGTGGCCGGTCTGCTCGGAAGGTCGGGCGAGCGCGCCCGGATACGAGCCTTATGATCCTTGTTCCACAGGCATGGTCAGCGTTCGGCCGAGTGACGATGGGCATTACATGGCCGACGAGCGAGGCGGACAATGCGCGGCTCTTGTTGCCGAGAACACCCCCCGCTTTCATGAGCTCAATTGCGAGGTCCCACACGCTTGCATTGATCCGCAAGCGGTGGAGCAGCGGCCAAGAAAAGAGAAGCCCTACTATGTCGATCTGGCTTATGGAGGCCAGACAAAGCGATTCTGGTTCAATCTGTATGGAGGCGATTAAGGACAGGAACGATGTCGTCGCGCGAGCCCCCATTCATTCAGTACGAGGACGTGCCACAGCCCCGAGGCGGTTGTCTCGACGCGGCCGTTCTCGTTGGCGGTTTGGGAATCATCGCGCTGGTAGCGGTATGGGGCTATATCGGCCCGGTTCTCTATACCGTCTCCTACGTGGCCGACTTTGTCATTCACCTGTTCAATCCGGCATGGCCAGTCAAATGGATGGGTGACAACTCGACATACACCATCGTGGTTTCCGGCCTGACGGCACTCGCCATGACCTACGGAGTTTATCGCTTGATCCGCCTTTCATGGCGGATCGTCCAATTCATAAGAGAGGGCTGAAACATGCGGTTTGCACAACTTTCTGTGGCGGCGGCGCTCGTCATATCGTGTGTGTTCCCGGCACTTGCGCAACAGAGCGCCCCTCCCGGTTACAAGCTTAAGCCCACCCTTAGCTATGAAAACGTGTCCAAAGATCCTGATGGCATATGGCCTGATGATGAGCTTATGCCATCGGGTATGCGCAATGAATACCCGGACATATCGACAGCGCGAATCTCTCTTCCGTCCGGCGAGTGGATTTTGAGTGTTCAGAATGGCGGCTGTTCCATGCAAAGCGACTGTCCGTATATCCTCGCCCTCAAGAAGAACGGCCAGATCACAAGGATGTCGCGCGGATATCTCGGCGGCAACGGCACGGCGACCCTCTCAATGGACTACTCAAAGCTGTTCGTGGACACGTTCTCAGGGGTTGAGACGCAGCCGGTTGGGCCGACCGAATGAGCACCTGGCGTCTGTCATTTGCCCGCCTGGCCGGATCTCTGCTTGTCTTTGCCGCCGGCTTGGCCCACGCCGGAGAAACCGCTGTTAGTCTTATGAACGCGGGTATGCACCCGGAGTGTGCCGAGTACGCATCCAACGTGAGCGGGAGTGAAGGGAATTTTGGTTCCGTCTCTCCTCTGATCAATGGCACCCGGTGCTATGGGGCATTTCAGTTTTGCGTTGGAGGGGCGAGCGACACGCTGAGCCGGTACTACGATGGTACGCCCGCGCAGTTTTTGAACGATCCCAAAGGCCAGGTCGATGCCTGGATGCGGTATCAGCGGGACCAGTGGTCTCTTGCCCAAAAGCAGGGATTAACGAGCGCAGTTGGTCAGCGGATCTGCTACCTGGGTGAATGCTCCACTCTCACTCAATCTTCAATCCTGAAAGCCTGCCAGTTCGGATGCGCAAGAGGCGGCAAGTTGGATAGATTTGTGAAGGCCGGTTTCAACTGTGATGCACCCGGGACCAAAGACGGGGCAGGGACCAGCGTTTGCAAGTACCTGGTTTCAGGGGCCGGCTACAACGTGTCCTGCATCACCAACACCAACGACGGCTATGACTGCTAGGCTATCCCTGTGGCCGGTACGGACGAAGGACGTGACCAGAACCCACCAGCGCGGGGGAATGTCTTTCCTTGCCCTCTTGTATGCAGCGACTTTGGCTCTCGCCCTCCCTCCTCTGGCCGCCGCACAGGCCCCGGCTCAGGCGCAGCCCGCCTTTGGCATCCCCAAGGATGGCGTAACCTTCGAGACTGGCGACACTTGGCAGCAGGGAAGCCAGAGGATGCGGCTCTATGGGGTCCAAGCCTGTATCCGAGGAACCCGGTTCACAAATCAGGCCGGAGCGTCCGTCGACTGCGGCGAGGCATCCTTGAGCTATCTTGCTGCCGTGATCCGCGACACCTCCCCCTCTTGTGTCCCGGTCGCGCAGATCGCCGGGGCACCAGCGACGATTATTGTCGTTTGCACGGTCCAGGTTGGAGGGCAGACCCTAGACCTTGGGACAATCCTTATTTCACAAGGGTTTGCCTTCGCCTCATTCTCAAATGACGCAAAGCCTGTATACATGCCTTATCTCGTGGCAGAGTTGACGGCTAAGCAGGCCAAGCGCGGACTATGGGCCGCGTCCGACCTGCCCCACCCAAACACCCTGCTCTTTCAGTCAGTGGCGAAGAAGTCATGAACCCGCGTACCAAGTATCATGCCAGTTGGCGCAAGGCGCAGAAGACGCTCTTGGCCGATATGAGAGAGACCAAGGCATTCGTGAGCGCAGAGAGTTACGGGCGCGCCGTGGCGCTTGCGGAGAGCCGGAACGAGCGGCTTCCGATAACGATTGGACGGCTCCTGGACTTTGCAATCGACGTTCTCGACGGTGCAGATCCCGAAGACGCCAAGCAGGAGGTGTCCGCTCCTCCGGCGACCGCGAGCTTGGAGGTTCCCGCCGAGGCCCTGTTACAAGCCATCCTCGCAAGCCGCTTCCCGAGTGATACCGGCGCGGCACGGCTGCGCCAGTTTGCCTTCGTGCAGATCGTGGCCGAGCGGAACGCCAAAGGTCAAGCCCCGACCTCGACGGAAATGGCCGGATTGACGGGCGCGTTTCGGGCGCAGATGGACCTCTTGTCGAAGCAGCTCGCGGAACGTGGCCTCATCACCCGCAAGCACGCTCCCAATCACAGGGGCGCGAGATCGGCCAAATTGCTCATGATCGCGGACAATGCTCTTGAGCATTTTAATCAGGCACACATTGCCGAGACCGGCGAGCCCATTACGGGGATCGAGGCTCTGAAAAAGGTGGGCCGGTAAGATGGCCCCTGCCGGCGCATCGCCAGTGATCGCCTGAATCAGAAAAGGCAGGTCCGGTTTCCCAGACCTGCCTTGACGCACCTTATCGTCTTCGTTGAGTCGTTCTCAGTGACGACAGACCGGGTGCTGTGCCATCGGGCCCATGTAGGCTTCCGCGCCGATCAGGAGAACTTCCACCAGCTCCTTCGGATCGACCGAACCCACAGGGCCAGTTTCCTCAATCGTCTCAATCCACCGCTCGGCAAGCTGTCCCACGTCATCAAGCGAGGGAGAGCTGCCGAGGGCCCATAACAGTCTGCTAAATGCGTTGGACGCTTCTGGATTGTCCGCAGAGAGCGCCGTTGCCGTGAGTGTGGCTTGAATAAAGGCCTTCTCGGCGGAGCGGGGGTCTGTTGGGGAGACTGAGAGAGTCTGTGCCTTGCCGTTCATGATGATGGGTCCCTGAAAAGCAATCGAGTGTCAAAGGCTTGCGGTTTCAGGACGATCGGCATTCCCCCTCAAAACAGGGGACAATCAATGCGCTACTACTTCTGCGCGCTGCGCTTGGTGAAGCCGATGGAATAGGATCGCCCAAAAATCTCTGACAAAGCCTTTAAATTCCCCTTAGAAGGAATTAAAACGCGGTGCAAGCGGCCAATCGACAGTTTCATGGGGAAGCCCTGGCTTTTGTGCGCAGGGACATCATCCGCCTTGTTTTGGCCGACCTACTCCAGAACGAGTCAGGCGCCATGGCCCTCCAGCACCTCGGAATCCTGTGGATCATCTATGAGTTTTCAACCCCGCAGGAACCCATGACAACAGCACGCTTGAAAGCGCTGACAAAGGTCACATCAACCGCAGTCATCAAATACACGGAGCGTCTCGAACGCCTTGGTTTGATTAAGCGCAAGCGGGTGACGGCCAGCCATGGCAAAGGCCGTGCGTGGGAGTATCACCCGGCACTGCCGGATGCTCTTTTAGGGGATGTCGTCAGAGGGATATTGGAATCTGGAGCGTCGTTCCCGAGCCTGGCCTCCCTGGCTGAGAAAGATTCGGTATCGTCCCAGGCGACAGCTTTGACAGCCCTGACACAAGAGCCCGATCAGGGTGAGAAGCGCGGGCGCAAAGGCACACGCAAAACGAAACGCGCGCCTCGCAAGAGCAAGCCCGGCTAAGGCTGCTCACCACCGTCCGTCAGAACTCGTAGGCCGGTGAGTCATCGACTTTGAGCGTCGCACGCTCAACTCATGCTCTTCGTGCGCCAAGCTATCCTCCCGGGCTTCCCTACAGGGCGTAGTGAGTGATAGGTTAGCTCATGAAGGAAGTTAGGTGAGTGCGACACCATGAGAGAACGGCTCTCCGATTCGCCAAGATCAAAGGGCCTGTCACTGAAACCAAGCCCGCACGGGGTTGTCGGATGACTGGTAACTTGCGACGGTGGTAAACCTGTCTTCGACAATCAGAATTCCGTGACCTCGTTCGCGCGGACACGCCCATTACGGTTCCAATCGGAGTTGAAACATTGTTAGGTCAGGGATGGCGGAATCGGAGGCCGGAGTTATGAACACCGCTCCGTGCCCGTCCTCGGTTGGAAGCCGCGAAGTGACCCGTCAGGCCTTTGATGCTCAGCCAATTGCGAGCCAATCCGATGAGCATCGTTTGGTCGCAAGGCGTGCCAGCATCACGCTTGCACGACAATCGGTGGCCGCTGATACAATCCGCGTGCTCGAGACTTAATCCACATTCTGAATTTTCTATCGGGCTTGTCATGACCGCACGCTCTCAACGGAGGGGGTTCGCCGCATACGCGAAAACTTGGTTCGCGATCGCCGGGGCCGCCGACGTCACTTCAGACCAAGTTGGAATCAGCAAATCAGCATGGATCAAGGCATGTGACGTGGTGGGGAATGCAGCGGCCGCAACATCCGTTGCGCTCATTCGTGAGCGGATCGAGGCACACGAATGCGCCAGCCCCAGTGGGGATCTGCGCGGCTTGATTAAGGCCGCACACGTCGGCGAGCTCTTCCTATCAAAGTCGCTCTTGAGGCTTGCAGGCTGGAATGCCGCCGCGGCGAGGGATCATTGATATGACCTGCCCTCCGTCGCCTCTCGATTCTGGTGGATGGTGTGCCGGCAGCAGCCAGCAGGCCCTCTTGTGTCGAGATCCGCGCGAGCTGCATCCGCACAGATCGAGAGTGCGGTTGCGCCGGATCACCCAACCGGAGGCGCCAGTGCGCCTGGCCCGTTGCAAAGGCGACTTTCACAAAGCCGATGGACACGGCCGAGCGAACGCCACGGATCAGCACAGGAAGCGGTTTCCCGTCGTTCGCCAAAGTGGAGCCTAACCCCTTTTGCTCTTGTGAATCCCTATGCCGCCACGTTCGTCCCCCAAACTCTCGCAGCCGAGAAATTTCCCCTGCCCTTCGGGCCTTCCTCGCGATCAGGCTTAAGCCTTGCAAATTTCCCTTCTGCTCAGGTGTACCGCTTCGCTCCGCCCCCTTGGAAGGGGTTCAGTCCCGCCCGCGCCGTCATGGCCGGGTTTCGTCACAACGGGGTCTTAAGCCCCACCTTCAGGAGAAAGACGATGAGAAACGTCGCCAAGTTTGAGATCCGCGGTCAAGTGGTCCGCGGCGCCCAGGTCGGCAAGGCCCTGAAAGTCACCATCGCCGCCAACTATCGGGTGAAGGAAGGCGACGAGTGGAAGGACGATCCTCACTACAACACCGTGACGATTTTTAACGAACGGATGCAGAAGTACATCGCGGACTATGTCGGGACCGGCGATCTGGTCCAAGCCGAGGGCCGCATCCGCCAAGGCGGTTATGCGAAGAACGGCGAGCAGGTCTATACCGTCGATCTGATCTGCGATGACTTCTCCCTCCTCTCCCGAGCGTCCAGCCCCCGCTCTTTTTACCCCCGGAATGGAGGCTCCGATGTCCAGCCAAACAGCCGAAGTCCCGCGCCGCGCGCCCCGCACAGTCGCACTCGAAATGCGACTGTTGCCGGTCGAGTGGCGCGCGGTCCTGTTCGGTCTCGGCTCATTCATTCTGGACCTTCAACACGCGGCTCAGGAGCTAGTGGTTTCCGCCTAACAAAAGAGTCCGCGTGAGGATTCCCCCTGGCTTGTGCGTATGCGAGGCTGCAGCATGCGCACTGGTATCTCCATCACCCTTAACTCCTCAGACAGGCAGCGCCTTGAGGCTGTTATCAGCAACCGGAACACGGCCCAGAAGCATGTCTGGCGGGCCGCCATCGTGCTGCTGAGCGCCGATGGTGTCGGC
>NZ_VOSK01000708.1 GCF_009296175.1 Microvirga tunisiensis | reverse complement strand
CCGGTTAATTCACGGCGCCCCATCTGAGATTGGCTGTACGAGCCTTGCTGGCAAAGTTGACCGGATTTCAGGCATGTCCTCACCACCTCCAGGCGTTCTGCTTGGCGGATGAGAGCGGCGCGTTTGCAGGTGGACGGGCAAGGGCTCGGGTCAGGGGGCGTGTGCGCCCCGTTCGTCAGGTGACGAGGCGTGGCAGACGGCCGAGGACCAGCCGCAGGACGGTTTGGTCAGGACAGGCGCTCGGCAGGTGCAGCCGGATCTGGGTCTTCAGTTCAACCACCCGGGCGGCAATCTTGATCAGCCGCAGCCGCAAGGTGTCAAATTGCGCCAGCCGCCAGAGCGAGCGCTTCGGCATCCTCGCGCGCAGGCCCCACATCAGCCAATAGGCGCCCGCATGCAGAAACAGACGGAACTGGTTCGCCGTCGCCCGAGGGCACGACGTGCGGTCGGCCGCCAGGTGGGTTTTCCAGGCCTTGATGTGGTTTTCCGCCGTGCCGCGCCGACAGGAGATCCGCTCATAGAGCGTTCTGGCTTTGCCGCCGGCAAGATTGGTGACGATGAACCGGGTGTCGCTGCCCTGCTCGCCCGCTTCCACACGAGCGATGATACGCTCGACCCGGCTCCAACTCTCGGCGCCGTCGAAGAATTCCGTGAAGCGCCGCACCTTGCCTTTGGTGGGAGCCGCGGCAAAGCGCGCCTTGGCGCTCGCCTCCAGGCCCGCAACGTGCCGGCGCAGGGTGGAGGTTGAGGCCACTCCGAGGATGAAGTCGATGCCGTTGGCTCGGCACCAATCAATCACCAGCGGACCGCAGTAATGGCTGTCGGCCCGGATCAGGATGCGGGTGGTGGGCCAGTGGGTTCGGATCGCTCGGATGAGCCGGCGCAGATGAGCCCGGATCTCGGTGCCCTTGGGCCGCTTGGCCGGCCGCAGCACGGCCGTGATGAAGCGTCCTTCACCGTCGAACACGACCATGGGTTGGAAGCCGTATTCGTCGTAATGAGCATTGAACAGCCGCAGCTGCTGGCCGCCGTGAACGGCATCGAAGGTGTCGTCGAGGTCGAGCACGATCTGCTTCGGCACCTGTCGGAACGAGGCGCAGTACAGATCGATCATGGCCCGTCCCATGCGCAGCAGCGAGCGCGCATCGGGCACATTCTCCAGGCGCGAGAGCGTGGGTTGCGAGGCGAGATGGCGATCCGATGGCAGCACGTCCTGCGCCATCTTAAAGATTGGATCGGCGCGCAAGCTCGTGGCGTCGTTGCAATCCTCATAACCGGCAGCGATCATCAACAGCCGGAAGCGGATCAGATCGGCCAAGCGATGAACGACCTGATCCTGAGAGCGTGGGTCATCGATGCACGCGGCG
Source organism: Microvirga tunisiensis (assembly GCF_009296175.1). GTDB lineage: Bacteria > Pseudomonadota > Alphaproteobacteria > Rhizobiales > Beijerinckiaceae > Microvirga > Microvirga tunisiensis. Next base: position 256 of record NZ_VOSK01000708.1, on the reverse strand, counting down.
AGCCGCTCGGCGACACCCAAACGCTTCTCCACCTCGCGCAGGGCGAGAAGGCCAGCATCAGACGACAGCAATCCGCCATCGAACCGAGCCACAACGGTTTTGCCGCCAACAGGTGACAGGCCCGGCAGTGGAAGCGTAGAATGGTTCATGGCGGGTGGGTTCTCCCAGAAATGAGGCGGATCGGATTCAACAACCAAATCCTAAGTCATCTCAGGCACTTGAGCTACACCCGCCAACCCTCCATGAATTTTCCGGG
>NZ_VOSK01000707.1 GCF_009296175.1 Microvirga tunisiensis | reverse complement strand
CCCAACAGCTCCAGCACCAACCGCTTCAGATCGGCGTTCGACAGGCCATCAAGATCCGGGGCCGGTGACATGCAGGGGATTGAATCAGAATTGTCGCTGCGCCGGAACCCCGACCCGCCAGCTCAGCCCGGACTTTTGCCAATGTTACGGTATATTTAGCCTCGATGTTGCAGGTTTGTGTGCCACCAGAGGCGATACCTCCACGCACATGGCGTTGAGCAACGTGCACCCTTTATAAATGATCTATTGTTAGCTATCGAGGCTCTCGGCTGCGCGGTCGAACTTTTCCAGCTCCTGCGCTGCTATTCGAGGGGGTGAGACAGGTATTTTGGCTCACCAAACCCGCGGCATGGTTGACTTGCAACCGGCGGCGGGCTTCAACGGCTCTGCTATTCTCCAAAGTGTGGCAGTGTGGACGACGCTCTGCGCTAAATCGGTCTACGAGGGTTCTTGATGGCTAACGGCATTGTACATCTTCCACCTACTGGTCAGGCGGAAAAGGTGCCGGTCGAATTGCTCGACTTCGACCAAAATAATCCTCGTTTTACACCGGATAAACGGCCCACAGGATCGGGAGATAGTGCCGTTATCTCGATGCTTGCTACGTCCGCGGACCTATCCGAGCTGATCCAATCCATATCGACGAGTGGCTACATCAACATCGAGCCGTTGATCGTAATTGAGCGTAACGGTCGCTTGGCAGTGCTGGAGGGCAACCGGCGTTTAGCCGCCGTTAAGGCGCTGCGCGATCCGGAGGTGGCTAGGGCAGCACGTATCTCCACCCCGCTTATGGAACCGGCAAAGCGTCAGACGTTGAATGAGTTGCTGGTCTATCGCGTCGCGACCGAGGACGAAGCACGAGACCTGATCGGCTTCAAGCACATAAACGGTCCGCAATCCTGGGATGCTTTCGCGAAGGCTCGCTTCGCCGCGCGCTGGCTGGACGACGAACACCGCAAGAGAGACGCAGGTCAGCCATATCTCACCCTAGAGCAGATTGCTGCTCGGATGGGTGATCAGCACAAAACCATTCACAGGATGGTTGCCGCCCTCTATGTGTTGGACCAGGCTGAACGAAACGAAATTTACGAGATCAGTGACCGGTCGAAAAAGACCTTCAGCTTCTCGCACCTTTACACTGGCCTCTCCTACGAAGAGTTCACTAAAGCGCTTTTAATCTGGGCTTGAATCCCTTCGGGTGGGCTGCGCGTTGACTGGGATATGGCCCGGGAGGCGAGCCATGCCCCAGCCTTATTCCGCTGATCTGCGTGAGCGTGTTCTGGTCGCCTGCGAGCGTGGCGATCTTCCTCAGGTCGAGATCGCCCATCGGTTTCAGGTCTGTCCTGCCACCGTGTCGAACTGGCGCCGCCAGGAGCGCGAGGACGGCCGGCGTTCTCCCAAGCCGCACAGCGGCGGCGTGCCCTCGCGCCTGGATGCCGCAGCTCTGGAGGTGCTGCGCCAGCTCGTGATCGAGGACAATGACGCGCTGCTGCGCGAGTATCGCGAGCGCCTGGCCGAGAGAACGGGCGTGACGGTGTGTCTGGCGGTGATCTGCGAGGCGCTCAAGCGCCTCAAGCTGCGTCCGAAAAAAAGACCCTTCGGGCGGCCGAGCAGGAGCGGCCCGAGAT
>NZ_VOSK01000706.1 GCF_009296175.1 Microvirga tunisiensis | reverse complement strand
CTAGACTGGGCGATCCGAATGTCTTCCTCGTCGCGGCCACCGTATCTAAACTTAAGGGTCGTAAACTCCTCGACCGCCATCGTATGTACATGCGCAGACCGAGGGTCCGTCACTTCACTCCCCGCCCAGAAGCCCTTGAGGATGTGGTGGACCGCCTCCTCTTGAAGGGGATGGGCCCGCGTGAAGTTGCTACGAGCTAACGGAATTGCGAATGGGCCATTTGAGGCAGTTGGAGCGATGATTTCGACGGGAATTGGGTAGAAGAATTCGTAGTCCGAGCGGCTGTCTGGAAAGCTATAGCTGACGGTACCAACCCACTTCGTGCCTCCGAGCACGCCGTCGATGGTTGGGTCAGTGGTGGCAGGAACTCTGGTTGGGCGTGCCATGATGTTCTCCCTTTCGGGACTGTTATTGGCCTCGTCGCCGGCGCCGGGACGCGCCCGGGTCACCAAGACGGCGCGAGGATTTTAGCACCGCCTTGGGTTGCTGTCCTTTCCTTTTGAAGCGCAATTTTCGCGAGGACTGCAGTTCCGACCTTTTGCCCGTCCCGCGCCTGTATTCACATACCCGATGGCACTGCCGCCGGTTCGCCTAGAATACGGTTCGCCTAGAATACAATGACCTCGATCTCAATGAGTGGAGGGGAAGATGATCAACTTTCCTAATGCCTGGCTAGAACTGCTTCAGTCGACCACTGGGATGGTCGGGAGAACGAGGGCGGAGCAGCTTTTCATCTTGGGGGTTGTTGCGGCTCCATGCATCCTGGCGCTCTTGAGCCGGAGCGTCGTTGCGCTTGGGGTGGCGGCTCTGCTGTTAGGTTTGTCCATCACCGCCTTTCAGGCTCGACCTGACGTATACCATCAGTGGATCATTGCCCTCGCAGCGTTTGCCGCCGGATGCCTCACCTGTCTCCAGGCCATCAGGCTTCGAAGCTCCCGAAGGCGGATACAACGAGCGGAGGAGGAGCACGCTGAATTGGAAACAGTTCGCGAGCAGCTCCAGCGGGAAGTGTATTGGCGCACCGCAAGCGAAGCGCATAAGCCAAACCGGCCCTCCCGGCTCTGATGATTGCTGGCTTGACGCAATAGCCTCAGCAGGCCAGACGACGCCACCATGGACATGCTTTCCACACTGCAAACTCGGATCGTGCCTTGATGACCTCCGCTTCCATCCAGCCCCGCAGTTCCTTCACGGATGAGCCTGATCAGCGCCGTTATGGAACGGCGATCAGGCGCTGGATGCCTTTGTTCGAATGAAACTAGGCATCCGCTGCACTTGCTGCCTTGTGCCACTGGCGGTTAGGTTTGCGTCTTGCAGTCTTGAGCAGCCTTGCCTCCAGGTGGTCCTGGAGCCATCGGAGTTCCTCCTGGAGCCGTTCAAGGCGGTCCAGAAGTTCGGCATCTGTCAATCGAGGGGATGAGGGACAGGCCGTCTGACATCCCTGAGCATCGGTGATGCTGCGGATTTCCTCGAGGGCGGCTGGACCGATGCCGGGAGCTTTGAGCCAATCGCGGTCTGAAATCTCGGCCATCTCTCGCACGCTGGGACAGCGGCCCTTGAACGCGTTCAGGATTGCGGCTCTCACCCGCGACGGAACAGCATCCAGAGGAAAAGGCTCTTCCAAGGTCAT
>NZ_VOSK01000705.1 GCF_009296175.1 Microvirga tunisiensis | reverse complement strand
CTTCGAAGCGGTGCGGGATCTGCAAGTGGATTGATCCCCATTGGACGGGGCCTCGGTACCAGATGCGAAGTCCGCAGCACGAGCTTGGCGGTGTCAAACCGTCAAAATCACTGTGCTAAGGATCTAGTGGATGCTGTCTATATTGCGCTGCCGAACTCGATGCATGCAGACTTCACGATCAAGGCCGCGAATGCGGGCGTACATGCACTGGTCGAGAAGCCCTTGGCAACATCCGTCGCGGAGTGCGAGGCCATGATCGCCGCTGCTGAACGGTCGGGGGCCAAATTGATGACGGCATATCGCCTTCATTACGAACCTGGGACTGTTGAAGGCTTGGAGGCGATCCGCCGAGGTGACATCGGCGACCCACGGCTGTTCATCTCCGTATTCAGCTTCCAATCCGCCGAGTCGAACCACCGCCTGAAAGGCGAACATTGGGGAGGCCCTTTGCAGGACATTGGCGTCTATTGCCTCAATGCCGCTCGCCATGTCTTCAGCAGCGAACCTTATGAAGCGGTCGCCGTCGGGGGGCATGGTGACAATGATCCGCGGTTCGCCGAGGTAAAAGAGACGATCTGCGCCACGCTCAAGTTCCCTGGCGACCGCATCGCCACGTTTGTTGCAAGTTTCGGCGCGGCTCCTCTCGATATGTACCGCGTCATCGGTTCCAGAGGAGACCTCGAAATGTCGCCCGGTTTCAGATTTGAAACGGCGACACGCTTGAGGCTAACCCAAGACGGTCACGTTACGGAAAGATCCTTCCCTCACGTCGATCACTTCAGTGGCCAAGTTGCCTACTTCTCTGATTGTATTCTTCAGGACAAACCGCCCGAAGCGGATGGTCGGGAAGGGTTGGCAGACGTTCGAGCTCTTCTGGCGATCGAGGCTGCGGCTCGCACGGGACGGTCACAGCGGATTGAGTCATCGCCGAGCCTCTCACAGCTGTCGCCAAGCGGCGTTCGCGCATTCCCGCCGGTGGAGCGAAGGCTGGTTTTCTGAACTGAGCGATGTCCGAGCATCGTGATGTCGAACCGAATGTCGTGCCACTTCGCGACGAATGTTGAGGTCGGGTTCGGTCTTCCAAGAATGGGTCAATTGGCGAAAGTCAGCGGTGGACCTGAATCATAGACGCTGACGGGCCGACTGTATGTGGAGGGATGTGCAATGAGTATAGGGGTCGGAGTCATTGGCGCTGGTGTCATGGGGTCAGATCACGCCCGCCTTATCCGTAGCCATGTGTCTGGCGCACATTTGGTCGCCGTAGCAGATGCGGATCCGGCCCGGGCCAGGGAAGCTGCAGCCGGCGCCCGGGTAGACACTGATCCACTTGAACTGATCGACAGTCCAGATATTCAGGCTGTGATCATTGCCTCGCCGGATCATACACACGGCGATTTCGTTCTGGCGGCGATCCGTGCCGGAAAACCCGTCCTGTGCGAGAAACCGCTCGCTGCCACATCTGAAGATTGTCTTCGCATCATGGATGCCGAGCGTATGGCCGGTCTAATTGTCTGGATGCGAGACCTCCTTGGCATGAGCGATGACCTGGAGGGCTGGCGGCAACGCGTCTGCATCGGGTGGCTTGTAGCGGCGGTTGGCGAGCTTCGGCTCGGCAGCCAGGCGGCTTCGCA
>NZ_VOSK01000704.1 GCF_009296175.1 Microvirga tunisiensis | reverse complement strand
TAGCCCACCCTATTCATGAGGCATGTTGATATTTGCCGTTCTGGCCTGCAATCGCGGCGGCTCGTTGCGTCTGTTTCATCGCGATGAGATTTGGAACATGGCGAACGCGTTGGCAGGAATTGGATGGGGTGATCGGGGCGATGGCGGCCCCGTTGCTTACGGCGACGCCGCCCGTGGCCGGGGTGCGAGAGCCCCCGCAAGACGGCGGAAGAGATCCGCTTCCAGGCAGCAGGAGGCAAAGGCCAGCCGGATGCGAGTGGCGCTTTCCTGCACCCGCACGGCGATCTTGAGCAGGCGCAGCCGCAAGGTGGCGAACTCGGCGCGGGCGAGATCGCGGACAGCCGGGATAGCATCCCGCACCGACAGCATCAGCCAGTAGGCTGCCGTGTGCAGCACGAGGCGGACCTGATTGGCCACCGCTCGCCGGCAAGAAGTCCGGTCGGACGCGAGTTGCGCTTTGTGGAACTTGATCCAGTTCTCCGCCTGGCCGCGGGCACAGTACAGGCTTTCGTAGAGAACCCGCGGGCTGGTGCCGGTCAGGTTGGTGACGACAAAGCGGATGTCGAGCCCCAGGCGCGTGGCCTCGATGCGGGCCACCACCCGGCGCTCGCACGACCAGCTTTTGGCCCGGTGCTTGGTCTCGGCGAAATCCCGCACCACCTCGCGATCCTCGACCGCCCTTTGGGTGCGCACCGCATCGGCCACATTCTGGACTTTGGCGGTGAGCGGCTTCGTGCCGGCCAGCCCGAACAGATAGCTGACGCCGTTCTGCTCGCAGAAGTCCATGGCCTCGGGACGGGCATAGTGACTGTCGCCCCGGATCGTGATCTGCGTGGTCGGCCAGCGCGTCCGGATGCGCCGCACCAGCCGGCGTAGATGCGCCCGCACCTCCACGCCCGAGGGTGTCTTGCCCGGCCGCAGCACAACCGCGACAGGCCGGCCCGTCGCCGCATCGTAGACATGCATTGGCAGGAAACAGCGCTCGTCATAATGGGCGTTGAACAACGACAGCTGCTGATGCCCATGCACCACGTCACAGGTGTCGTCGATATCCAGCACCACGCCATCCGGCACGGTGGCATAGCTGGCCATCCATTGGTCGACCAGAGCATAGGTCAACCGGATGGCATCGCGGATCGTCGGGGCATTCTCCAGGCGTGAGAGGGTCGGCTGCGAGGCGAGATCCGCTCCCGTCTCCGGCAAGTGCCCGCAGGCGAGCTTGAACGCCGGATCAGCCCGCAGCGAGCCGAAGTCATTGCAGTCCTCATAGCCGCACGCGATGGCGAAGATGCGGGCGCGGATCATGTCCGCCACAGCATGCCTGACGCGGGTCGGATCGCGCTGATCCGGGATGACGCGTGCCAGCCGCTCGGCGATCCCAAGCCGGCGCTCGGCCTGGGCCAGGAGCATGACACCACCGTCTGACGACAGGCGCCCACCGTCGAAAGCGGCGGTGATCTTCTTGCGGCCAACGGCTGGAAACGGAAACGTTGGAGGGGTATCGTCCGTCATGGCGGGTGTGGCACGGTGCAATCGTGGCAGGGGTTGGTGTCAGCAACCAAATCCTACGACACGTCAGTCACTTAGGCTACACTCGCCAACCCTCTTCAGCCGCATCGTGCATAAGATGGG
>NZ_VOSK01000703.1 GCF_009296175.1 Microvirga tunisiensis | reverse complement strand
GACAACGTCCTATGTGGGGAAGCAGCAGCGGCCATGAGCCAGCAGATCTCAGCACGCCGATTTGCTGGATCGGCGTTAGCATCAGATTGAGCCAGGTGGCTTCCACCGTCAACGGGATTGTCCTCTCCCATAGCAAACACAGGATCCAGCGGTCACAGCCGTGGTCCTCACCGTCCTCAATACGAGATACACCCCAGGTGGAAGGCCCAAACATTATCTACAGGGTCGCTGACGCGCCCTCACGGCCCGCACAGAGAGAGGTCCTTCCACCCGGCACCGGACGCTCGAAGAACGGCCGGTATTCTACTCCGCCCTTGATCAACGCGTGCACCACACGCGCCATCTTGGCGGTCAAAGCAGTCACGGCCTTGCGGCGCAAATCGGCATCCTGGCGATCGCGCTCAGTATAGCGGCCGAGTTTATCCCGAAAGCTGTTGTCGCGCTGGCGGGCTGCCACTTGAGCAGCCATCCACAGCGCCCGACGTAAGCGAGCATTGCCGTACTTCGATAGCTTGGTGCGGCCGCGGAACGTGCCAGACTTGCAGGTGGCCAGATCAAGGCCGCAGAACTTCAGGAACTGACGATGGTGTCCGAAGCGGCGCAGATCGCCTGCTTCCGCCAGGATCGTCAGGGCATGGATCGGCCCGATCCCTGGGATCGTGCACAGTCGCTGGTAGTCAGCATGATCGGCCAGCATCGCATGAGCCAGCTTCTCAATCCGATCCCGCTGGCGGATCAGACTGCGTGCTTCGGCCAGAACCATGCGGAACATGGTGATGGCCGCAGAGCTTTCCGATACGGGCAGAGCCGTGGAGGCGCGAGCGGTCTCGTAGATGTCGTTGAGCAATCGAGATTTGGAGACCTTACGGCCGATCACAGGCCATGCCTCCTCCACAAAGCTCTCTCGGTCCAAGGCCATGATGCTGCCGGGCGTTGGGAAGCGTTCGAGCAGCGCCAGAAACCAGTCGGAGCGGCTGTTGCCGGCAAAGCGCTCGATCTCGGGAAAGTACAGGGGCAGGTAATGGGTCAGGATCCGGTGCCAGATCTCGGTCTTGGCCTTGGAGATCGCCTCGTGGGTCTTCGACAACTCCTGCAGGTCGTTGATCCCGACCGCCAGAGGATCGACATAGCGTTGGGTCGCGCCGATCTGGAGCATATGCAGGATGACCTGCGCGTCCTTGGGATCGTTCTTGTCCCAGCCGTTGTGCAAAGCCTCCCGGGTGCGGGCGAGCGCCACGGATGAGACCAGGCGCAATTCGAAGCCTGCGGAGAGCAGGCGGTAGGCCAGGCCGCGGTGATAATCACCGGTCGCCTCAAATCCGATGAGCACAGGACAGCCGTAAGTGGTCAGGATCTCCACGAGGCGATCATAATCCGCCTTGTTGCTCAGGATTGTGAGCCGCCGACGTCGCTGATGGCCGGCAGCCTCGATCAGCACCTCGTGGCGGTGCTTGGCGATGTCGATTGCTACCAGGGCGGCAGAAGCGGGTGTAGGATTGAGTTCGGTCATGGTCGGTTGGCCTCCAGCTTATGTTCAGCGACATCACTGTGAGACCTGCTGGCCGGCCATGGCCACCCCACGCAGCGCGGCTCCGCAACCCGGGCCAGCTCCGCCGCGCTGCTTCCCCATGTACTACGG
>NZ_VOSK01000702.1 GCF_009296175.1 Microvirga tunisiensis | reverse complement strand
GCCGGGGCCGACCACCAGGAGGCAAAGCAAATGATCATCCGACCGGCTGATCACCGGACCCATTCTCGTCCGTCAGGTAGGGAAAATTGAAGGCCCATAATTACGGGAGATTCAACGCCCATTGACACGCGGTGGTGGTGGTCAAGGCCCGCGAGGTCAAGCCGGTGCCGGGCCGCAAGACGGATGTCTGCGACGCCCAGTGGCGGCAGCGCCTGCACGAGTACGGGCTTCTGCGGGCGAGCTTCCAGCCGCACGGCGAGAGCGCCACCCTGCGCTCTGATCTGCGCCAGCGCGAGCGCCTCCTCGAGGCGGCGGCCGCCCACATCCAGCCCATGCAGAAGGCGCTGACCCAGATGAATCTGCAGCTCCAGCACGTGGTGGCCGACATCACCGGCCAGACGGGGCTGCGCATCATTCGGGCCCTGGTGGCAGGCGAGCGCGATCTGGACCGCCTGGCCGCCTTGCGCGACGGGCGCTGCAAGACCCCGCTCGCGACTTTGTGCGCCGCGCTGGTCGGCAACGACCGGGAGGAGCCCGTCTTCGCCCTGGCCCAGGCGCTCGAGCTGTATGAGATCTACCAAGCAAAGGTGGCCGCCTGCGACGAGCGCATCGCGGCCGGGCTGGAGCGCCTGCAAGCCCAGAGCCCGCCGCCGGCAGCGCCGCTGCCGCCGCCCCGCCGCGCGCAGCCGCAGGCCAATGAGCCGGCCGTGCCGGTGCGCGCGGCCCTGCATGCGATCCTCGGGGGCGACCTGACCCAGATCGATGGGATCGGACCCTACCTGGCACTCAAGCGGGTCAGCGCGTGCGGCCCGGATCTCGCGGCGTGGCCGAGCGCCCAGCACTACACCTCCTGGCTGGACCTCGCGCCGCACAACAAGATCTCCGGGGGCAAGGTGCTGTCGAGCCGCACGCGCCGCTCCGGCAGTCGGGTCGCGGCACTGTTGCGGCTGGCCGCGGGCGCGATCGGGCGCACCCAGACAGCGCTGGGCGCCCTCTACCGACGGCTCGCCGCGCGGGTCGGCAAGGCCAAGGCGATCACCGCGACGGCACGCAAGATCGCGGTGCTGGTCTACAACACGCTCCGTCACGGGATGGCCTACGCCGATCCCGGGGCATCCTACGACGAGGAACGCTACCGGCAGCGCGTGCTGAGCAATCTTCGCCGCCGCGCCAAGTTGATCCGCCCCCATTGAACTGGTCCACCCTGAAGTATGTCTTAAGGCTCACAGGAGGACCGAAATGCCCAAGAAGCGTCACAAGCCCGAAGAGATCGTCGCCAAGTTACGCCAGGTCGACGTGATGGTCTCACAAGGCCAATCCGTGGCCGACGCGGTTCGCGCCATCGGCGTGACCGAGGTGACCTATTATCGCTGGCGCCAGGAGTATGGCGGGCTCAAGTCCGATCAGGTCAAGCGCCTGAAGGATCTGGAGGCGGAGAATGCCCGGCTCCGCCGCGCGGTAGCCGACCTGACGTTGGATAAGCAGATCTTGAAAGAGGCCGCCTCGGGAAACTTCTAATGATCTTCACGAAAGGCCTGCAACTGAGAGACCTGCATGCCGAAAGAAGCTGACAACCATCTCGGGTCGGCGCTGCAGGCGACTGAACTCGCGGCGCGCCAGGCGGTGGAGATCGGCGACTG
>NZ_VOSK01000701.1 GCF_009296175.1 Microvirga tunisiensis | reverse complement strand
ATGGCGAGTGTGGCACAGGGCAATTGGTGGCAGGGATTAGTCTCAGCAACCAAATCCTACGCTGCTTCAAGTGCTTAAGCTACACTCGCCAGCCTTCATCAACCTTCCCATGCATAAGAACGGCTAGGGGTCACTGTTGACTGGCGGGACCCCTAATACTACTGTGTCATAAACTGACGGGTCGGGGCATAGTCGGAAGTGCCATCATACGGAGGGCGCGTGATGAACCTTCCTATCCCATCAGAGACGCGCGAGGCGCGGTTTGCCGCGTATGTTGATGCCCTTGCGGAAGGGCTTGGCCATGCCGATCGGATTGTCCCGATGCAGGCCTACTGTACCGGTTTGCTCCTGCCGGGTGAACGCAAGAGCATCGAGCCCATGGCGGCCCGGCTCGCCCCTCACCGCGCCCGGGCGGCCCACCAATCCCTGCATCATCTCGTGGCGCAGGCCGAGTGGTCGGATGAGATCCTGCTGGCAAGCGTGCGCGAGCAAGTGCTGCCGGTCATCGAACGGCATGGGGCCATCCGCGCCTGGATCGTCGATGACACCGGCCTTCCAAGAAGGGCAGCCATTCGGTCGGGGTGGCGCGCCAGTACTGCGGACAGTTGGGCAAGCAGGACAGCTGCCAGGTCGCTGTGAGCCTGTCACTGGCCAACGCTCACGCGAGCCTGCCGATCGCCTATCAGCTTTATCTGCCCAAGGAGTGGGCGCTGGATCCCGAGCGGCGGATCAAGGCCGGCGTACCGGACCCGATCCAGTTTCGCAGCAAACCCACCATCGCACTCGCTCAGATTCGGGCGGCGCTGTTGGCGGGAGTGTCCCCGGCGGTGGTGCTGGCGGATGCCGGCTATGGCTCTGAGACGGCGTTTCGCACCGCGCTAACCAAAATGGGTCTGACCTACATCGTGGGGATTGCGTCGAGCACCAGCCTGTGGGCGCCCGGCACTGGGCCCCTGCCGCCGCAGCCCTGGAGCGGGCGCGGGCGTCCGCCCACCCTGTTGCGGAGGGACGCTCAGCATAAGCCGGTCTCAGCCCTGAAGTTAGCGAAAGATCTGCCTCGAAGCGCTTGGCACGTGGTCACCTGGCGGGAAGGTTCCAAGGCTGCGCTGAGCTCGCGCTTTGCGGCCGTCCGCGTTCGACCGGCGCACCGCGACTACTGGCGCGCGACCCTGCGACCGGAGGAGTGGTGTCTGATCGAATGGCCTGAAGGCGAGAAGCGGCCGACCAAGTACTGGCTCTCGACCCTGCCGGAGGACACCGTCCTGCGGGACCTTGTTGATCTGGCGAAACTGCGCTGGCGCATCGAGCGGGATTATCAGGAACTCAAGCAGGAGATCGGTCTGGGCCCCTTTGAGGGGCGGGGCTGGCGCGGCTTTCATCACCACGCCACGCTGTGCATCGCGGCTTATGGGTTTCTGGTCTCCGAGCGGAGCCGGTTTTCCCCCTCAGCGCCCGTCCGGCTCACGACCGGTCAGGCGTCCCGCCTGTCGAAAGCCGACCAGCCTCGCGGCTGCACCCATTCGCCCCGAACGCCACCTCGCCCAGTCGATCGCCACCATCCGGGCTGAACTCATCTGCGCTCTCGTGCGAAGGCTCCCACGATGTCCCTGCTGCCACACAAAGTTTATGACACAGTAGTA
>NZ_VOSK01000700.1 GCF_009296175.1 Microvirga tunisiensis | reverse complement strand
TCGAGGCCCAGGTGATGAAGGTCGGCATGGTGGCCGAGGCCACCTGTGCCTCGAAGCCCTGGACGGTGATCCCGATGGTCGTGACGGGCGTGCAGGACTTTATCGCCGCCGGCCAGATCCGCAGCGGCGAGCAGCTGATCGACGCGCAGCAGGTGGTGCGGCCGGGAACCATCCTAGTCTATCTCGAGCCTCTCTACGAGGGCGGCTTCGACGACGTCTCGCCCGGCAGCAGCTGCATTGCCAATGCCTATACCAGCAATCACGATCTGATCGCGTCAGGCAACGTCAGCGCGACCAGAGGCTTCGTTCTTCATGCGGTGGACGCGGTCGGGCTCGTGCACGCCATGATCCTGCGGATCCAGGCGCTGGTGTACCCGATCCAGACCCTCGTGCTAGGCGGCCATTGAGATCTATATCAATGGAATGCTCTGGCCCCGAATTCGGCGAGGAGATCCTCCGCTCGGAGCCAGCGGAGGCAACCCACTCGCTCTCAGAAAGGAATTGTTCAAGGAGGACAGTCCATGACTACTATGTCCAAGCAGTCGACCTTGTCAGACACGATGCGCAGCGCCAGTGAATTCGCACTATCGAGGGACAACAGTCAGGCTCTGGCGAAGGCTACAGAAACGTGGTTCGCCGCGACCGCCGAATGCCAGCGTGAGATGATGAGCTTCATGTCCATGCGCGTCGAGAAGGACGGTGAGACCGCTCGCGAAATATTGGGCTGCAGAAACCTTGCTGATGTGACAGCCATCCAATCTCGCTGGCTCGAAGAGACTGTCCGCGACTACAACTCCGAAATGACAAAGCTGATGACCATCTACACCAAGTCTGTCGAAGGTCGAGGCCATGTCGGCGGGTGACCGTCTCAAGCCACAACCTGCTGGACGCCGGCATGTCTGGATGGCGCCACGGCAGTCCCAAGCCCCAGCTTGAGCCGGCACAACGTTAAGCCGACGTTCTCCTGATCCGTCAAACAGTTGGCTTCCCGACCCCGTCGACTGCAGACGCGTCACCTTCGTCCGGCCACGGCGGCATCGTTGTCCCAGTTGCCGTCGCGGCTCATGCGAAGCAAAGCGAAACTGGAAGTGAATTCCAACCGGGATCGTGATGGCCATGGCTGGCCCTACGTCCACAATCTCGTCCTGCTCCCGCGTGCGTCGCCACATCTGACTGCGGCCGGAGATAAAGTGCCAAGCCTCCTCGACAGTATGATGGGTCATAGCCCTCAAGCCGCATGTGAAGGTAGCGCAAAATGCGCCAGGCTGCCGCGGCTCTTGCTACACAGGCCCCGCACCTCAGACCCGTCAGGGGCAGTCGCGTCAGGAGAGAAAACAAGGCATTTGGTTGCAAAGGACATGGAACATATCCCTGCAGCTGATTGATGTACGATACCATAATCGAAAGGTGATACGCTGTATGGCTCCCGAAGCTCGTGTTCAGACGCGTTCGGATGATTCCCATCGACAACAAGGATCAGTCCTTAATCGTGGTTCTCGGGTCATTTGCCGAATGCGTCGCTGCACGAGACGCATGCCAACTGCCCTATCCACGACGGCGTGCCCTGGATGCCTTCAGCGGCCCGTTAGCGGGAACTCGCTTTTGGAGAAGCTATAGGCGACGGTAATCGAGTTCGCCAGAAGG
>NZ_VOSK01000699.1 GCF_009296175.1 Microvirga tunisiensis | reverse complement strand
ACTTTTACTTTACTCTTTCCGGTATTTAGGTCCGGAGCGTGCCACGCATTTCAAGAGCTTAGACCCACCGGGGAACAGCTGGAAAGGGCGGGAAATGGTTTTCACTCAGTTATGGTGACGGTGCCGTTGGTCATGCCCCAATTTCCGAAGCCGTGTAGGGGATTGGCGAGGCAGTTCCGATGGCCCTTTGGATCACTTTTAAGCTTTGGCTTCCGTCCAAGCCTCAATGGCTTCGCGAATGTCGTCCGGCAGGTCGTGAGGGAGTGGCATCAGTGACAAGGCCTTATCGGGTGCGATCTCAGCGAGAACGGCATGGTACTGTTCCGTTCTTTCTTGCTGGGCCGCCTCCAAATCTTCTGCAATGCCCCGCCAGATAGGTTTGAGAACAAGCAGAAGATGCTGAACAGAGCACGCATGATTTGCTTCCCCGTTGGCGGTTGATGATACGACGTATCTTGGCGATTTCGCGGCATCGTGACGTGCGCCGACGCACGTGCCGCCCGAGCCCGCCGAAAGGGCTCAGTCAGGGCGCAGCTGTATTTTAGGCCTTCGGCGTTGGTGGAGCAGGGCTTCCCTGAGGTGCGCCTCCAGATGGATTCGTATGTGCGCTCTGCGTCGACAGCGGGAAAGCTGCCTTGGCAGGCTGTGGCGGCTTGCGCGCGTCCTCAAGGGCACTACGAGCCGCCTCAAAAGCCATACGCGCTTGCTCCCCCCTCTGATCGATCAGATCGGATCGCCCTTCAAGAGCCCTCAGGAAGGTCATCATCTGCTCTTCTACCTGGGTAACTTTTGCGTCCAGACCTGAAATCCTTTGCCAGAGTTGGTTCTCGTGGAGCCCAAAGAGGGCAACGATCAGAGATGCCGCAAAGGTTACGATCATCACCGGACCCGCTATCTCAGGGGCTTGCCCTGCACCGAGGAGGACCAGACAAGCGAAATTTAGGAGAGCGGTCGCAACAATCGTAATCGACCGCCGTGTGAACAGGGAAAGAAGCGTAGGCGCAAAGAGAAGCCCGAGTGCGAACCAGAACGGGAGAGAGTTTAGAGCCTCTAAGGGGCGTTCGAGCAGGCCTTGAATTCTTAGCGCCAAGTCGGTCATGCTTGCCTCCTATGCGGCCCGTTGGAGAGAGAACTGTCGGATAGGTATGTTGGATGCAGAGAGCCTTTGCTCAAAACGACTCTCTGGCACCTCTCCCGGGTACACTGAGCCGAACGTGACCCATTCTCAGCCTCCAGCCCCGGATGCCGCGTCGGAGGAGCGTGCGCCTCCCGTGATCTTCAGTGATGGCCTCTCGAACCCGGAGCGGCTCTTGGCCTTCCTGGCCTGTCATTCGGCCTCGAACCCAGACCCCGTCACTTGCTCGGCGGAAACCTTTGAGTGGCCTTGGGTCTTTGCTCAGGGTGAGAGGGTCACAACCGGCGCCGACGGCGACCCCTCTGCTATCGCTATTTGTTTCGAATATTCAGCCGGTTGCGCTTGCCCCTACCGGGATCAATGTTTCTAAGCTGATTTACATCCGGCTAGATCCTCGGCCCAGAGGATTTGACGAGTTGGGGATGGCGGAGGAGGGGCAGGCCTTCAGGGGCGACCAACACCTCGATGCTTCGCGCCACTCCGGGCTGACGGCGGATCAAGCCGGCGCGTTCC
>NZ_VOSK01000006.1 GCF_009296175.1 Microvirga tunisiensis | reverse complement strand
ATGCGTTTGCCCGGCAAATGCGGCTCCATCCGATCCCACTGGTGATCTTTCAACATCAGACGAACTCCGCTCACCCAAGCCTCCGCGCCCAAAAGGAGCTTGAATCAGATTTGCGAGTCCGTCGAAAGCCTGAATGTCAACGCGCTCTAGGAGTGGATGCCGTTACGTTTAGATAACCATTACAAAATAACAATGGCAGTTTCGCCGCTTTTACTTCTGAAGCAGAGTTGTATAACACTTTGATCAAATTTATGTGTTTTTATCGCTTACATTAATTTCCGTAGGGGATCTGCATGCTTGGCGCCAAGACGAGAACGGGCCTGCTAGGAACGTTTGTCGCGTTCCTAGGGATCATTGGCGTGGCCTATGCCGCGTCACTGCCAGCCCCGAAGGAGCGGCCGATCCTCACGATCTCGGGCAAGATCGGCGTGACCAACAAGGACAGCACCGCCCAGTTCGATCGCGCGATGCTGGAATCCCTCGGTCTCATCACAATCGAGACGACGACGCCCTGGTACGAAGGCAAGGTCAAGTTCGAAGGCATTTCCCTCGACAAGCTGATGAAGCAGGTCGGAGCAAACGGGCAGCGCGTTTCGGTCATCGCGCTCAACGATTATGCCACCGAGATTCCGATGGAGGATTTCGGGAAGTACAACGTGATTCTCGCGCTCAAGCGCAATGGCGAGTACATGCCCGTGCGGGACAAAGGTCCACTGTTCATCGTCTATCTGTATGACAGCAATCCCGAGCTCAAGAGCCAGACCTACTATGCCCGCTCGGCTTGGCAGGTTGCCAGGATTGAAGTGAAGTAGCAGCAGTCGGCAGGTCTCGGAGGCCTCAGCATTTGTCCCTGCGCACCTTCAAAACGGTTATTGCGAACCTCATTGGCGGTTTTCTGATCGCCGGCATCTACATTTCGGTGCTGGTCGTTCAACGCCAAGGTGCGTTGCAGCAGATCTCCGTCTACAATCCAGCCTGGGAGGCGGGACAAGCCGCTTCCGAGTTTATCCGCCTCGAACATCGCCTGGCCGAATTCGGGATGCCGGGAAGTCATATCGATAAGGACGAGGTCGAACTGCGCTTCGATATCCTGCTCGGCAGAGCCCGGATGCTGAACGAGGGAAGCTTCCAGGACCTTCTCCAGCGCAATCCGGAACATCACGCCACTCTCCGCGAGTTCCAGGAGACGCTCGCGGCGGCCCAGCCCTTGATCGCGGAAATCGACCGGAATCCGGAGGCGGCCAGAAAGGCGCTTGAACTTCTGCGTCCCTTGGAGGGCAGACTCGCACAGCTCGCATCCGTGGCGCACAATCACGGGGCCGCGCTCGTTCAGAAGGATCAGCAGGAGTTGATCCGGCTGCACTGGGCCTTCTCCGGCATCGCGGCAAGCCTGATCCTTGTCGGAGTTGTCCTGATCTTCCTGCTCGACAAGCACAACCGGCTGCTGGGGCGAGCCCACGAGGAGCTTCATGTTCTGGCGCATCAGGATGCGCTTACGGGCCTGCCCAATCGCGTGGTGCTGCGCAACGAATTGGAACACGCACTCACACGCTTGAAGCCGAACGGACGCACGGTGTCCGTTTCCTATCTGGATCTGGATCACTTCAAGGATGTCAACGATTCCTTCGGCCACGAAACGGGCGACGAACTGCTCAAGGCTGTAGCCGACCGCCTGCGCGCCTGCATTCCCGCAAGCGAAGGCCAAGTAAGGAACCTGATCTCCCGGTTCGGCGGCGACGAATTTGCCATCCTTCAGACAGGGATTCGTCGGCCCCAGGAAAGCGCCGCCCTCGCATCGCGCATCGTCGAGTCCCTCCGCGCGCCCTTCAGCGTGAACGGGCAGGAACTCTTCATCGGCACGAGCATCGGCATCGCTTTGGCGCAGAGGAATATGACCCCGAGCCAGATCCTGAAGCATGCGGACATGGCCCTCTATCACGCCAAAGCCGATGGGCGGGGCACGTTCCGATTCTTCGAGTCGGATATGGATGAGCAGCTTCAGGCTCGTCGTGTTCTGGAAGTCGATCTGCGCAAGGCGATGACCAACGGCGAGTTCGAGCTGTTCTATCAGCCTCAGATCAATATCGAGAAGAATGAGATCGGCGGCTTCGAGGCTCTCCTGCGCTGGCACCACCCCGAGCGCGGTCTCGTCCCGCCGGCGGAGTTCATTCCGGTAATCGAGGATACCGGTCTCATCTCGCCTTTGGGCGATTGGATCATCGAGCAGGCCTGCAAGGAAGCGGCCACTTGGCCGAGGGACGTTCACGTGGCTGTGAATCTCTCGCCGATTCAGTTCCGGAACCGGGGCCTCGTGCAGAGCGTCAGCCGCGCTTTGGCGGCGTCGGGACTCGCTCCGAACCGGCTGGAACTGGAGATCACCGAGTCGGTGCTGCTCCAGGACAATGAGATGACCGTCTCCACGCTTCATCAGCTGCGCCGACTCGGCGTACGGGTTGCGATGGATGATTTCGGAACCGGCTACTCATCCCTGAGCTATTTGCGCAGCTTCCCGTTCGACAAGATCAAGATCGACCAGTCCTTCGTGCGTGAAATGTCCCAGCGGGCGGATTGCCTCGCAATCGTGCAGTCCATCGCCAACCTGGGCGCCAGCTTAGGCATGCCGACCGTAGCCGAGGGCATCGAGACGGAGGATCAGCTGCGGCAGATCCAGGCGGCCGGGTGCACCGATGCGCAGGGCTATTATTTCGGGCGGCCGAAGCCGGCACGGGAACTGGTCCATACGCTGGCCGCTCTCAAGCACAAGGTCAGAGTCGCGTAAGAAGCAATGGATCCATGCTCTACAAAGCATCGAGAACCACGTTGCGGTGCCTTCGCGGGATTTTGTTGATGAAGCGAAATATGCTAGGCACATTTTCCATGGCCTGAACGCAGGAATGCGAACCCGATCGAATGTTCAGCAGGCTGCGCCTCCAGCGCAGCGTGCGGACAGGCGGACTCGGTTTTCCCTGACGCAAACCTTCGGTTCGCACTCAACGATGCGTTCGGCAACAAGCAGAGAACCGGCGACGGGAGCAAGGTGAATGAAGACATATTGCGAGTTTACGTTCGAGGCCGCGCACTCGGTGGCTCCCTATTCCGGGCTGCACGGGCACACCTTCATCGTCAAGCTCACCTTCGGCGGGACCGTCGATGAGGTCTATGGCTGGCCGGTCAATCTCTATGACGTCGAGAACTACATCAAGGAGATCAAAGAAGGAGATCAAAGGCGAGCACGGATCGGGCCTGGACCATGGCAACCTGGACCTCAACCCTGAGATTGGCATCGCCTCGCTGGAGAACGTCACCACGTATATCTGGAGGCTCGTGAAGGCCCGCTTCCCCAACCTCGAAGAGGTCGAGCTCAAGCGCGGCATGTCCGGTTCATCGGAAGGCTGCATCTATCGCGGTGAAGCTGCCATCAGCAGCAGCCTCGCGGCCTGAGAACGTTCGATATTCTCAAAATGAAAGAGCCGCCTGCAAGGGCGGCTCTTTCATTGAGGATGCAGCCTTAAATCGTCAGGGCGTGTAGCCGAAGGAATAGGACACCGTCAGCCCGACGCCGACTTGGTGCTCCGAGCCGAAGCGCTCGACAATCGGGCTGTCAGCGGCATCGCCGACCAGATGCTTGTAGGTGACGAAGGCGGTGGTCGACCATTGCTGCGACCAGTCGTAGCTGATCGCCCCGGTCGCCCCCACCGAGGTGATGCCGCCTGACGGCCGGTAGGGCGTGACTTGGCCGTTCAGTGCCGCCTCGGCGGGCGTCACGCCGAAATAGGTGCGGGTGAATTCGTTGTCGCCGAGAGCAAGGCGCGGACCGATCGAGACGGTGAACGCGCCGAATCTCTGGACCGCATCGAGGCCGAAATCGGCCACGAAGCCCTCATGCCCGTTGAAGCCGCGCCGGATCTCGGCGCGGGCCCGCAGGAACTCAAGCGGCCAGTATTCCACGAAGACGCCGGGCTCCACCGCCCAGTCGATCTTCTCCAGGCCGAAGAGCTCCCGATTGTCCTGCAGATAGCGCCCGCCCACGAAGCGGCCCACGACACCGAAGCGGACAGCGGAATCCTCCAGGAACGAGAAGCTCAGGCCGTCATCGGGAGCGCTGAAACGCTCGACCGTGCCGGCGCGGCGAAAGCTCAGCGAGGGGTAGCCGATGAAGCTGAACTCGTCCGAACCCGGATAGGACGGCCCCACCCGCAGATTGCCCTTCACGGTGACGATCCAGCCCGAGGAGTCTTGAATGGGTTCGGGCGCGAAGAGCGGATCTGCCGCCTGAGCCACGGTCGAACCCGCCAGTAGGGCAGTCAAAACGGCGAGGGATGAGGCTGCGCGCATGGCTCTTCCGATTCAAAATTCCACCTTGCCGTCGTGGCCGCAAACTGACCTAAGGTCAAGCCTCGGATTTCGACTATGGTTTCGTTTTGGTGACGACACCGAAATCGACCGGAGGGTTTCAGCCGCGAGAGAACTTTCGCGCAACTGGGCGGTTGATCACGAGACAGAATGTTGCAGGGGAGAGCTTCTTGTCCGTACCCAGTACCAGCGGCCGGCCGCAGCCGGATGAGTTTTATCCCAAGCCGCCACCGACCGAGCCGGTGCCGACCATGCCGATCCCTCCCGAGACTCCTCTGCCGTCTACTCCCCCGAGTGCTCCGTCATCCCTGCCCGAGCAGCCCCCGGAATCTGAAAAGCCCATCATTCATCCGATGCTGCCGCCCGAGGTGCCGTGAGAGGCGCCAAGAGAGTTGCGCGAACCAAGCGCGAAGAACGGCGAGATACCGTCCAGCAAGGAGAGAAAGCTCCCACCTCCCGTGGGAGCCTCCACGCGTCTCAGGCTCCTTCGACGCGAAGATTGTTCTGCACGTGAGCTACGCTTGAGGCCAGTTCCGCCAGATCCTCGGCGCGGCGCTTGAGACCTCGGCTCGAAACGGTGCCGTTGAGCGTGACCTCGCCGTCCTTCACCTCCACCTCGATGTTGGAGGCATCGATGAACGGGTCCTCTGTCAGGCGCTCGCACACATCCTCATGAATTCGCTCGTCGGATCGCTTGTAGCCCTTGGGCCCGCGGCCGCGATGGCCGCCGGAGGAGCGCCCGTCCTCTCGGCCGGAGCGAACATCCGCATCGTTCGGATCGCGTGAGCCGAAGGCGCCCAGGCCGGAACGGTCGTGGCTGTAGCCGGGGTCGAATCCTTCGTCGTCCGGAGGGCCGCCCCGTCCATCGTCGATCACCCCGCCTGCAAACTCATTGGCATCGCTGCCGTAGCCGCCCGGATATTCCCGGCCTTCGCCGCGAAAGCCGACGGCGCTACGCGGAGGCACATCCCCGTAGCCGTTATCGTCATTGAAGGGGTTCCGGTTCCTGCGGCGGGTGTCTACCATGGGTCTGCTCCTCTGAATGCAGGAGCAACCACCCCGCTTCCCCTCCGGTTCCACACGAAGAGCCCCCTGAAAGGAGGGCAGATTTTATTGCCATGAAAGCAGTTCAGCGCATCAGGCTTTTCAACGATGTCTTCGCCCGCGACGAGGGACGTTGCGTTTATTGCGGCATTCCCGCACGGCGACCGGGACGTGGCGTGAAATGTGCGCCCGATCTCGCGACCCTCGATCACGTGGTGCCCAAGTCCTTCGGCGGCCCGCTTAACCGCGACAACATCGTGCTGGCCTGCTCGGCCTGCAACAACGAGCGTGGCACCATGGATGCACAGGCGTTCCGAGCCTTGAAGGCCGTTCGAACAGAGCTTTGAGCCCTGGAAGCTGTGCAGGCGTGGAACAGGGTCGTCCGTCCCGACGTTCGACAGCAAGAAACGCCACGGTGAAAGGACGATAGCGATGAACATCGAGGATCAAGTGCGCGAAGCCATCATCGCCGAGCTGCAGCGGCAATCGGAGGCCGGCCAGCAGGGCCTTCGCGTCAAGCCTGGCGAAGCCGAGATGATCACCATCGAAGGACGCGTCAATCTCGACGAGCTGACCATGGCGGTGGTCGGATCGTTGGCCGGAGGCCCCTGATCCGTCAGGCACGAGCCGCCGAAGCTCCAAAGTTCGGCCGATACGGCTTCCTGCCGAGGATCCAGGGCCAGGTAGCGAAAGCGGTGCCGGGTTCCCGGCGCATCGTCCAGCAGCGCCAGACTCTTTTCCATATCGCGCTTTCCGGCACCCCAGCGATCACGGATCGAAGAGGGCGAGTAGTCAAAGGTCTTGCCGGCGCGCTCGTCGCTTCCCGCATAATAGGCCAAGTGCAGCAGCGTGGCCGTGGGGCCATCCGGCTCCCATTGGTCGCGCAGGGCATATTCCCGCTCGAGAGCCTTCAGGGTCCGCCGCGTGGGGCTGGCGAAGATGAGATCGTTCGCCCGCTCCGCCGTCGAATCGAGCGAGACCAGACGCGACGCATGCAGGCTGAATAGTTCGACCGCGATGCAGGTGAAGTCCTGATTCATCGGTTCGGCGAACGGCACGTCGAGAGGCAGATTGTTGGTGTAGCCCGGATCGCACAACAATCGACCGCCGATCTCGACAGGCGGGAAGATCGGCGTGATCGCGGTGCTGGCCAGAAAGTGCTCGGGCGTGAGCCTGTCGCGGGTCGTATCGAACAGAACCTCGTTACCGGATTCCAGGTCGACGCAGCCGACGGTGAGCCTGATGTCACTCCGGTTCAGCCTGTCGAAATCGACGAGCCGTTCCAGCGTCTGGCGCAGAGGTGTGTGGTCGTAGAGCGCAATGTCGTCCGGCATCCAGGGCAACATGGACAGCGCTCCGGGAAAGCGATGGCCGAACAGCCCCGGCCGTCCGAACAGAAGTGTCGTGATCGTGTGAAGCTCGTTATAGGTGTGCCGGGTCTTCGTGCCGCGTCCCAGCAGGCCCGGCGAGCGGATCATCGCCTCGTCCCAGAACGCCTTGAGCCGGGGCAGGCGATCCTCGGGAGCATTCCCGGCGATGATCGCGCCCATGACGGCACCGATGGAGCCGCCGACGGTCCATTGCGGCTCGATGCCCTGCTGCAGCAGATGCTCGCATGCGCCGGCCAGATAGGAGCCGAGCGCATTGCCGCCGCCGAGCACCAGGACGAGCGGCTGCTCCTTGGCCAATTTCTCTCGACCGGACTCTGACGAAGGGGCTATCGTGAATGCCTCGGCGGGTCAGCAGGCGTGCCGGGTTTGAAATAGCGCTCCTATAGGGTCATAGGAGAGGGCAGGAAACGCTCGCATTCAGCGAGGGTTCCGAGGGCGGGCAGCGCAAGCACGAGGAGAGGATCTTGGCAAAGCAGGACATTTCGATTCGCACGGAAGACGGAACCGCCAAGGCAGGGTTGTTCCGCCCGAGCCATCAAGCTGCGGTGGGCATCATCCTCTACATGGATGCCTTCGGTCCGCGGCCCGCGCTCGATACGATGGCCGAGCGCCTCGCGGGTGAGGGCTATGTGGTTCTCGTTCCCGATCTCTTCTATCGCTTCGGTGATTATGGCCCTTTGGATGCCAGGACGGCCTTTTCGGAGGAGCCCTCCCGCAGTGCGTTGCGGAGCATGATCGACGGCACGAGCCAGGACATGACCCGGCGCGATTCGGCCGCGTTCCTCGACGCCCTGACCCAGGCCGGGATCTCGGGCCGGATCGGCACGGTCGGCTATTGCATGGGAGGAGGTCGCGCCATCCATGCCGCTGCGGCCTATCCCGACCGCATTGCCGCGGCGGCGAGTTTCCATGGTGGACGCCTCGCGAGCGATGCGCCCGACAGTCCGCATCGTCATGTGTCAACGATCAAGGGACGCGTCTATGTGGGAAGCGCGGGCGTGGACGGCAGTTTTCCGCCCGAGCAATCGGCCCTGCTGGCGGAAGCGCTGCGACGGGCCGAGATCGATCACATCATCGAAAACTATGTCGGCATGGCGCATGGCTGGGCCGTTTCCGACCACAACGTTTATGATGAACGCGGTGCCGAGCGGCACTGGAAGCGGCTGCTCACCTTCTTCGAAGAGTCGCTGCGATAAGGTCGCCCCGGCCTGCCTGACGTTCCTCAGGCGGGCTTTGAAGCCTTCTTCGGCAGCGGGAACAGGCTCACGAAACGGCGGGTCAGGTCACGGTCGCCCTCGACCCTCAACGCGCCGGTTCGTTCCAGCGCCTCCAGCGGTTGGCCGCCATAGATTGCGCCGGCGAGCACCGGCGGCAGCCCTGTCAGGATCACCTCGGCCTCGTCGAGTGCGGCGCGCCCGATCTCGATCCGTCCGTCGGACAGATGGGCGAGGAAGGTTTCCTCCCCTATGCGAAAACCAATCCTCGCATCCATGCCCTTTGCCCGCTCTGGATTGAACATCGTCCTCAAGGACAGCACCAAGGACGCCGTGCTGAACGGCAGGGCCGGGTCGTGCGCGGGCGAGCGCGCCGCCCAGCGGCCGAGCGCCTGAAAGATCGGCTCGCTCTCATATCCCCATTCCGTCAGTTCATAGACCTGCACCGCCGCAGGCGGAGGCAGCTTGCGCCGCACGAGAATGCCGGCCGATTCCAGCCCCTCGAGGCGTTGGGTAAGGACATTCGCACTGATGCCGGGCAGGCTCTCGCGCAGGTCGCTGAAGCGCTTGGGGCCCAGCATGAGTTCGCGCATCACCAGGAGTGCCCAGCGTTCGCCGACGAGGTCGAGGGCATGAGCGGTCGCACAGGCGTCCTCATAATGGCGCCTGGCGCGAGGTTCCGGCCTATCAGTTATTTTTTCTAACTTCGTAGTTGCTATTAATAACTTTTCATGGAATCAATGTCAAATCACAAGCCGAGAGGGAGAGACTCAATGTCCAAGCTGATCTTCGTGAACCTGCCCGTCGCCGATTTGCCCCGGTCCATCGCCTTCTATGAGGCCCTGGGGGCGGTGAAGAACGAGCAATTCACCGACCATACCGCCGCTTGCATGGTCTTCTCCGAGACCATTCATGCGATGCTCCTGACCCACGACAAGTTCCGTCAGTTCACTCCGAAAAAGATCGCCAATGCCAAGGAAACGACCGAGGTCCTGATCTGCATCTCCGCCGAAAGCCGCGATGACGTCGATGCGACACTTGCCAGGGCTGCTTCTGCCGGTGGCACGATCGATCCCGGCCCGAAGCAGGACTACGGCTTCATGTATGGCCGCAGCTTCGAGGATCTCGACGGTCACATTTGGGAAGTGATGTGGATGGATGTCGCGGCGGCCAAAGAAGCCATGAGCGAGACGACCGCAGCGTGAGCGCGAAAGTTCATGGGGAGTAAAGTTCACGGGGAGTGAAGACAATGATCGACCAGAATGCTGCTAAGCATGAGCTCTCGATCACGCGACTGATCCATGCCTCGCCCGAGACCGTCTACAAGGTCTGGACCGAACGCACCGGCGAATGGTGGGCGCCGCGCCCCTACACCACGCCCGTGGTCGATTTCGAGCTTCGGCCCGGTGGACGTGCCTACACGATGATGCGCTCGCCCGATGGCGCCGATATGCCCCATGACGGTGTGTTCCTGGAGGTCGTGCCCAATCGCAAGATCGTCGTGACAGATGCCTTCAAACCGGGCTGGATCACGCAGGATGCGTTCATGCTCGCGATCGTCACGTTCGACCCGGAAGGCTCCGGCACCCGCTACACCGCCCGGGTGCAGCACTGGAGCGAGGAGGCCATGAAGCAACACGAACAGATGGGCTTCCACGAGGGCTGGGGCATCGTGGCGGGCCAATTGGCCGAGCTCGCCGAAGGCCGACTGGTATCCTCCGCGGCTTGATTCATCGAAGTGAGGGAACGAATGAATACGATGTCTTACGCAACGACGGCACAAGCAGACACCAGCAGCAGCGCAGGTGTCTGGACAGGACGGGCCCTGAGCGGCCTCGTCGTCCTC
Organism: Microvirga tunisiensis; assembly: GCF_009296175.1. Classification (GTDB taxonomy): domain Bacteria; phylum Pseudomonadota; class Alphaproteobacteria; order Rhizobiales; family Beijerinckiaceae; genus Microvirga; species Microvirga tunisiensis. The sequence goes on along the minus strand of NZ_VOSK01000006.1, from coordinate 100,725 downwards.
TTCCTCCTCTTCGACGGGGCAATCAAGCTGGTGCCGCTTCAGGTGGTGATCGACACTGTGATCCCGCTCGGCTGGCCGACCGATTCCGCCCTGTGGCGCACCCTGGGAATCGTGCTCATCGCGTCCGCTCTTCTCTACGCTACTCCGCGCACGTCGATCCTGGGCGCGATCCTGATCACCGCCTATCTCGGCGGCGCGATCGCCACCCATGTGCGCATCGGCAGTCCGCTGTTCAGTCACACGCTGTTCGGTGTTTACCTCGGGATCGTTCTCTGGGCTGGACTCTGGCTGCGCGATCCGCGTGTGCGGGCGCTTTTCCCACTTGCCCGCTGACATCTCGCCTAACATGTCCTTGATGAACGGCGGTGGTTCGTCTCAGCGATGCGGCTGGATCACGGACCGCTATGGCGTCTCCTGGCAGATCATGCCCGCCGCACTCGGCATCATGATGATGGACAGGAATCCCGCAAAGAACCGCCGGGTCACGGAAGCGCTGCTCGCGATTGTCAAGCTCGATGCGAACGCACACGAGAGCGCCTATCGCGGCTCCTCAGCGGCGTGACGAATTGATTGTTCAGGCAACAGCCGCGGCGAGCTGAATCTGCAGCCCGTCGATGACGACGCGGTTTCGTCCGGCCGCCTTGGCCTTGTAGAGAGCGCCGTCCGCCCGCTCGATGACATCCTGAATGTCCCGGTCAGCAGCATGCGCCATGGCACCGCCGATGCTGATGGTAATGGACAGTCTCTGCTCCTGGTGCTCGATCGGAAGGGCCTCGATCGCACGGCGCAGATTCTGGGCGATGGTAATGATCCCGTTCGCATCCGCTCCATGCACGAGGACGATGAACTCCTCGCCGCCGAAACGCGCGATGATGTCGGAGGATCGGAGGGCCTTCGTCAATGCGGTTCCGACGGTCTGGATCACGGCATCGCCAGCGGCATGTCCGTAGGTGTCGTTCACCTTCTTGAAGAGATCGATGTCGAGGAGCAGAACGGCCAGCGAGCGCTCGGAGCGTCGGTAGAGATTGAAAGCATCGCTGGCCAGGAGGCTGAAGCCACGGCGGTTGAGGAGGCCTGATAAGGCATCCGTCTCGGCCAGCTGACGAAGAGCCGTCACGTCCTTTTCATGCTGCGAGGCAACCTCGATCACCTGCTGCTCCGCCGCACCGGCTCGCCGGAGAAGGGAGCGGAGCGCCGCCGAAAGCCTGACGATCTCCGAGGATCCCACCACCCGGGGAACCTGGGAAATCGTCGGATCGCGGCCGATCTTGTCGGCCGCCTGGATGATCTCCTGCAACGGACGGGCGACGCCTTTCGCAATGAAGTGGGCGCAGATCAGTCCAGCAAAAGCGATTGCGCATCCCAGGCCGATGATCGTCCAGACGATGCCCTTGGTGGCCGCGAAGGCGATGCTGTCGGGCTGACGGGAGATCACGATCCAGCCAAGGCCCGGGTAATCCTTGTAGCCGCCTGCAACGGCATAGCCGGTCAGCATCGCCTCGGGCCCCGAGGCATCTTCGAAGGCGCCCGTCTTGGCCTGACGCATCGCGCGGATCTGCTCGTCCGAGAAAGGCTTGCTGCCGATATTCGGCCCGAGGAGCATTGTCCCATCACCGGAGAGAATCCAGATCGACTTGCCGTCAGGGCGGGCTTGGCTGCGGAGAATGGCCTGCCGCCGCTCCTCCGCCCAGGTCCAACTCAGATGCGCTCCGACCACGCCGATCACGCGGCCGCTCTCGTCACGAACGGGCGCCGCCACGTCGACGAAGCGGAACGGCTCGTTGTTCGGTGCCGGACCCAGAAGAGTGGCGAGGAGCTTGGCTTCGTGCACGTCGCCGACGGCCGGTCCCTTGAGACCATCCTGGAACCACGGGCGCGCCTGGACGGATTGGCCCTCCAGCATGCCTTGCGTCGCGGCCTGAACTGTTCCGTCGGGCGTGGCATATCCGATCCAGGCATAATCCGGATAGGACGTCCGCAACTGCTCGAGCACCTGGCGGATCATGGCCGGATCGCCTGCCCAGATAGCCTTCAGAGGCGGCATGGCGGCCAGATTGCGGACCTCCCGGTAGCGCTCGAACATGCCGCGATCCAGGATGCTCGTCGTGAGGGCCGCATCGTGGGCCTCGTCGCTCATGACGATCTGTCTGACCCGGCTCTGGGCAATATAGGCCGCTCCCGCGGCAAGAGCGCACACAAGGGCGAGGCACAGCACACCCACCAGCAGGGTCACCTGCTGCCGAAGCGACCAATGCCGCATTGCTATCATGAGTGCTGTCCGCTGAACAAAAAGGGTTCGAAGGCCGAGCTTTATACTGGCGATGTATCTTCGTGTCACCTTTCCCGCCCGCCGGATGGTTACGGTTGTTTTGCCGGGCCTGGTCTCGCTGCCGAGTTCGTCCAGCCGCCCGGTGTGACGCTCAATGCTATTCCGCATAGGATTGAAAAACGCGTCCCCGCCGTGCAAGCTTGAGCAGACAGCAGGGATGAGCGATGGCCGTTTATATGTTGGCGCTCCTGATCGGAGTGATCGCCGGGTTGCGTGCGATGACGGCTCCCGCAGCCGTCAGCTGGGCGGCCTCTTTCGGTCTCATCAATCTCGACGGAACCTGGCTCGCCTTCCTGGGCTATCGCTTCACGCCCTGGATCATGACGGTTCTCGCCATCGGCGAACTGATCGGCGATCAGCTTCCCACCACGCCCAGCCGCAAAACGCTGCTTTCCTTCGCGACCCGGATTATAGTCGGCGGCTTGTGCGGCGGTGCGATTGCCGCGCAGAGCGGTTCCTTCCTCGGCGGGCTTGTTGCCGGAGCCGTGGGCGGGATCATCGGCACGCTCGGAGGGGCAGAAGGCCGGGCACGCCTGGCAGCCGCCTTTGGCAAGGATCGTCCCGCCGCTTTGATCGAGGATGCTATCGCGATCCTCGGAGCGGCATTGATCGTGGGAGTGGTATCATGACCCAATCTTTCGATGCCATCGTCGTCGGGGCCGGACAGGCAGGGCCTTCGCTGGCCGGACGGTTGGCGGCGGCGGGCATGAAGGTCGCCATCATCGAACGCAAGCTTTTTGGCGGGACCTGCGTCAATACCGGCTGCATGCCGACGAAGACGCTCGTGGCGAGCGCCTATGCAGCGCATCTCGCCCGTAGGGGGGCGGATTACGGCGTTTCCATTGCGAGCCCCATCGCCATCGACATGAAGCGGGTCAAGGCGCGCGCCGACACGGTCTCGACCAATGCGCGCACGAATCTCGAGACCTGGCTGCGCGGCATGGATGGCCTGACCGTCATCGAAGGTCATGCCCGTTTCGAGGGACCGGACACGATCCGTGTAGGAAACGAGCTGCTGAAGGCATCGCGTATCTTCCTCAATGTGGGTGGCCGCGCGAGCATTCCCGACATGCCGGGCGTCGATACGGTTTCCTATCTTACCAACAGGTCGATCCTTCAGCTCGAGACGCTCCCACGGCATCTCGTCGTAGTCGGCGGCAGCTATATCGGCCTCGAATTCGCGCAGATGTACCGCCGCTTCGGCGCGCAGGTGACCGTCGTCGAAAAGGGACCGCGCCTGATCGCCCGCGAGGACGAGGATGTCTCGGAGGCCATTCGCGACATCCTGACGGCAGAAGGGATCACCGTCCGCACCAACGCCACCTGCATCGGCTTCAAGCCGCACGCTGACGGCGTGGCGGTCGACGTCGATTGCACCTCCGGCGAGCCGGTCGTGGTCGGCTCGCATGTGCTGCTCGCCGTCGGGCGTCGCCCCAACACGGACGATCTCGGCCTCGACAAGGCTGGTGTTCAGTTCGACGCGAGAGGCACCATCGTCGTTGATGACATGCTTGCAACCAGCGTGCCGGGCATCTGGGCCCTGGGCGACTGCAACGGTCGGGGTGCCTTCACGCACACGGCCTACAACGATTACGAGATCGTGACCGCCAATCTGCTCGACGGCGCATCCCGGCGGGTCAGCGATCGGCTGTTGGGCTATGCGCTGTATATCGATCCGCCGCTCGGCCGTGTCGGCATGACGGAGACGGAGGCGCGCAAGACGGACCGCGAGCTTCTCGTCTCCAAGCGGCCGATGACACGGGTCGGACGCGCGATCGAGAAGGACGAAACCAAGGGCTTCATGAAGATCGTCGCCGATGCCGACACGAAGCAAATCCTCGGTGCCGCGATTCTCGGAACAGGCGGCGACGAGGCGATTCATGGCATCCTCAACATGATGAATGCCGGCGCGAATTACCCGACCTTGCAATGGGCCGTGCCGATCCACCCGACGGTTTCGGAGCTGATTCCGACGGTTCTCGGCGACCTGAAGCCCCCCGGTTGAGGCAAATGTAGGTTCCGTCCTCTCCCTATCGAACCAGGTGCATTACAGAATTGTAATTCTTCCGCAATGCAGCGGGCAAACGGCCACGCCTACCTTGATCCTCGTTCCAGCGCGAACCCATTCATTGCTGTGTCGGCTCATACGGAGGATCATCAGTGACTTCGAATCAGGAGCTCAAAGGGCAACGAAGTGCGACGCTATCCCCCTTGGATTTGAAACAGATCAGGGAAGCCGTCAGCGAACTGCGCGCCACGAGCCCGAAGAGCGTCTTGGCGGACCTCGTCGAGGAAAAGATCCGGGCGCTTGAGGACGATGATCCAGGTCTGCTGCTTGACTATGCACCCTCGCAGGGACGGCGGATCTTCAGTTAAGAAGAAGCCTGAACCAGTCCCACATCCGGGCTTCAATCGATCTCAGGAAACACCGAATGGACGACAAAATCACGGCCGTGCTCGATGCCTATCACGAACTGATCCGCGAGGAGCGGAGCGGGGCCCGTGAAACGCCTCCGGGCGGACGCGACGGCGGGCAGGATCGTCGCATGCGTGCGGTCGGCCGGAAACTGGCCAGCTGATCAACATCATTGCGAGGGGCTTGCAGGCGCCGAACATTCTCGAACTCGGCACGTCCTTCGGCTATTCCGGCATCTGGCTGGCGGAAGCTGCACGGGCAAGCGGCGGCAGGCTGACGACGATGGAGTTGCACGACTACAAGTCGGCCTATGCCCAGGAGATGGCCATCAAGGCAGGCCTTGCCGAGTCCATCGACTTCAAGGTCGGCGATGCGGTCCAGATGATCGATGAACTGCCGTTTGGACTCGATTTCGTGCTCGTTGATCTGTGGAAGGATCTCTACGTGCCCTGCCTGGAGGCGTTCTATCCCAAGCTCAATCCCGGCGCGATCATCGTGGCCGACAACATGCTGCGTCCTGGAGGCGAAGATGTGAAACGCTACGGCAAAGCCATCCGCGCCATGCCCGGAATCACGAGCGTGCTGTTACCCGTCGGGACAGGGATCGAGATCAGCCGCTTTGAGCCAATTGAGGCGAGCGGTCACTTCAAGAAGTAAAGGCGAAGCAGTTGATGAACTGCTTCGCCTTTTGATGTTTCGGTGGCGCTGTACGGGTCAGCGACACTCGTGATCAGACGTCCAGATTCGCCACTGAGAGCGCATTTTCCTGGATGAACTCGCGACGGGGCTCCACCACGTCGCCCATGAGCTTGACGAAGAGATCGTCGGCATCGGTGGTGTCCTTCACCCTCACCTGCAGCAGCGAGCGCACGTCGGCATCGAGAGTCGTCTCCCAGAGCTGCTGCGCTGTCATCTCGCCGAGGCCTTTGTAGCGCTGGAGCTGCAGGCCCTTGCGGCCGGCGGCAAGCACCGCGTTGAAGAGCGAGAGCGGGCCGTCGATCTGCATCTCGTCATTCTTGCGCACGAGCTTCGCCGGCTTCGCATAGACGTCCTGCAGGGATGTGGCGCGCTCGTCGAGCTTCTTGGCTTCCTGGCTGGCGATCAGCGCCTGATCGAGCGTTGCTGTCTGCGTCACGCCGCGCACGGTGCGCGAGAAGACATAGCCGCCATCATGGACCTCGCCGGTCCAGCCGCGCTCGAGCTCCTCCGAGATCGCATCGAGGCGCTGGGCGATATAGACTGCTGCTGCGGGGCCGCGGTCGGGATCATCGACCACATCAGGACGCAGCGCGCCGGCAATTGCCGCCTGCTCCACCGCCTTGCGGTTATAGCGTGTATGCAGGCTGTTCAGCACCTGCCGCACGAGGCGGGCCTCGTCAATGAGCCCCTTGAGCTGGTCGCCTTGGAACTCCACGCCGGTTTCGAGGCGAAGCGCAGCCGAGTCGATACCGGCATCGATAAGGAAGTCCTCCAGCGCGCGTTCGTCCTTGAGGTAGATCGCCTGCTTGCCGCGGGTCGCCTTATAGAGCGGCGGTTGCGCGATATAGAGATATCCGCGGTCGATCAGCTCCGGCATTTGCCGGAAGAAGAACGTGAGCAGCAGCGTGCGGATGTGCGAGCCGTCCACGTCCGCGTCGGTCATGATGATGATGCGGTGGTAACGCAGCTTGTCGAGGTTGAACTCCTCGCGGCCGATGCCGGTGCCGAGCGCGGTGATCAGCGTGCCGATCTCCTGGCTCGACAGCATCTTGTCGAAGCGCGCGCGCTCGACGTTGAGGATTTTTCCGCGCAAGGGGAGCACCGCCTGGAAGGCCCGGTTGCGGCCCTGCTTGGCGGAGCCGCCGGCCGAGTCGCCCTCGACGAGCAGCAATTCGCACTTCGACGGATCGCGCTCCTGGCAATCGGCGAGCTTGCCGGGAAGAGACGCGATGTCGAGCGCTCCCTTGCGGCGGGTCAGTTCGCGCGCCTTGCGCGCAGCCTCGCGGGCGGCAGCGGCTTCCACCACCTTGCCGACGAGAGTGCGGGCTTCCTGCGGATGCTCCTCGAGCCAGTTGTTGAGAGCCTCGTTCATGACGTTCTCGACGGCGGGACGCACCTCGGACGAGACGAGCTTGTCCTTCGTCTGCGACGAGAACTTTGGATCGGGCACTTTCACCGACACGACGGCGGTCAGGCCCTCGCGGCAATCGTCGCCGGTGAGCGAAACCTTTTCCTTCTTAGTCAGGCCGGAGGATTCCGCATAGCCGTTGACCTGACGGGTCAGGGCTGCGCGAAAGCCTGCGAGGTGCGTGCCGCCATCCCGCTGCGGGATGTTGTTGGTGAAGCAGAGCACGTTCTCGTGGTAGGAGTCGTTCCACCACAAGGCCACTTCGACGCCGATGCCGTCCTTCTCGGAGCGGATCAGGACCGGCTGCTGGATCAGAGGGGTCTTGGCGCGATCCAAATAGCGCACGAAGGCTTCGACGCCGCCCTCGTACATCAACTCCTCGCGCTTGTGCTCCGCATGGCGCTTGTCGGTGATGATGATGCGCACGCCCGAGTTCAAAAAGGCGAGCTCGCGCAGGCGGTGCTCCAGGGTGGCGTAATCGTACTCCACCATGGTGAAGGTTTCCGTGGAGGCCAGGAAGGTCACTTCCGTGCCGCGCTTGCCTTCGGCGTCGCCGACGACGGCTAGAGGCGCAACCGCATTGCCATGACGGAACTCGATCTCGTGAGCCTTGCCGTTGCGGTAGATGCGCAGCTTGAGCCAGCTGGAGAGCGCGTTCACCACGGACACGCCCACGCCGTGCAGGCCGCCGGAAACCTTGTAGGAGTTCTGGTCGAACTTACCGCCCGCATGCAGCTGGGTCATGATGACCTCGGCCGCCGAAATGCCTTCGCCCTGGTGGATGTCGGTGGGAATGCCGCGGCCGTTATCGGTGACCGTCACGGAGCCGTCCGCATTGAGCGTGACCGTGACTTCCGTCGCGTGACCGGCGAGAGCCTCGTCGATGGCGTTGTCCACCACCTCGTAGACCATGTGGTGGAGGCCCGAGCCGTCATCGGTATCGCCGATATACATGCCCGGCCGCTTGCGCACCGCATCAAGGCCCTTGAGCACCTTGATCGATTCCGCGCCATAGGCGTCGGCACTTACGTTGATAGCAGGTTCGGCCATTTGGGATCCTTCAAGACGCGCAGAAAGGACAGGCGCGCCAGGTTTTGATTCGTCATATCAGATATTTAGTGACGATTGGTTGAAATTTCACCCCCACACGCATACGCGCGCGTGAAAAGGGGCGGAAAATCCACCAGAAACCGCTGAATCGGGCTGACGGAGGGGCGGTTCTTTGCCTCAGGACGCAAGGTTCAACGTGACGCAACGGCCGCTGCCGCGCCGGCCAGCAGGGCGCCCGTGGTGCGGTTGAGGATCCGGATCGCCATCGGTGTCGCGAAGAGCTGCCGGGCGCGAGCGTCGAGCACGATATAGCCGGCAAAGACCACGCCCACCACGCTCAAGGTCGCCCCCACCAGTTCCGCATAGCCCAGCACTGTGATTCGGGTGAGATCGAGGATGGTCGGCAGGAGGGCCAAGTAGAAGACGATGGTTTTCGGATTGCCCAAGGTCAGGGCAAGCCCGCCGAGCAGAAGCTTGGCTGGATGCTCGGTCCCGGCTTGCGCCTCCACGTCCCTGGCCACGACGGGCGCCGTCCAGATCTTGTAGGCGAGGTAAAGCAGATAGGCTGCGCCAGCATATTTCACGACCAGGAAAATCTCGTGGAAAGCCTGTGCCAGGGTGGCCAATCCCAGGTCCGCGAAGGTGAGCCACACCACATCGCCCAGGGCAATACCGATACTGAAGGGGATGGCCTCTTTCGACCCTCGTCCGAGCACTCGCGCCACGATGGCGGCAATCCCCGGCCCCGGTGAGGCGGCAGCGACGAAGAGGGCAGAGGAGAACAGGATGAGCCCTGCGAGTTCCATGCGCGCTGCCCTTTCCGGATCGGCTCAATCGACAATAAAAAGTTTTGTGCCGCCCGTCTCGCCAGGATAGCGAATCGACTCGACGGAGGACCAATCCGTCGTGCCGAAGCGGATGTCTGACATCTTCACGGATGATCCTGAGAAGCAACAATGTGACCAGGAGCAACATGCAAGAGATCGGCTCTCCCGTCCAGCTCCTGGAATAGGCCCGGATCCGCTCCCGTCATCCAGACCTGCCCCCCTAACGTTTCCAGCGCGTCGTAGAGCCCGGCCCGGCGACGGGGATCGAGGTGAGCGGCGACCTCATCGAGGAGCACGAAGGGGGCGATGCCGCTCATGCTGGCAACGAGCCGGGCATGGGCGAGCACGAGGCCGATCAGCAGCGCCTTCTGCTCGCCGGTGGAGGCCGTGTTGGCGGGAATGTCCTTGGGTCCATGACGCACGAGAAGATCCGACGCCTGCGGGCCGACAAGGGTGCGTCCGGCTGCCCGGTCGCGGGAGCGGTAGTCGCGCAAAATGGCGCGGTAGCGGTCCTCGGCATCGACGGCAGGCAGAGTTGCGACGAGCGCATCGATTTCGCCCTCAAGACCCATCATGGCGAAGGGGAACGGCGATTCTTGCTCACGGGTTTCGAGAATGAGGGAGGCGAGCCGCTCCACGGTTTCGCGGCGAGCGGCGGCGACCGCAATGGCGAGCTCCGCCACCTCGCGCTCGAGAGCATCGAGCCACAGGCGGTCGTCCGGGTTTTCCTCGAGCACGCGGTTGCGCGAGCGCAACGCCCGCTCCAGCGCATTCACCCGCGTGCCGTGTTCCGCATCGACCGCGAGCACGAGACGGTCGAGGAAGCGCCGCCGGTCGCCGGCGGCGCCACGAAACAGCGCATCGAGATCCGGGGTGAGCCAGACGATGCGCAGATACTCGGCAAAGGCCGTCGGCGAAGAGGCGGGCATGCCGTCGATGCGGCAGATGCGCGAGGCGCGCGCATTCTCACCCTGCGGTTCCAGTCCGGTCCCGAGACGGTGCTCGCCGTAAGGGGCATCGAGGGTCACGGAAACGGCGAAGGAGCCCGGTCCCTCATTGCGCGCCATCTCGCTAAGTTCCGCCCGTCTCAAGCCCCGTCCGGGCATGAAGAGAGAGATCGCCTCCAGCACATTGGTCTTGCCGGCCCCGTTCTCGCCCACGAGCGCCACGAGCGGGCGCGAGACGGTGAGATCCAGGCTCGCATAGGTGCGGAAATCCTGGAGGATCAGACGGGCGATTCGAGAAGCGGCAACAGGGGAGGAGGACATGCACCCCCTTCATTCAGGAGCGGGCGCGAAAGATCAAGCGTTGGCCCGGCCAAACCGGTTTTGGACCGGTATGATGCGCCCTTTGCATTCAACCCCTTCTCTGGCATGGCCGCCCCCGGGCTCGATCCGGGGATCAGTGCCGGCCATCCGGATCAGGAAGAGTGTCGCGCCAGACCAAAGCGAGATCACCGGCACTAGGCCGGTGATGACGTAGAGGTTGATTCTGAAGACGATCCCGGATCGTCGCTGCGCTCCGTCCGGGATGACCAACGCTGAAGCGGTTTACACCCGCATCGGCATCAGGACGTAGAGCGCGGAGGCGCCTTCGCGGTCCTGGACGATGGTGGGGGAGCCGGGATCGGCGAGCTTGAACAGGGCAGTGTCGCCATCGAGCTGGGCCGTGATGTCGAGGAGATAGCGGGCGTTGAAGCCGATATCGATCGGCGTCGCATCGTAATCGACTTCGATCTCCTCTGTCGCGCTGCCCGAATCCGGGTTGTTGACGGTGAGCGTCAGGCGGCCGTCATTGAGCGCGAGCTTCACCGCGCGTCCGCGCTCGGACGAGATGGTGGAGACGCGGTCCACGGCTTTGGAAAAATCGGCGCGCTCGACCACGAGAACCTTGTCGTTCCCGGCGGGAATGACGCGTTGGTAATCGGGGAAGGTACCGTCGATGAGCTTGGAGGTCAGCACCACGCCGTCGAAGGTCAGCCGCACCTTGGCGGAGGACAATTCGACGGTGATGTTTTCAGAGCCGTCCTCGACGAGCTTGACGATCTCGGCCACCGCCTTGCGCGGAACGATCACGCCGGGCATGCCTTCCGAACCTGTGGGAGCCGGGATTTCGACCCGGGCGAGGCGGTGGCCGTCCGTGGCGACCGCCCGCATGACGACGGAGCCGCCCGCATCGATCGTGTGGAGATAGATGCCGTTGAGGTAGTAGCGCGTCTCTTCTGTCGAGATCGCGAACTGCGTCTTCTCGATCAGGCGCTTGAGATCGGCCGCAGCCAGCGTAAAGCGGTGCGGCAGGTCGCCGGCGGCGAGATCCGGGAAGTCGCTTTCCGGCAGGGCCTGCAGCATGAAGCGCGAACGCCCGGAGCGGATCTGCATCTGGCCCGTATCGGCGGTCATCTCGAGGGAGACCTGGGCGCCGTCCGAGAGTTTGCGCACGATGTCGTAGATCATGTAGGCCGGAACGGTGGTCGAGCCGGCTTCCGTGATCTCGGCAGGGATGGTCTCCGTCACCTCGATATCAAGGTCGGTGGCCTTGAGGCGAAGCGATCCTTCGTCCGCGCGCAGCAGGACATTCGACAGGATCGGAATGGTGTTGCGGCGCTCGACGACGCGGTGCACATGCCCCAGCGCCTTCAGCAGAGCGGCGCGCTCAACGGTAACTCTCATAACCTAGCACCTAGTTTCGGTGAAATTCTTGGCTCACCCCCGCGAAGGACCAGCCTCGAGCGGGATAAGCAGGGCAGCAAGATTGGCTTTTGTCGCCCGAGAAAGCAAGGCCGGGGCTTTGCCCGGCCAATATCCGCCTTGGACGGCCCGGATCCGAGACTTACTCCTGCAGCATCCGCTTGAGGAGTTCGACCTCGTCGGAGAGGGCGTGGTCTTCGCCCAAGGCCTTTTCGATCTTGCGCACCGCATGAAGCACAGTGGTGTGATCGCGCCCACCGAAGCGGCGGCCGATCTCAGGCAGGGAGCGCAGGGTCAGCACCTTGGACAGATACATGGCGATCTGGCGTGGGCGCACCACGGCGGCGGTGCGGCGCTCCGAGAGGATGTCGGAGCGGGAGACGTTGTAGCGGGAGGCCACCAGCTTCTGGATATCCTCGATCTTGACCCGCTTCGGCTCGCGGTTGCGCACCAGATCGCGGATCGCGGTCTCGGCGGTTTCCAACGTGATGGCAGAACTGGTGAGCGTCGCATGGGCGAGCAGGCGGTTCACGGCACCTTCGAGGTCGCGTCCGTTGGCGGTGATGGCGCGGGCCACATAGGCGATCACGTTCGGGCTCACCTCGAAGGTGGGATGGATCGCCTTCAGCGCCTCGATGCGCGTTGTGAGGATCGAGGTCCGCAGCGCCTCGTCGAGAGCGCTGACCTCGACCACGAGGCCGCCGGCGAGACGCGAGCGTACGCGCTCGTCGAGATTTTCCAGATCCGCCGGCGGACGGTCGGCGGCGATCACGATCTGGCGGCCCGCATCGATGAGGGCATTCAGCGTGTGGCCGAATTCCTGCTGGATCTGCTTGCCCTGAATGAACTGCACGTCGTCGATGATGAGCAGGTCGATCCCGCGAAGACGCTCCTTGAAGGCCAGCGACGTCTGCGCCTTCAGAGAGGCGACGAAGCCATACATGAAGCGGTCGGCCGTAAGATAGATGACGCGACGGCCTTGAGAGCGCACTTCATGGCCGATGCCATGGAGAAGATGTGTCTTGCCGAGGCCGACGCCCGCATGGAGATAAAGCGGATTGTAGATCGCCTGGCCGTTCTGGGCATGGGCGACCCGGTCTGCCGCCGCATGGGCGAGGGCGTTGGAACGACCGACGATGAAGCTCTCGAAAGTGAGGCGGGAATCGAGTGGCGCACCCCCGAGATCGCCATTCTCGCCGCGCTCCTCCTGGGAAGCGGTCACCGAGGGAGCTTTGATCTCACCGGCCATGCTCGGCATTGCCATCGATGCGGTCGGAGCCGGACGGGGCGCTTCGCTCGCCCGGCGCTGGGCCGCGGGATCGCGTCCAAGAGTGCTGCGCACGCCGATGGAGACGCGCTCGATGTCGCCAGCCTCGGAGCGATAAACCGTCAGCACTCGGTCGGCATAATGGGATTCGATCCAACTCTTCAGGAAGCGGGTGGGAACGGTGAGATAGGCGCAGCCCTCGATCACCGAATCCAGTTCCAGGCGTCCGAACCAGCTCGCAAAGATATCCTCCCCCAGCTCGGCCCGGAGACGGCGCTTGACCCGCGCCCACACATCCGATGCCGTTTGTTCGCCCGGAGCCTCCATGCCGTTCTCGCTGGGAGCGGCAAAGGTGCGGTGATCTTCGCTGCGATACATCAATGTTCCTCCACGAGGTTCCGCCTCCTTTAAGGTCGGAAACCCCCACGCATGACCCGTTTTGAACACCAAGGCACAATGGCCTCACAGGTTATCCAAAACGTGGCGCCCCCAATTGTACTAAAGATTATCTGAACACTTTTAAGTGGAGGCGATCGCTGACTGTCGTCTCCTTTGTCTTCACTCAAGGTTTATTAAGTTTACCTATCGGTAAAGGATGAGCCTTCGCTTGCTTCTTGAGAGAATGAAACGACGACTTATCCCCGCACATGGTGTCTTTAGTTCTAGCTTTGAGTGAATGACTTCACGGCGAGCCGTTGAAGCAGATTGACCTTACACAGGGTGCGGGACGGCGTGCAATACGGCCGAGTCGAGTCGCAAGCGCTTGCAAGCCCCTTGTTGCGTTCACAGCCTCGTCCACAGGTTTTGAATCTGGGCTTTAAAGTCCTGACTCTTCAACTGATTCACTGTTCCACCACAGCCTGTCCGCAGGTCTAAAAAAGAGTCTTTCCGCAACCTTGATTCAGAACCGATTCGCCTCGACTCGGGAGGTGATTCTGATGCTTCACGATGCTTTGCCTGCTAAGCTGTTGAAGAAGCTAAATGTTTTATGTGCGGTTTGAATCCGGGCTGTGGAGCTTTCACCCGGTCTGCCGGGGATAAAGTCAAGCTGCCATGTGGATAAAATTTGAAGACGGAATCTGGGCCCAAATACGAAAAAAACCCGGCCGCGAGGCCGGGTCTGATCAACGATGAAAAGACAGCTATGGAGGCTGCTTGTTAAGCGCTCAGCGTCTTGATGCGGCTCGCGAGGCGCGAGACCTTCCGCGATGCGGTATTCCTGTGCACGATGCCCTTCTGAGCGGCGCGCATCATCTCCGGCTCGGCGGCGCGCAGGGCGGCTGCGGCCTCGGTCTGGTTGCCGGCGGCGATCGCCTCTTCGACCTTGCGGACGAAGGTCCGCATCCGGCTGCGACGCGACTTGTTGATCGCGGTGCGCTTCACGATCTTGCGGGTCATCTTCTTGGCGGACACGGTGTTGGCCATGGCCCATCCTCGTTCTTTAAAAATCCCGATGCGCCAAGCTCAAGCTTGTCGAGAGCTCCGGCAGCGATCGGTTGATTGCATGGAAACCGAAGAGCCCGCGGGACGCGCGGGCTCATGTGAGGCGGCTTATAGACGCGAAGGCCGCGAACGTCAACGTCCGTGGTCCTTTGCGCGTCAAAAAAGCGCCCGAAGGGCCTGACGCCACGGATTGGCCGGGTCGAGAAGAAGCCTGAGCGCCATGAGGCTCGACACAAGAACCAGGAGCGGACGGATGATCCGGGAGCCCAGCCGCATGGCGAGCTGCGAGCCGATCTGGGCGCCGAGAAAGGAGGCTCCGGCCATGATGAGCCCGACGGGCCACACCACCGCACCGGTCGCCGAATAAAGAAGGAGGCTGCCGAAATTGCTCGCGAAATTGACAAGCTTGGTATGAGCGGTCGCCTTCACCACTCCGTAGCCGAGGAGCGTCACGAAGGCGAGCATATAGAAGGAGCCTGCCCCCGGCCCGAAGATGCCGTCATAAAAGCCGATGGCGACCGGCGCGGTGAGGCCGAAAGCCAGGGCCGTCATCCGGGCCTGTGCGTCCTCGTCCTGCATCTTGCGTGAGAAGGCGAAGAAGAGGGCTATGGCAATAAGCAGTACCGGGATCAGCACCTCAAGCACGGAGCGCGGCAGGAACTGCACGCACAGCGCTCCCGCGATGCTGCTGAGGAAGGCCACCAGGGTGAAGCCCCAGGCCTTGCGCCATTCGATCAGACCCTTTCGGGCGAAGCTGTAGGTTGCGGAGGCCGCTGCGAACGAGCCCTGCACCTTGTTGGTCGCAATGGCCTGGGCCGGATCGAGGCCTGCGAGCAGGAGGGCGGGCACGGTCAGAAGCCCGCCGCCTCCAGCGATGGAATCCACGAAGCCCGCAAGAAAGGAGATCGCCGCGAGCGCCGCGATCATGTCGAAGCCGATGTCGATCACGTTTTACTGGTTCTTGAACTCGGCCGCGCGCTTGCCCACGAAGGCCGCCATGCCTTCCTTCTGATCGGCGGTGGCGAACATGGCATGGAACAGGCGCCGCTCGAAGCGGATGCCCTCGGCGAGCGACACCTCGTCGGCGCGGTTGATGGTTTCTTTCGTCATCATGGCGATGGGCAGCGACATGGAGGCGATGGTTGCGGCCGTCTTCATGGTCTCGCTCATAAGATCGGCCAGCGGAACCACGCGGGCGACAAGGCCGGAGCGCTCGGCCTCCTCGGCGCCCATCATGCGGCCCGTCAGGCACATCTCCATGGCCTTGGCCTTGCCGATGAGCCGGGTCAGGCGCTGCGTGCCGCCCATGCCCGGCATCACGCCGAGCTTGATCTCCGGTTGGCCGAACTTGGCGTTATCCGCCGCGATGATGAAATCGCACATCATGGCGAACTCGCAGCCGCCGCCGAGCGCAAAGCCCGCCACCGCCGCGATCATCGGCTTGCGCCGTCCCGACACCTTTTCCCAGCCCGAGAAGAGATCAGCCATGTAGTTATGTGGATAGGTGAGCTCGGCCATCTCCTTGATGTCCGCGCCCGCGGCGAAAGCCTTTTCCGAGCCGGTGATGACGATGCAGCCGATATTCTGATCCGCCTCGAAGGTGTCGAGGGCTTGGTTCACCTCGTTCAGCAGCGCCGAATTGAGGGCGTTCAGGGCCTGGGGTCGGTTGAGAGTAATCAGCCCGACCTTGTCGCGCGTCTCAACGAGAATCGTCTCGAAAACCATGCTGCGTCTCCTCATCGCTGGATGAGACACCGGTAGGCGAGGCTTCAAGGCCGGGCAAGAGAAAAACCGGAT
Source organism: Microvirga tunisiensis (assembly GCF_009296175.1). GTDB lineage: Bacteria > Pseudomonadota > Alphaproteobacteria > Rhizobiales > Beijerinckiaceae > Microvirga > Microvirga tunisiensis. The sequence goes on along the minus strand of NZ_VOSK01000006.1, from coordinate 84,802 downwards.
TCGGTGTGTCCGCCTTAAGGCGAGGAGCGCTTCTGGCATTCCGGACAATAGAAGGTGGAGCGTCCGGACTGTACGAGCCGCGCCACCGTGCCTGTGCAGGTGGGGGTTGCGCAGGGCTCTCCCTCGCGGTCGTAAACTCGGAAGGAATGCTGGAAATAGCCGAGCGAGCCGTCCACCTGCGCATGGTCGCGGAGGGTCGAGCCGCCGGCCTCGACGGCCTCAGTGAGCACGTCCCGGATAATGTCGGCCAAGAGGTGTGCCTTGTCGGTTGGCTGTCCCTTCTTCGTCACGAGCGAACCGGCGGGAGCCTCGGGGTGAAGGCCAGTGCGGAACAGGGCCTCACAGACATAGATGTTGCCGAGGCCTGCGATCAGCCGCTGGTCGAGGAGGGCGGCCTTCAGGGGGGTGCGCTTGCCCTCGAACAGCCGGGCGATGGTCTCGCCCGAGAGCTCGTTGCCGAGGGGCTCGATGCCCATGCCGGCAAAATGCTTCGAGGTCTCGATCGCGGAGCGGGGCACCAGATCCATGAAGCCGAAGCGCCGGGCGTCATTATAAGTGACGGTTGCCCCGCTGGAGAGCCCGAAGACCACGTGGTCGTGAGCGCCCAGGCCGCCATGTTCGTGGTGGAACTCACCCGGCATGCGGGTGGCACCGCCTTGGGTCACCAAGAAGCGCCCCGACATGCCGAGATGCATCACCAGCACCTCGCCGGAGGCAAGATCGGCGAGGAGATACTTGGCTCTTCGGCCCAAAGCCTTGATCTCCTGGCCTTCCAGGCGCCCGGAGAATCGGTCGGGAAAGGGAAAACGCAGATCGGGCCGGCGCTGGGTCACCTTGGTGAAGCGGGCGCCGACCATGGCGGGCTCCAGGCCGCGGCGCACGGTTTCGACTTCGGGCAGTTCGGGCATCAACCATCTCTCGGCTTCTTGAGACCTCTTACATAGCCATCCGGCCCCGCTTCCGCTATGGATCGCGACACTAGTGCATCGTGCGGAAAAGTGGATCCGGTTTTCCGTGCCCAACGATGCGCAATTCAAAGGGTGGAGCATCGGATGGATCCCAAAAGTGCAATCCACTTTTGGGTCCGAAGCTCAAGGTGACGAGAGGTTTGGTGCAGATCATGACCGACGAGAACACCCATTTCGGGTTCCAGTCCGTGCCGCTCGGCGAGAAGCAGGGCAAGGTCAACGAGGTCTTCCGCTCGGTGGCGAGCCGCTACGATCTGATGAACGACCTCATGTCGGCTGGGCTCCACCGTCTCTGGAAGGAGGCTCTCGTCTCGACCCTGCGTCCGCCCCGCGATCGACCGTTCCGCCATCTCGACGTGGCAGGCGGCACCGGAGACGTCGCCTTCCGCATCCTGGATGAGAGTGGCCCGCAGACCCGCATGACCGTGCTCGACATCAACGGCGAGATGCTCAAAGTCGGCGCCGAGCGGGCTGGCCATCGGTATGAAGGCCGCATCGACTTCGTCGAAGCCAATGCGGAAGAACTGCCCCTCAAGTCCAAGACCTACGACGCCTATACCATCGCCTTCGGGATCCGGAACGTGCCGCGCATCGATGCGGCGCTTCGCGAGGCGCATCGGGTGCTGAAACCCGGCGGGCGCTTCCTGTGCCTCGAATTCTCGAAGGTCGACGTGCCGGTTCTCGACAAGATCTACGATGCCTATTCCTTCAACGTCATTCCCAAGATCGGGGGCATGGTGACTGGCGATGCGGAATCCTACCAGTATCTGGTGGAATCGATCCGTCGCTTTCCGCCGCCGGCCGCCTTCGCTCGTATGATCGAGGAGGCGGGCTTCAAGCGCGTGACGCATCGGACGCTGACGGCCGGCGTCGTCGCCATTCATTCCGGCTGGAAGATCTGAGTGTGATCGGCAGTCTCGTTCATCTCATCCGCAACCTGCGCGCCGGCTTCGTTCTGGCCCGGGAAGGCGCGCTTGCGCTCATCGATCCGAGCGCCCTGCCGCCTGCTGCCCGCTTCGGCTTGCGGATGGCGCGTCTCATCGAGCGACCGCAGGCCGGCGACGGCGCGGCGCGGCTCTCCAAGGCGCTGACGCGGCTCGGGCCTTCTTACGTAAAATTCGGCCAGTTCCTCGCGACCCGCCCCGACATCGTCGGCGTCGCGGCCGCCCGCGACCTGGAGCGCCTGCAGGACCGCATGCCGCCCTTCCCCCGTGCGGAAGCGGTGCGCATGGTCGAGGTTGCGCTCGGCCGTCCCATCGACGAGCTGTTCCTGGAATTCAGCGAGCCGATAGCCGCCGCCTCCATCGCTCAGGTCCACAAGGCCCGCATCCGCACCGCGGAAGGCGAGGAGATCATTGCCGTAAAAGTGGTGCGGCCCGGCGTGCGCGAAGGCTTCGCCCGCGATCTCCAGGCCATGCGCGCCGCCGCCCGCCTGTTCGAGCGCGTGGTGCCCGATGCGCGCCGCCTCAAGCCCCTTGAGATCGTGGAGGCGCTCGCCCGCTCCGTCGCCGTCGAGATGGATCTGCGCCTGGAAGCCGCCGCCGTCTCCGAACTGGCGGAGAACACAAAGGATGATCCCGATTTTCGCGTCCCGAAGCCGGAATGGGATCTCACCGCCCGGGACGTGCTCACCACCACCTGGATCGACGGCATCCGCCTCAACGATCTGGCGGGGATCGAAGCAGCCGGTCTCGACCGGGTGGCTCTGGGGCGCACGGTGATCCAATCCTTCCTGCGCCATGCCATCCGCGACGGCTATTTCCACGCCGACATGCATCCCGGCAATCTGTTCGTGGATGCAGAGGGCCGTCTCGTTGCGGTGGACTTCGGCATCATGGGCCGGCTCGGCATGAAGGAACGGCGCTTCCTCGCCGAAATTCTGTTGGGCTTCATCCGCCGCGATTATCTGCGTGTGGCGCAGGTGCATTTCGAGGCAGGCTATGTGCCGCCATACCATTCGGTGGAGGATTTCGCGCAGGCCATCCGCGCCATCGGCGAGCCGATCCACGACCGGCGCGCCGACGAGATTTCGATGGCAAAGCTCCTGACGCTTCTCTTCGAGATCACGGCCCTCTTCGACATGGCAACCCGCATCGAGCTCGTCATGTTGCAGAAGACCATGGTTGTGGTCGAGGGCGTGGCCCGCAACCTCGACCCGAAGCTCGACATGTGGACCACCTCCGAGCCGGTGGTTCGCGACTGGATCGAGCGCAATCTCGGTCCGCTCGGCCGGGTCGAGCAGGCAGGCAAGGGTCTGTGGACGCTCGCCGGCGTCATCGGCGATCTGCCGGAGCTGGCATTGCGCGCCGAGCGGGTGCTCAACCAGCTCGAGGATGTGACCGCGCGGGGCGTGGCGCTCGACCAGGACAGTGTCGCCGCCATTGGCCGCGCCGAGGCGCGCGGCAACCGCTGGGGCGTGGCGGCCTTGTGGATTATCGCCGCCTCGCTGATGATCATGATGTTCAGAGGCTTCGCATGACGGCGCTTTCAGGAAAACGCATCCTCCTCGTCATCGGCGGCGGCATCGCAGCCTACAAGTCGCTCGACCTCATCCGCCGCCTGCGCGAGCGCGGCGCCTCCGTCCGCTGCATCCTGACGGCTGGGGCGCAGCAATTCATCACGCCGCTTGCCGCCTCTGCTCTCACAGGGCAGCGCTCGCATACGGATCTCTTCGACCGTGAGGACGAGGCTGATATCGGCCATATCCGTCTGGCCCGCGATGCGGACCTTGTGATCGTTGCGCCGGCCACCGCCAATCTCATGGCGAAGATGGCGGGCGGGCACGCAGACGATCTCGCCTCCACGGTGCTGCTCGCCACCATGCTGCCGATCCTGATCGCACCGGCCATGAACGTGCGCATGTGGCTGCATCCGGCAACACAGCGCAATCTGAAAACGCTTCAGGCCGACGGCGTTCATGTGGTCGGGCCCAATGACGGCGCGATGGCCGAGGCCGAGTTCGGCCCCGGCCGCATGGCCGAGCCCCTGGAAGTCGCGGCGGCCGTCGAGCGTCTGCTTGCGTCGTCGGGACCGCTCGCCGGGAAGCATGTGATCGTCACCTCCGGTCCGACGCACGAGCCCATCGATCCGGTGCGCTACATCGCTAACCGCTCCTCCGGCAAGCAGGGTCATGCGATTGCGAAAGCCGCTGTCGAAGCAGGCGCACGCGTGACGCTGATCTCGGGCCCCGTGACGCTGCCCGATCCTGCAGGCGTGACTATTGTCCATGTGGAAAGCGCCCGCGAGATGCTGCAGGCCGTCGAAAAGGCCTTGCCGGCCGATATCGGGATCTTTGCGGCCGCTGTGGCCGATTGGCGTGTGGCGAATGCCGGTGAGCAGAAGATCAAGAAGAAGGACGGCGCGCTGCCGAATCTGTCGCTCACCGAGAATCCCGATATCCTCGCCACCATCTCGCATCGCACCGAGAGCCGCCCGCCGCTCATGGTGGGCTTTGCGGCCGAGACCGAGCATGTGATCGAGCACGCCAAGCAGAAGCTGGCGAAAAAGGGCTGCGATCTCATCGTCGCCAACGACGTGTCCACCGCAGGCGGTGTCATGGGGGGCGATAGCAATACCGTGCATCTCGTCACCGCGTCGGATGTGGAGACCTGGCCGACCCTGTCGAAAACCGACGTGGCGAAAAAGCTCATTGGGCATTTGAGTGCCATGGCGGAAGGCGCAAAGTCATGAGCCATCGCCTGTGCGTCCAGCGCCTCGCCCACGCTGCCGATCTACCTCTGCCGCGCTATGAGACCGCTGGAGCCGCGGGAATGGATCTCGTGGCGGCCAATCCTGCCGATGCGCCGATCGTCCTGCAGCCGATGCAGCGGATTCTCGTTCCCACCGGCCTCGTGTTTCAACTGCAAACCGGCTTCGAGGCACAGGTGCGGCCCCGCTCGGGACTGGCCTTCAAGCATGGCGTCACCGTGCTCAATGCGCCGGGCACCATCGATGCGGATTACCGCGGCGAGGTGCAGGTACTTCTCGTCAATCTGGGCTCCGAGCCCTTCACCATCTCGCGCGGCATGCGCATCGCCCAAATGGTGATTGCACCGGTAACCGTGGTAGAACCGATCGAGGTGGGACAGGTCGACGAGACCGGCCGCGCCGCAGGCGGTTTCGGATCGACGGGGCTGGGGTAAGGGAGCACTCGCATGAACTTTCTCTCGCGCCGCTCGCTTCTTGCCATCGCTGCCGTCACCGACATTGCGCTTCATGCCCGGCCCATGCCGGTCTCGGCCAAAGCGCTTGCCGCACGGCACAACCTGCCCCCGCGCTATCTGGAGCCAGTCCTGCAGGCTCTGGTCCGTCAGGGCATCCTGAAAGGCGTGCGCGGTCCCCGTGGAGGCTACGAACTGGCCCGCGAGCGGCGGCGGATCACGGCAGGGGACATCGTGCGCATCGCCATGTCGGCCCTGGAGGAGGACGGGTCCTCGCCGTTGCCGGAATCGCGCCTTGCCGAGGCCGTCGTTTCGCCCTTGGTACAACGCGGAACCGAGGCGTTCCTGGCCGAGCTCGATAAGGTGACGGTGGAGGATTTGTGTCAGAAGGCGCAGGCTGAATCGGCTGTCGAAACGATGTCTACCGTCGATTTCACAATATGAAACGTGAATTGATGTAAATATCGACACCCCGTGCGGGAAAGGTTAAGTTTCGCCGATCTGAAGGAGGAAACTTATGGCTGACACTCTCCATCTGTCGGGCTCCGATGCCAAGCCCGGACGTGGCCGCATCTACGGCTCCATCACGGAAACCATCGGCAACACTCCGCTCGTGCGCCTGAATCGGCTGCCCAAGGAGCGCGGGATAGACGCCGAGATCCTCGTCAAGCTCGAGTTCTTCAATCCGATCTCAAGCGTGAAGGACCGCATCGGCGTCAGCATGATCGAGGCCATGGAAGCCGCCGGCAAGATCAATCCCGATACGACCCTGATCGAGCCGACCTCCGGCAACACCGGCATTGCGCTCGCCTTCGTGGCAGCAGCGCGCGGCTACCGCCTGATCCTGGTGATGCCCGAGACCATGTCCATCGAGCGTCGCAAGATGTTGGCCTATCTCGGCGCGGAGCTCGTTCTCACCCCTGGCCCCATGGGCATGAAGGGCTCGATAGCCAACGCCGAAGAACTCCTGAACGAAATTCCCAACTCCGTCATTCCGCAGCAGTTCAAGAACCCGGCCAATCCGGAGATCCACCGCAAGACCACGGCGGAGGAGATCTGGAACGACACCAACGGCCAGTTCGACGCCTTCGTGGCCGGTGTCGGCACCGGCGGCACGATCACGGGCGTCGCCCAGGTGATCAAGCCGCGCCTTCCGAACATGAAGGTGATCGCCGTGGAACCGGAGGATTCCCCGGTGCTCTCCGGCGGCCAGCCCGGCCCGCACAAGATCCAGGGCATCGGTGCCGGCTTCGTGCCAGACGTGCTCGACCGCTCACTCATCGACGATGTGGTGACGGTGGGCAATCAGACGGCGTTCGATACGGCGCGCCAGCTCGCGAAACTCGAGGGCATTCCCGGCGGCATCTCGACCGGCGCCAATGTGGCGGCGGCGCTCGAAGTGGCCTCGCGTCCCGAGTTCAAGGGCAAGCGCATCATTACCGTCGCGCCCTCCTTCGCGGAGCGCTACATCTCGAGTGCTTTGTTCGACGGACTCTGATCTCTTCACCAGACAAATGACCGAGGGGCGGCTTCACGGCCGCCCTTTTGTTTGCGCTCACCCCAAGCGTAGCCAGAACTTCGCCTCGCCCGCCGGGTTCTCCTTGCACTCACGAGATTCGAGCTATGGTTCAAGGAGTTCATCATGGCGGAACGCAAAGCGCCCCATTCATTGAAGGATCAATCGGCGGACCAGATCCGCAACGAGCAGCGCGGCGGCGTCGACAGCCCGGTCGATCCGAACCGGGATGGCGGCGTTGAGGGCAATGCCACCATGCGGCGCGTGTGGAGCGAGCCCGGCGGCGAGGCCTACAATTACCGCCAGGGGCAGACCGGCCAGACCAGCAAGGCCGGCATGGACGGTCACGACGAGCTCACGGCCGCCGAAACGCCGGAGACCACCAAGCACCTGAGCGATGCCAGCCTGTCGCCGGATGACAAGGATGCAACGGCAGAAGCCATCGAGCGCGCGACGGCGGTCAACGGCAAGGACCAAGGCTGACAGGAGCGGATCATGGGCAATGCAGGCTACGGCAACCACACCGAAGACACGAAGAACTATGTCGACAGCGAGCGTCCGGACCCGCAGGCGGGCCGCTCGGCCGAGAAGCAGCCCGGCGGCAAGCAGCCGGCGGCAGGTCCGCACGACAAGCCGCATCTGACGAACCCGGATGCCACCCCTGGGGCCGGCTCCTTGCCGGAATCAGGCGATCACGACGCGACGGATTCGACAAGTTCGTAAGGCAAGTTCGTAAAGCGAGTTCGTAAGGACAGAGAGGCCCCCATGACCCAGAACCGGAACTCGGGACCCCGCGTCCCGACGGAACGTCCCGATCCCGAAGCGGCAGAGCGCGACCCAGGTCCCGGCGCTCAGGACCGCCCCGGTTTCGATCTCGGCGGCGCGGTCGATCCATCCAACAAGACGCAGGTTGGCTCGGGCACCATTCCCGGCGGCCCGAAGGGCAGCCCCACGAGCGGCACCGATGCCGGAGGCCGGGCGACCGGGCTTACCGATCCCAGCGGCTCGCGCTCCCTCGGCAATGAGGGCGATGCGGGCTCCGATTCCGGCTCGGGCCCGACCGACGGCTCCGGCGGTCCCACCTGAAGCAGCGAAGGAACGACAGCGATGGCGAAACCCGACGACAAGTCCGACAAGGCCACGGAAGAGGATATCAGCGCCCCCCGGCTGACCCCCCAGGGCCGCGAGAACCCCGAGGCCTCCGGCGAGGATTCGACGAACCCGATGGGCGAGGGTGCGAAGAAGGGACAGCCCAGCAAGGCCGAGGGATAGCCCTGTCTGCAGCCGTCATCCGGCCTTGTGCCGTTGATCCCGATCTAAGGAGCGACGCGCCTTTCCGATCAGGATGGCCGGGACAAGCCCGGCCGTGACGGAATGGGTTGGCGAAATGGAAAAGGCCGCCCAGGGGGCGGCCTTTCAACTTTGCTCGACGTGCTGCGTTCAAGCGCTCAGCGCTTCCTTCGAACGCTCGGCGCGCTTGCGGTCGTTCGGGTCGAGGATCGCCTTGCGGATGCGGATCGACTTCGGCGTCACCTCGACGAGCTCGTCGTCCTGGATCCAGGCGAGCGACTTCTCCAGCGTCATGCGGATCGGCGGGGTCAGGCGCACCGCCTCGTCCTTGGAGGTCGTGCGGATGTTGGTGAGCTTCTTGCCCTTCAGCACGTTCACTTCCAGGTCGTTCTCGCGGTTGTGCTCGCCCACGATCATGCCCTGATAGACCTTCCAGCCGGGCTCGATCATCATCGGGCCGCGATCTTCGAGGTTCCACAGCGCGTAGGCCACGGCCTCGCCGGAATCGTTCGAGATCAGCACGCCGTTGCGGCGGCCGGCAATCTCGCCACGATAGGGCTCGTAGGCGTGGAATAGGCGGTTCATGATCGCAGTGCCGCGGGTATCGGTCATCAGCTCGCCCTGGTAGCCGATGAGGCCGCGGGTCGGAGCGTAGAACACGAGGCGCTGGCGGTTGCCGCCCGAGGGGCGCATCTCGACCATGTCGGCGCGGCGCTCGGACATCTTCTGCACCACGACGCCGGAATGCTCCTCGTCCACGTCGATCACCACTTCCTCGATGGGCTCGAGGAGCTGGCCGTTATCGTCCTTCTCGAACACGACGCGAGGACGTGACACGGCGATCTCGAAGCCCTCGCGGCGCATGGTCTCGATCAGGATCGCGAGCTGCAATTCGCCACGGCCCGAGACGTAGAACGAGTCCTTGTCGGTGGCTTCCTCGATCTTGAGGGTCACGTTGCCTTCCGCTTCCTTGAACAGGCGGTCGCGGATCATGCGGCTCGTGACCTTGTCGCCCTCGGTTCCGGCAAGCGGTGAGTCGTTGACGATGAAGGACATGGTCACGGTCGGCGGATCGATGGGCTGCGCCTGGATCGGAATGTCGTTCTCAGGAGCGCAGAAGGTATCGGCCACGGAGCCCTTCACGAGGCCCGCGATGGAGACGATGTCGCCCGCCTCGCCGATCTCGATCGGCTGGCGCTCGAGCCCGCGGAAGGCGAGGATCTTGGACACGCGGCCGGTCTCGACCACCTTGCCCTCGCGGTCGAGCACCTTGATCGACTGGTTCGGCTTCACCGTGCCGGAGCTGATGCGGCCGGTGACGATGCGGCCCAGGAAGGGGTTGGCCTCGAGCAGCGTGCCGAGCATGCGGAACGGGCCTTCCTCGGTCTTGGCCGGGGGCACGTGATCGAGCACGAGGTCGAACAGGGGCGCCAGACCCTCGTCGCTCGGGCCTTCCGGCGCCTTCGCCATCCAGCCGTTGCGGCCCGATCCGTAGAGGATCGGGAAGTCGAGCTGCTCGTCAGTGGCGTCGAGCGCCGCGAAGAGGTCGAACACCTCGTTGACCACCTCGATATGACGGGCATCGGGACGGTCGATCTTGTTGATCGCCACGATGGGCTTGAGACCGATCTTGAGGGCCTTGGAGACCACGAACTTCGTCTGCGGCATCGGGCCTTCGGCCGCGTCCACGAGCACGATGGCGCCGTCGACCATGCTCAGGATGCGCTCCACCTCGCCGCCGAAATCGGCGTGGCCCGGGGTATCGACGATGTTGATGCGAGTGTCCTTCCAGACGACCGAGGTCGCCTTGGCCAGGATGGTGATGCCGCGCTCTTTCTCAAGATCGTTCGAGTCCATGGCGCGCTCTTCCACGCGCTGATTCTCGCGGAAGCTGCCCGATTGCTGAAGCAGCTTGTCGACGAGGGTGGTCTTGCCGTGGTCGACGTGAGCGATGATGGCGATATTGCGTAGTTTCATAGGGGTCTTTCAAAGCAAAGCGGCCCGGCACGCGGCAAGCGTAGCCGCGCCCCTGGCTCCTACCGGGCGGAAATCTGATGTGCTGCAATATAATGATAAGAGAGCGGCGGCAATAGGGCAGGGTGACGCCTTTCTGGGCAGAGCAGCCAGCACCCGTAGGCCCGGAGCCGATGGGCTCCGAGCCTTAGGGTGATCGAGGGTGGCGCGACAGGCAGCCCGGCTCGATGGGTATGATGGAATGGAAGAGCCGGAGTGCCTCTTCGCGCACGGCTTTTTTAGGCGGACAGGAGAGGCAGGCTCAGTCAACCGCCGCAGGCGTGGTCCGTCTGCTCGACGGGGGCCTGCGACCGATCCCGACTACCCGCCCACATCCTGGGCCTCCCGTCACACGCACCTGCGTTCAGCGCGTGCACGGGACCGTGCCTGCTCCCACACTGCGACGCCTCGCGAGCGCGCCCCTCTCAGAAGCAGATCTGTGCAATGATATAGCCGAGGTTGGATGAACTGTCAAGAACAAAGTGAGAACATAATCCGCAGACCTGGCTATAATCCTCCCCGTCATCACCGGCCTTGTGCCGGTGATCCCGATGATGAGAAGCGCCGCGCCTCACGCATCGGGATGGCCGGGACAAGCCCGGCCATGACGGCAGAGGGTGTCACGGGCCGTGATCCCGACCGTCTCGCTCGGCCTCATCCTGAGGAGCCGCGAAAAGCGGCGTCTCGAAGGAGGGTCCGGAGAGCCCTGAACTCCTCCTTCGAGACGCAGCCTCACGGCTGCTCCTCAGGATGAGGGCCATGGGTCTGGAAGCGGGATGGCCGGGGCTGATCCCCGGATCAAGTCCGGGACGGCCATGACGGGGAGAGGATGCACGGGAACCAGCCGGTGTCATCCCCGCGAGGACGCGCAGCGGAGGGGGCGGAACCCATCAGCAGCGCCGAGAGCGGGAGTGGAACCCGTTCCCATCTGCGGAGCGCCCGAGACGATGGGCAGCATCATCGTCACACATTGCCCTGCCATTCACGTTCGGCCATGGGGAAGCATTGAAGTCACATGGAGTTGGCCTAGATGGCTGAGATCCTCAGCCTTCCGAACCCCGGCATGTCGGCCAAAACAACCTTGATCGCCCTCGCACGTCCGGACTTTCAGCCGCCATCGCGGCCAGGGTTGACGCTCGTCGCCACGGCGTCGGTGCCGTCAAATCCGCCACTCTCTGCCGTCTCGGGCAGCCGGCTCGTGCGCGGAAGACCCAAAAATCTCCGGTAGGCGCATGATGCATGGTAAGCTTGGTCCCAGTCTGGATTTCCTGAGCGGGGGCGGCGAAATGGGTGCGCTCATGCGCGCCCACGACTGGTCCACGTCGCCCCTCGGGCCGCCGGAAAACTGGCCCCAGAGCCTCCGGACCGTGGTGAGCCTGATGCTCACCTCCAAGTTTCCCATGTTCATCGCCTGGGGACCTCACCTCGCCTTCCTGTACAACGACGGCTATCGGCCGATCTTCGGCGCAAAGCACCCGCATGCCCTCGGATTGCCATTCCGGGATGTGTGGTCGGAAATCTGGCCCGACATCGAACCCCTGGTGACGAAGGCTCTCGCAGGGGAGGCGACGTATCACGAGGACCTGCACCTCGTGATGGAGCGCAACGGCTACCCGGAAGATACGTGGTACACCTTCTCCTACTCGCCTGTACGGGACGAGACAGGCGGCATTGCCGGCATGTTCTGCGCCTGCACGGAGACCACGCAGGAGGTCAAGTCCCGCGCGGCGCTGAAAGCGGAGCAGGATCGGCTCCGCGAGCTCTTCAAGCAGGCTCCGGGCTTCATGGCGATGCTGAGCGGGCGCGATCATGTCTTCGAGCTGGCGAACGACGCCTACCTTCAGCTCGTGGGCCACCGTCGTGACATCATGGGCAAACCCGTGCGAGAGGTTCTGCCCGAGGTCGCAGGTCAGGGATTCTTCGAGCTGCTGGACAAGGTCTACACGACGGGTGAGCCATTCGTCGGACGCAACTTGCGGGTCGGGCTTCAACGAAAACCGGGAAGCCGTGTTGAGGACCGCTTCGTCGACCTCGTCTATCAGCCGATCACCGACAGCGAGGGCAAGGTCACCGGCATCTTCGCCGAAGGGTATGACGTCACGGAGCGGGTTCAGGCCGAAGAGAGCCTGCGCGAGAGCGAGGCACGGTTCCGCAATCTCGCCGACAACGCCCCTGTCATGGTCTGGGTGACCGAACCCGACGGGACCTGTACCTACCTGTCCCGCTCCTGGTGCGAATTCACCGGGCAGACTCCGGAGACCGGCTTAGGGTTCGGTTGGCTGGACGCGGTCCACCCGGATGATCGGGACTGGTCGGACGAGGTGTTCCGAAACGCCAATCTCAAGCGGGAAGCATTCCAGCTGGAGTACCGGCTGCGCCGCGCAGACGGAACCTACCGCTGGGCCATCGACGCTGCGGCGCCGCGCTTTGGCAGTGACGGCACCTTTCTCGGCTATGTGGGGTCGGTGCTCGACATCACCGAGCGCAAGCAGATCGAGGATCGCCTGAGCGCAAGCGTGGCGGAGTTCCGAACCGTCACCAATGTAACGCCTGCTCTCGTTTGGGTGTACTCAGGAACAGGCCGAAGCATCTTCCTGAACCAGCGTTGGCATGAGTTCACTGGCCAGACCGTCGAGGAAGCCGAGGGGCAAGGGTGGGCGCAAGCCATGCACCCCGAGGATGCCGAGCGTATCCTGCCCTACTGGCAGCATTGCCGTGAAACGGGCGAAACTTATGAGGGCGAGGTTCGCTACCGCCGCCGGGACGGGGAGTACCGCTGGCACGCCTTTCGCGCTCTGCCGCATGCCGACCAGAATGGTGTCATCGAGAAATGGTTCGGCGTCAGCGTGGATATTCATGAGCGCAAGGAATGGGACGATCACCGGGAGCTCCTCATCAACGAGCTGAACCACCGCGTGAAGAACACGCTGACCATCGTCCAGGCGATGGCTGCTCAAAGCCTGCGGCACGTGAGCGACGAGGACCGGCCCAAGGCCCAGGCCTTCGAGGACCGTCTGTTCGCCCTGGCGCGCGCCCATGACGTGCTCACGCGTGAGAACTGGGAAGGGGCGGAGCTTCGGGAGATCATCGACGAGGTTGTCGAACCCTATCTCCGGCAGAAGACAAAGCACTTCGAGATCGAGGGGCCGCGCCTCCGTCTCATCCCGAGGACGGCTCTGGCCATCGCGATGGCGGTCCACGAACTCGCGACGAACGCTGCAAAGTATGGCGCGCTCTCCGTCCCATCGGGATGCGTCGTCATCACCTGGGTTATCACGCCGGGTGACGTGCCGCGCCTGGTGCTACGGTGGCAGGAGCGGGGTGGGCCGCCCGTGACCGTTCCGACCCGCAGGGGCTTCGGCACGCGGCTGATCGAGCGGAGCCTGGCGCAGGACATCGGGGGAGAGGTTCGGCTGACCTACGCGCCCGCCGGCGCCGTGTGCGTGATGGACATCCCGTTGAGCGAAGCAGGCGGAACGGCGGAACACCCTTCACGGCATTAGGCGAAAAGCCCCAACCCGAACCCGATGCACTCGCGCAAGGGCCGAAGAGAATCTGCTTCTAGGAACTGTTGCACAACCCCATGCGTAACCCTGCGGATGCCATGCCTTCCGCAGGAGACAGATCCATGATCCGGACCGTGCTGACCGTTCTTGCCCTCGCCCCGATGGCGGCGGCTGCTTCTGCGGCGGGATGGGCCGATGACGAGGCCCAGGCCGATGCCTGCGAGAAGACGCTGGAACTGATGACGGCCAGCAAGATCGACGAGGCCATCGACACGATCTTCCTGGAAGCGCAGCCATGGGACGCCCAAGCGGCCAAGACGCGCCCGGACTATGAGAAAATGGCCGATTCGATGCGTGGATTCCTGCGGGCCGGCCTCGAATCGGTGCACAAGCAGAACGAGTCGACAAAAGTACGCTCCCACCAGATGGTGTCGCGTCCCACCCTGGGTGAGCGGGTCGTTCAACTCGAGCAATGGGAATTCGACAACGGGCGCAAGGTCTATGCCGGTTGCGTCCGCTGGCCCAATCCAGGCTCCGGCAGAGGATGGGTCACCGAGATGGAGTTCGGACCCGATCAGGCCGAGGTGATCAGGCGCCTGGGGGAGAAGGTCAATCGGGCGGGTGCCAAATAAGAGCCGTCGGGGCTGCGCCCCGATCTCGCACCTCACCGCGGCAGCGTGTCCTTGTGGATCTTGCCGTCCTTCATGATGACGAGGAAGTTCCTGTCCGGATCGGCAACGAGATCGAGGTTCTCCAGCGGATTGCCGTCGACCAGCAGCAGGTCCGCCAGCGCTCCCTCCTGCACGACGCCGAGCGTGCCGGGATAGGGATTGCGCAGACCGGACAGTTTCAGTAATTCGGCATTCGTCGACGTTGCCATGATCAGCGCCTCGGCTGGCGTATACCATCGCTTGAGGGTCGCGAGCATGGCGCTCTGCCGCTTCGCCAGGGCCTCGGAGAACAGAATGTCCGTGCCGAAGGCCGTCTTGATCCTGTATTTCTTCGCCAGGGCGTAGACCGACTCGGTGCCGGCGACCACCTGTCCCAGTTTCGCCTGTTCCGCCGGACCTAAACCGCTGGCGCCGCTCAGATCGAGGAAGGGCTGCGTGCTCAGCCAGATCCCCTTCTCGGCCATCAGCCGGGCCGTGGCGTCGTCCATCAGATGTCCGTGCTCGATGCACTTCACACCGGCCGCGACCGACCGCTGGATCGACACGGACGTATAGGCATGGGTGCAGACGTAGGTGCCCCAGTTCTCGGCCGCTTCGACCGCGGCGCGCAGTTCGGCCTCGGTGAAAGTGGACACGTCGAGCGGGCTGAACGGGGATGCCACGCCGCCGCCGGCCGTGAGCTTGATCTGCGATGCGCCCTGCATGAGCTGCTCGCGCGTCCGCAATCGCACCTCGTCGGGACTGTCGGCGATCATGCTTCCGCCGAGCTGCTCGACACGGGCGAGCATCCCGCCGATGGTCCTCGGCAGATCCGAGAGCTGGCGAAAGTCGCCATGGCCGCTGGTGATCGTGATGACGGCGCCGGACGGATAGATGCGCGGCCCCGGCAGCAATCCTTCGTCGATGGCGCGCTTGAGATCGAAGGATGGCCCACCCAGGTCACGGATAGTGGTGAACCCGCGCATCAGCGTGGCCGTGGCCTCGGCCCCGGCCAGGAGGTTGGAATAGCCGATGCCGCTGGAGAGAAGCGTCACGGGCGTCGGGCGCACCAGCATCGCGTGCCAATGCATGTCGATCAGGCCCGGCATCAGCACGCGCCCGCTCCCGGGGAGGACCCGGATGCCGGTCTCCGCCGCGAGGTCGATCGGGTCGGCCGATATGCGCTCGATGACGTTTCCCCTCACCAGAACATGAGAGGGACCCGACAGCGTTGCGCTCTTCCCGTTGAAGATTCGGACGTTTTCGAAGAGAACCGGCGCGTTGCGGTCTCGAGCGGGCGATTGCGGCTGCGCCACGGTCGCCGAGGAATGCCCGATCGTCAGAGCTCCCGCCAGGACGAGCAATCGGGACAAGGTGTGCTTCAGATTGCTGACCATTCGTCTGCCGGACATTGCGACCACCTGTTCCCGTGAGCTGCCCCCTTGCACACCGCCGAGGGCATTGAAGTCTTGGTTGAGAAGCCTCGTCTCTGTCCGTGCGTCTGACCATCAGGGAAAACCCTGAAATCGGCAGGGGCGATATGGGAGACGACACGGACCTGACCCCGCCCGGCGTAAAGTGTTCAGGCCGACATCGAATACGACATTCGCCGGGAAGCCCGCCTGGCGCTCTCTTCCTCCGTGTGCGACCTTCCTGATCCCGGTATCATTGACTCCGCGGAGCCGCGGCGTTGGCCGCCGCGACACGCCACACGGTATTGCCCGCATCGTCGGCAATGAGGAGGGCGCCGGTGCCGTCGATGGCGACTCCGACCGGCCGACCGCGGGCCTGGTCGCCCACCAGAAACCCGGTGACCACATCCTGCGCCTTGCCTGCCGGTTTACCATTCTCGAACGGCACATAGACCACCTTGTAGCCATTGAAGGCCTTGCGGTTCCAGCTGCCGTGCTCGCCGATGAAGGCGCCGTTCCTGTAAGGCTCCGGCAAGGACGAGTTCATCGAGAAGGTCAGGCCGAGCGCCGCGACATGGCTGGACAGGGCATAGTCGGGCTTGATCGCCTTCTGCACCATCTCGGGGCGCGGCGGATGCACGCGCTCGTCCACGTGATTGCCGTAATAGCTCCACGGCCAGCCATAGAACCCGCCCTCCTGCACCGACGTCAGGTAGTCCGGCACGAGATCGGGTCCGAGTTCGTCACGCTCGTTCACGACCGTCCAGAGCGCTCCTGTCTCGGGATGGAAGCTCAGGCCATTGGGGTTGCGCAAGCCCGAGGCGAAGAGCCGGGACGCGCCTGTCGCGCGGTCCACCTGCCAGATCGCCGCCCGGCCCTTCTCGGCCTCAAGCCCGCGCTCGCCGGCATTGGAGTTGGAGCCGACGGAGGCATAGAGAAACCGCCCGTCCGGGCTCAGCGCCAGATCCTTGGTCCAGTGGTGATTGATCGGTCCGCCCGGAAGCGGCGCCAGCTCCTTCGGCGGCGCGGTGATCTCCGTCTGTCCGAGCTGGTAGGGATAGGCCAGGATCGCATCGGCTGCGGCGACGTAGAGCGTGCCGTCGTGCCAGACGACGCCGAAAGGCGAGTTGAGATTCTTCAAAAGGTCTTTGCGCTCGTCGACCTTGCCGTCGCGGTTCGTGTCGCGCAGGAGCGTGATCAGGTTGCTCTCCTTCGACGGCCCGGTGTCACCTTTCGCCACCGCCATGATCCATTCGCGGATGAAGTCCTTGGGCCGCGCCTTCGGCTTGCCTTCGGGCGCGCGCGACTGCACGACGAGCACGTCGCCGTTCGGCAAGGGGCGCACCATGCGCGGACTCACGAGGTCCTTGGCGTAGACCGTCACCGTCAACCCGTCAGGAACCGTCGGCGACTGACCGTCCTTCCAGCCGACGACCTCGGCGACTTTCAGGTCGGGCATGATTTCCGCGCTGGGCTCCGGCAGAACCGGATCCGGGCCGATCTGGCTTGCGGTGTCGAAGTTTCCATTGCCGCCGTCGCAGCCCATGAGCGCGAGCGCGAGGAGGCAGGTTCCCGTGAGAGCGGCGGCGCGCTGCAGGCGGAAGCAATCAATCATGGTTGCGCACTCCCATGCCGTGGGCATGAACAAGCGAGACGCTGAGCCAGAGCGTGACGAGCATGACCAGCACCGTCAGCGCCGAGAGGGTCAGCCCCCAGGGCATGACCGCAGTCCAGCCGTCGGCCGTGTGAACAAGGTTGTTGAAGAAGGCCAGGATCAGCACGACGAGGGTTCCGATCGCGGCCGGCCAGGCGAACCTCACGGCGCGGGCCCCGAAGCGGACCAGGAAGGAGACCGCGCCGAACAGGGCCGCAGCGACGCCGACGGTGATTCCCGCCAGCAGGAGCCAGGCGGAGAACTCCAGCCATATCAGATTCGACGTCCGCCAATAGGCGATGTCGGTTGCGAGCGCGAGCGTGAAGCACGCGATGGGAAACGACGCTAGAAACCGGTGGATCGTGTGCCCGGCAATCGCTGCGTTCGATGGCGGGTAAGGGACATGGAGCGACGGCATCGGGCCTCTCTGAAGTCGATGACACTTCAAGTCGACGGCCGAGCTTCCGTTAAGTTCCCTGTTCACCTCTCGGGATGTCCTCACATCAAGGAGAGGCATCGTGCTTCGACGCAGGCCAAACGAAGCGCTCGTCAAAAATGAAAATGGCCAGGACGTGCCCGGCCATGATGCAGTTTCTTTCCTCGCGCTCCGGCGAGAACCAGAAGCCTTTATAGATGAGCTCGGCATTTTTCGGCATCAGCTCGCCGGGCCGAAGAGTGAACCTGGGCTTTTATGCGAGCCGTCGCACCGATCAAGAAAACAGGCCTCTGCCACAAAGTGACACGCATTTGGACTCGAGGCTCTAAGCTCATCTGCGGCGGAAGATAAACCAGCACGCTTTACGGAACGACGGGCTCACTCTTGTTGTCTCAAATGACAAAGAAGTTTTCGTATTTTAGGGAAAGACCCTGCTTCACCTGAGCAAAGTCGATTGCTGCTTTCGACCCTGATCCATCCGGATCGTAGGAGATTACGCCCGTCTTTTTATTGTAGACGATATAGTCGTCCTTATCCTTGGCCTTTTCGGCAACCGTGAAAAACTTCTTGTTCAACTTCTTCGGGCTCGCCTCTGAAGCCTTTTTCCGAGCAACTTCAAGGCTGTGTTGTTGAATATCTTGTCGTCAAGCCAAATCGAATCCGCTGCGACATCGAAGTCGGTGATCTTGTCAAAGTTCACCTTCCGATCCGTTTCAGCAGTACCGAGCTTCGCATTGAAGACGAAAAAATCTTTATCGCCGCCGCCTGTCAACGTGTCGTTTCCGAGTCCTCCATACAGAAAATCCCTCTCTGCGGTGCCCGTAAGCGTGTCCTTTCCCTTTGTGCCTGATATTTTGCTATTGGGGACGTTGATGACGGAAATCACGAATGTAGCGGGCAAGCCGTCCTGTTCGCCATCATTGGCGACCATGGTGACGGTGTATTTTGTCGCCCGCTCAAAGTCGATTGGTGCATTGCCGGAGACGACCAGTTTGTCATTCTCGATACGGAAACGCCCTCCAGCATCGTCGGTAAGTCTGTAGCTTATGCGATCTCCGTTGGCGTCCGTGGCTTTGATGGTGCCGACGACTGTACCGGCAGCGGAGTTCTCAACGACCGAACCTCCCGTGAGCGTTGGCTTGGTAGGTGTCCAATTGTTTTCGGCCGTTACATAGAATACGGCTTCCGCTTTCCTGTAGCCCTTGTCCCGCACTGTTACCGTAACAACGACGTTCTCTTCGTAGATAAAGTCGCCTGGTGCATAAGAGAGATTCTGGACGAATTCATTGATCATCTGCGCGGTGGCGGACTGATTAAATGCGATGCTTGCTCCGTTGCCGCCAAACTTGCGGTTTATCGTTCCGACGACAGAGTCTTTGTACAGAAGTATCTGATCAGAGAAATTGTCGAGAATCCTGAAATTCGCGCCGAGCTTGAAGTTGCTCATGACGAAAAACATGCCGTTGCCTGACAAATCGATGTCGAGATAGGCAATCGGGCCTTCGAGATCCGAGATCAGGGCGTCGCCCTCCGGATCGATACGCACGCTTTCACCTTCGCGAACGTGAAAATGCCCGCTCAGGCCGGTCAGAGTAGGCGCCGCATTTGTCCAGGTATTCGAGCCTTCGATAATCCTATCAAAGCCCCGATTGTGAAGGTCTGATCGGCTTGCAGGAGTTGAGACAAGTCCGTTGAGGACGATGGTTTCCCCCTGGCGCTCAAGTGCATTGAGCTTCAAGGCGAGAGCCAGACTGCTGACGATTACGGTTGCGTTGTCATCGGCTATGGAGAGACTGTTGATATTGCTGACTGACTTTCCACTCAGATCGATGTTGCTTCCGGTGAGGGACAACGAAGTGTAGGAATCTGTGCTGCTGAACGATGTGATGCGGGTCAGCTGTTCACCAGAAATGCGGATGGTCGCGTACTTGCCAGCTCCGCTCTCGATGGCGATTGCCGAGAAGCCAGACAAAGTCGCATATGCAAAATCGAACGTGCCTCCCCCGACGAGCACGAGTGTGTCCGTTCCCAAACCGGTATGGGCTTTTCCAGGAAAGTTCTCGGCAGTGACTTCAATGCGGGCCATCGTGCTTCCGTCTAGATGGACTGGATTGCATAAATTCCTAACATAACGGAATTTCGTTGTAAATTCAGAGCCGGTTATACCTGAGACTTGTATTCTGAGCGAACGATATGAGAGGTTCAGGCGAGGCGCTCACTGGCGACCCGCCCAAACCAGCTCAAGTTGCGGTCTTACAGTCCCAGCTTCTTCTTGCGCTGGGCCAGGGTGCGCAACCGCAGCGCGTTGAGCTTGATGAAGCCGGCGGCGTCGCGGTGGTCGTAGGCGACGGCGCCCTCCTCGAAGGTGACGAGGTCCTGGTCGTAGAGGGAGTAGGGGCTCGTGCGGCCGATGAGGTGGACACCGCCCTTGTAGAGCTTGAGCGTCACATCGCCGGTGACGAATTCCTGAGACTTGTCGATCAGCGCCTGGAGCATCTCGCGCTCCGGCGAGAACCAGAAGCCGTTATAGATGAGCTCGGCGTATTTCGGCATCAGCTCGTCCTTCAGATGCGCGGCGCCGCGGTCGAGGGTGATCGACTCGATGCCGCGATGGGCGAGGTGAAGGATCGTGCCGCCGGGGGTCTCGTACATGCCGCGGCTCTTCATGCCGACGAAGCGGTTCTCGACGAGGTCGAGGCGGCCGATGCCGTTGACCTTGCCGAGCTCGTTGAGCTTCGCCAGCAGGTCGGCCGGGCCCAGCTTCTTGCCGTCGATGGCGACCGGGTCGCCCTTCTCGAACGTGATGGTGATGACGGTCGGCGTGTCGGGCGCGGATTCAGGACCGTCGGTGCGCGAATAGACGTAATCCGGCACTTCGACGGAGGGATCCTCCAGCACCTTGCCCTCGGAGGAGGCGTGCAGGAGGTTGGCGTCGACGGAGAACGGGGCCTCGCCGCGCTTGTCCTTGGCGATCGGGATCTGGTTCTGCTCGGCGAAGGCGATGAGCTGCTCGCGGGAGCGCAGGTCCCATTCGCGCCAGGGGGCGATCACGGTCACGTCGGGCTTGAGGGCATAATAGGCGAGCTCGAAGCGCACCTGGTCGTTGCCCTTGCCGGTGGCGCCGTGGGCGACCGCATCGGCCCCGACCTTCTCGGCGATCTCGATCTGCTTCTTGGCGATCAGCGGACGGGCGATGGAGGTGCCGAGCAGGTAGAGGCCCTCGTATTGCGCGTTGGCACGGAACATCGGGAACACGTAGTCGCGCACGAACTCGTCGCGCAGGTCCTCGATGAAGATGTTCTCCGGCTTGATGCCCAGAAGCTCGGCCTTCTTGCGCGCCGGCTCCAGCTCCTCGCCCTGGCCGAGATCGGCGGTAAACGTCACCACCTCGCAGCCATAGGTGGTCTGCAGCCACTTGAGGATGATGGAGGTGTCGAGGCCGCCGGAATAGGCGAGCACGACCTTGTTCACGCGCTTCTCAGCCATAGCAAAGGGTTCCAGAGTGCAAGGGTCCAGTGAAAGGGTGCTCGCGACTTAGAACATCGAACCCGAAAGTGGAAGCCACTTTCGGTCGGATCGCATGGTATGCCCGCTCTGCATTCCTGACCGGAAAGCCAGGGACTGCCATAACTTAAAGGAACGCGATAGGTCAGATCATGGAGCGAAAAGCCGGCTTGGGAAGCGGGCCGGTTCCTTCCTCCAGGGCTCTGGCAGTGAAAGGCGCTCATGATCCGTCAGCCGAACGTCGAATTCTGGTACGAATTCGCCTCCACCTATTCCTACCTCGCCGCCATGCGCGTCGAAAAGGCCGCCGCGGAGGCCGGCGTGGTGCTTCTCTGGCGGCCGTTCCTGCTCGGGCCCGTCTTCAAGGCCCAAGGCCTGGAGACATCGCCCTTTGCGCGCTATCCGGCCAAGGGGCGCTACATGTGGCGGGACATGGAGCGGGAGGCCGCCCGGCTCGGTCTGCCCTTCTACCGTCCCAAGACCTTTCCCCAGAATGGGCTCACGGCAGCGCGCGTCGCGCTCCTCGGCATCGAGCCCGGCTGGACCCCCGCCTTCACGAAGGCCGTCTACACGGCCGAGTTCGGCGAGTGCCGCGACATCGCCGATCCGGCGGTGCTGACCGACATCCTGACGGCGTTGGGGCTCGCGGCCGAGGCCATCCTGGCCGAGGCGCAGACGGATGCCAACAAGACGCGCCTGCGCCGGATGGGCGACGAGGTCCAGTCCCGCGGCATCTTCGGCGCGCCGACCTTCTTCACCGAGGACGGCGAGATGTTCTGGGGCAACGACCGCCTCGAACAGGCCCTCGACTGGGCCGTCGCCCAGGCCAGGCGCTCGGACTGGCCGGTTTGACCCGAGGTCGAGCTGGCTCTATGTCGGGGTCAACCAAATAAGGCCGCAGTGACACGCCAAACGCTGCCGCCCCTTCCGACAATCCTTCCATCCTCTCCATAAAGCCATGCGCTCCTCGTTTGGAGCGTGTGCCCACGTTGGAAAACGAGTCGCATGATGTTGATGAAAAACAGTGTCGCCGACCAGAAAGGCCGTCTCAAGTCGATCCTCGGCGGATCGGCCGGCAACATGGTCGAGTGGTACGATTGGTACGTCTATTCAGCCTTCACCCTCTATTTCGCGCCCATCTTCTTTCCCAAGGGCGATCAGACCGCCCAGCTCCTGAACGCGGCGGCCGTCTTCGCCGTGGGCTTCCTCATGCGCCCGATCGGCGCCTGGATCATGGGCATCTACGCCGACCGGAAGGGCCGCAAGGCGGGCCTCACCCTCTCGGTGACGCTGATGTGCACGGGCTCGCTGATGATCGCCGTCACCCCGGGCTATGACAGCATCGGCGTGCTCGCTCCGGTCATCCTGATTGTGGCGCGCCTGCTCCAGGGCATCAGCGTCGGCGGCGAGTACGGCGCCAGCGCGACCTACCTGAGCGAAATGGCAGGCAAAAGCCGGCGCGGCTTCTTCTCAAGCTTCCAGTACGTGACGCTGATCTCGGGTCAGCTGATCGCGCTCGCCGTGCTGCTGATCCTGCAGCAGGCCATGTCCGAGCAGAATCTCGAGGCCTGGGGCTGGCGCATCCCGTTCGCCATCGGCGGCGTGCTCGCGGTGATCGTGTTCTATCTCCGCCGCGGCCTCGCCGAGACGGAATCCTACAAGAACGCGCAGGGCGCGGCGGCGCCGCGCTCCAGCGGCCTCGCGCTCTTCACCAAATATCCCCGCCAGGCCTTCACGGTCATCGCGCTCACCGCCGGCGGCACGCTCGCCTTCTATGTCTATACCACCTACCTGCAGAAGTTCCTGGTGAACACCTCGGGCTTCTCCCGCGAGGCGGCGAGCCAGATCACGGCGGCGGCGCTCTTCGTCTTCATGCTGCTGCAGCCCGTGGCCGGCGCCTTGTCGGACAAGATCGGCCGCAAGCCCCTGATGGTGGGCTTCGGCATTCTCGGCGTGCTGTTCACCTACCTGATCTTCTCGACGCTCGCCGGCACGAAGGATCCGTATGTGGCCTTCGCCCTCTGCCTCGCGGCGCTCGTGATCGTCACCGGCTATACCTCGATCAACGCGGTGGTGAAGGCCGAGATGTTCCCGGCGCATATCCGGGCGCTGGGCGTCGCCTTGCCCTATGCCATCGCCAACACGGTCTTCGGCGGCACGGCCGAATACGTGGCGCTCTGGTTCAAGCAGGCCGGCATCGAATACGGCTTCTTCTGGTACGTGACCGCCATGATCGGCCTGTCCCTCATCGTCTATCTCGGGATGAAGGACACCCGCGAGCACAGCCTCATTCACGAGGACTGAGGACGAGCCCTCTGACATCGATCCATCCTTTTCACCCCCCGCTTTTCCGGAAAAGCGGGGGGTGAATCGTTTATGGCTGCGAGCCCCTGCAATCGGCATGCGCGGTGACGGGCCCAATAACTCTTTCGAGTCGGCCCTTGACCGCATTCCTCAAAAGAACGGTTCAAGCTTCGCTGAAATATGGGATTCTGATCCATTCAGCGAGACTCGCGGTCCGCCGACCAGCGGGTGAAAAAGACGCCGAAACAGGGAGGTGTCCATGACTTCGCAGCGACGTTCGCCGGTCGAGTATCCTGATATCCTGTCCAGACGCAGTCTCATCAAGGCCATGGGTGCCGGAGCCGTCGTGGCCGGATCCGGCGCCGCATGGGCCCAGACTCCCGCCCAGCCTCCCAGCACGGTGACGAATCCTCCCCGTGACTTCGGCCCCGGCGGCGCCCCCACAACCTATTTCACCGATCCGGACGTTCTCACGGTCGATCCGCTCTTCAACCAATATGCCCAGCCGAACAGCGCCATCACCCGTCTCTGGACGGGAGCGCTCTGGTCCGAGGGGCAGGCCTGGAACGCCCAGGGGCGCTATCTCGTCTGGAGCGACATTCCGAACAACCGGCAGATGCGCTGGCTCGAGGACGACGGCCGCGTGAGCGTGTTCCGCATGCCGTCGAACAACAGCAACGGCAACAGCTTCGATTTCCAGGGCCGCCAGCTCTCCTGCGAACATCTGACCCGTCGGGTCGTGCGATACGAGCTCGACGGATCGGTCACGGTGCTGGCTGATTCGTTCGAGGGAAAGCGCCTCAACTCGCCCAACGACGTGGTGGCCCATCCCGATGGCAGCTACTGGTTTACAGACCCGCCCTATGGCGGCCAGCTTTACGAAGGCGCACCCGACATTCAGGGCGGGCCGAGCAATGCGGGCGGACGGCTCAATCCCAAGCTTGGCCAAGCTGCCGGCATCGGCAGCGCGCGACGGGAGCTGCCGACGAACTGCTACCGTGTCGATCCGAGCGGCCGCGTCGACCTCGTGGTGACGGAGGACCAGGTTCCCGATCCCAACGGATTGTGCTTCTCGCCGGACTACAAGAAGCTCTATGTCGCGAGCACGGGCAAGGGTCCGGGCGACACGGGCGCCGGCGGCAAGAGCGACATTCACGTCTTCGACGTCGGCACCGACAACAAGCTTTCGAACCGGCGGCTGTTCTCCGACTGCACGATCGACGGGGTGAAATGCGGCCCCGACGGCCTGCGCTGCGACGTGGACGGCAACCTGTGGGCTTCGAGCAATGCCGGGCGGGCAGTCGGTTATAATGGGGTGACCGTCTGGACACCGGAGGGCAAGCTCATGGGACGCATTCGCCTGCCCGAGGTTTGCGGCAATATCTGCTTCGGCGGCCCCAAGCGTAACCGTCTGTTCATGGCGGCCAGCCAGTCGCTCTACGCGGTCTATGTCAACACTCAGGGTGCAGGTCCGGGGTGAGGTGATGCGGGCCCCGGCCGAATGGCTTGAAAGCCTTGTGATCCGGGGCCACATGGGATAAAAGAACCCCCATCCGACAAGACATTGACGGTTTTCGATTGTAAGGGTGCGTGTTCCGCGCCCTCGCGGTGTTCCGAAAAGTCTTGTCGGTACAAGCGTTTCCATCCGTCGATGATACGCCGGCCCGCTCAATGAGCGGCATGCCTCGGACATGGCCCTAAAAGGGGCGTCCTCAGGCAGCGGCGGCTGGAAACGGCCCGTTAACACGAGCCGCCGGCGTTGCCCCTTTAAACGAGGGCCATTCAGGAGAACCTATGTCTGCAGCTTTGCAACAGCCGAGCCGTGAAGATTTCGCGGCCCTGCTCGAAGAATCCTTCCGCACGAACGAGATCAGCGAAGGCTCGGTCGTGAAGGGCAAGGTGGTCGCGATCGAAAAGGACGTCGCGGTCATCGATATCGGCGCCAAGACCGAAGGTCGCGTCGCCCTCAAAGAATTTGCCGGCCCGAACCGCGACCAGACGGTCGTCGTCGGTGACGAGGTCGAGGTCTATGTCGAGCGCATCGAGAATGCGCTGGGCGAGGCCGTCATCTCCCGTGACAAGGCCCGCCGCGAAGAGTCGTGGGTGAAGCTCGAGAAGGCCTTCGAGGCCGGCGAGCGCGTCAACGGCACGATCTTCAACCAGGTGAAGGGCGGCTACACGGTCGACCTCGACGGCGCCGTGGCGTTCCTGCCCCGCTCGCAGGTCGACATCCGCCCGGTCCGCGACGTCACCCCGCTCATGGGCGTGGCTCAGCCGTTCCAGATCCTCAAGATGGATCGCCGCCGCGGCAACATCGTCGTGTCGCGCCGCACGGTTCTCGAAGAGAGCCGCGCCGAGCAGCGTTCCGAGCTCGTGGCGAACCTCGAAGAGGGGCAGGTCATCGACGGCGTGGTCAAGAACATCACCGAGTACGGTGCGTTCGTTGATCTCGGCGGCATCGACGGCCTGCTGCACGTCACCGACATGGCATGGCGCCGCGTGAACCATCCGTCCGAGGTCGTAACCATCGGCCAGACGGTGAAGGTGAAGATCATCAAGATCAACCACGAGACGCACCGCATCTCGCTGGGCATCAAGCAGCTGCTGGCTGATCCGTGGGAAGGCATCGCCGCCCGCTACCCGGTCCAGGCGAAGCTGAAGGGCCGCGTCACGAACATCACCGATTACGGTGCGTTCGTCGAGCTCGAGCCCGGCATCGAAGGCCTGATCCACGTCTCCGAGATGTCCTGGACGAAGAAGAACGTCCACCCGGGCAAGATCATCTCCACCTCGCAGGAGGTTGAGGTCGTGATCCTCGAGGTCGATCAGGTGAAGCGCCGCATCTCGCTGGGTCTGAAGCAGACGCTCCAGAACCCGTGGGATGCTTTCGCCGAGAAGCATCCTGTCGGCTCCGAAGTCGAAGGCGAGGTCAAGAACAAGACCGAGTTCGGTCTGTTCATCGGTCTCGAGAACGACGTCGACGGCATGGTCCACCTCTCGGACCTCGACTGGAACCGTCCGGGCGAGCAGGTCATCGACGACTTCAAGAAGGGCGACATCGTCCGTGCTCAGGTTCTCGACGTGGACGTCGAGAAGGAGCGCATCTCGCTGGGCATCAAGCAGCTTGCGGGCGATCCCTTCGCCGAAGCCGGCGAGATCAAGAAGGGCCAGATCGTCACCTGCGAGGTTCTCGAGGTGAAGGACGGCGGCCTGGAAGTGAAGATCGTCGACACCGACCTCTCCACCTTCATCAAGCGCAACGAGCTCGCTCGTGACCGCGCCGACCAGCGCCCCGAGCGCTTCGCCCCCGGCGAGAAGCTCGATGCCCGCGTCACGCAGTTCGACCGCAAGGCCCGTCGCGTCACCGTCTCCATCAAGGCCCTCGAGGTCGCTGAGGAGAAGGAAGCCATGGCTCAGTACGGCTCGGCCGATTCGGGTGCATCGCTCGGCGACATCCTCGGCGCCGCTCTGAAGGCCAAGGACAAGAAATAATCGGGCTCGAAAAGAAACCTGATTGGATCCCCGGGCTTTAAGCCCGGGGATTTTTTATTTCGTGAACCCGCGCGAGCCATCGCGCGGGTTTTTTGTTGGCCGGCGCGCTTGCCGCCCTAAGTGCCCTCGCAGCGCATCGCGCGGAAAAGCGCGCCCGGTTTTCCGCTCAAGACGATGCGCTACTTAGGGAATTGAGCGTCGGATGGATTCCAAAAGTGGTTTCCACTTTCGGGTCCGATGCTCTAGGGTGCAGCCCTTCTCATCCGATCTGGAACCAGCAAGAGACCAATCGATGTCCATCGATGCCGAAGCCATCGCCGACCGCCGCCGTCTGCGCCGCAAGCTCTCCTTCTGGCGCGTTGCGGGATTCTCCGGCCTCATCGCGGCCGTTGCCGCCCTTGGCTACGCCGCCGCCGACCGGGCGGGATATGGCGCGATCCAGAACCAGATCGCGCGCATTTCCGTCGACGGCGTGATCACCGGCAACCAGCGCCTCGCCGACCTGATGCAGCGCGTGGGCGATTCGAATGCGGTCTCCGGCGTCGTGATTTCCATCAACAGCCCCGGCGGCACGACGACGGGCTCCGAGGAGCTCTACCGCAACATCCGCCGGCTCGCCGAGAAGAAGCCCGTCGTCACCTTCGTCGACGGAACGGCGGCTTCGGGCGGCTATATCACGGCCATCGCGACCGACTACATCGTCGCGCGCGAGACCTCGCTCGTGGGCTCCATCGGGGTGCTGTTCCAATATCCCGACCTGTCGGGACTCATGGGCCAGGTCGGCGTGAAGCTGGAGGAGGTGAAATCCTCGCCCCTCAAGGCGGAGCCGAGCCCCTTCAAGCCCACATCGCCGGAAGCCCGTGCCGCCATGCAGGCGGTGGTCAACGACACCTACGACTGGTTCAAGGCCCTGGTGCGCGACCGCCGCCGCCTCAGCGAGGGCGAGCTGGCCACCGCCTCCACCGGTCAGGTCTTCAGCGGCCGTCAGGGCGTGCCCATGAAGCTCGTCGACAAGATCGGCGGCGAGCGGGATGCGGTCGCCTGGCTCGAGCAGACGAAGGGCGTGGCCAAGGACCTGCCGATTCGCGATTGGAAACCGAGCAGCGACCGGGATCTTTCGATCTTCGCCATGAGCGCGACCGTGGCCGATCTCTTCGGTTTCGAGCGCGTGGCCGAGGCGCTGCGCAGGACATCGGCTCATGGGCAGGTTGCGCAACTTGACGGCCTCCTGGCTGTCTGGCAACCTTTGGAAAAATAAAGCAACGTCAAAGATATAGCCACTCCATGATCAAATCCGAACTGGTGCTCAAGATCGCTGAGCAGAACCCGCATCTCTACCAGCGCGACGTGGAGAAGATCGTGAACGCGATCCTCGACACCATCGCCGACGCCCTCGCCAGGGGCGACCGGGTCGAACTGCGCGGCTTCGGCGCGTTTTCGGTAAAGAAGCGGGATGCCCGCACGGGTCGCAACCCGCGCACGGGTGCATCCGTTTCCATCTCCGAAAAGGTCGTTCCCGTCTTCAAGACGGGCAAGGAAATGCGTCAGCGGCTCAATGCTCCAGCTCCGAAGGTGCTCAAGGCCGCGGCCGCCCAATGATCCCTGACGGGATCCTTGAAGTCATTCTTGAGAGGTGTTCGTGATTCGCTTTCTAAAGGCGCTCATTCTCCTGCCGATTGCCATCCTGGTCGTTCTGCTCGCCGTCGCGAACCGCGCTCCGGTGACCCTGTCGCTGGATCCGTTCTCGCAGGACGCGCCGGAATTCGCCGCTCAGCTGCCCCTCTTCGCCGTGATCTTCGCCGCCGTCATGCTCGGGGTGGTGATCGGCGGCGTGGCGAGCTGGCTCGCGCAAGGCAAAAACCGCAAGTCCCGTCGTCAGCTGAGGCGCGAGACGCGGCAGCTGCGCTATGAGACCGAGCGCCTCAAATCGCAGGGCGCCCCGGCCACCACCGTGCCGGCCACCGTTCCTTCCGCTCAAAGCTCCAGGTTCTAACGCATCGTGCGGAAACGTGGCTCCGGTTTTCCGCAACCAACGATGCGCTCCTCAGAAGAGACCCTCCCATGCGCGTCGTGACCTCTGCCGAGATCGATCGGGTTCTCAGCTTTCCGGTCCTGATCGATGCCCTGGCCGAGGCCTTTCGCGGCGATATGGTCACGCCGGTGCGCCATCACCACGAGATCGAGCGTCCCGGCGCCCAGGGCACGCTCCTGCTCATGCCGTCCTGGACCGGTCCTGCCATGCAGGAGGGTTTCATCGGCGTGAAGATCGTCTCCGTCTTTCCGGAGAACGGCGCCAAAGGCCTTCCGAGCGTGATGGGCTCCTATCTGCTGATGGACGGCGCCACGGGCGAGCCTGTCTCGGTTCTTGACGGGACCCGCCTGACGGTTTGGCGCACCGCCGCCGCCTCGGCGCTTGCCGCGCGCCATCTCGCCCGCGACGATGCCAGCCGCATGGTCATGGTTGGTGCAGGCTCCCTCGCGCCTTTCCTGATCCGCGCCCATATGAGCCAGCGGCCGATCCGCGAGGTGGCGCTCTGGAACCACAACCTCGAGAAGGCGGAAATCCTCGCTGCCGAGTTGCGAGCCGAGGGCCTGCCCGTCGCGGCGGTGGCGGATCTGGAGTCGGCCGTAAGCGAGGCCGATCTCGTCTCCTGCGCCACCCTTTCGACCACTCCCATCGTCAGGGGAGCCTGGCTGAAGGCGGGCGCGCATCTCGATCTCGTCGGCGCGTTCAATCTCAAGATGCGCGAAGCCGACGATGAGGCCCTGCGCCGGGCTCAGGTCTATGTCGACACGCCCGCCGCCAAGTCGGAAGGCGGCGACGTCGCGGTGGCCCTGTCCCGGGGCGCCATCTCCGAGAGCCATATTCGCGGCACCTTGACGGATCTATGCCACAACCCGCCGCGCCGCGACCCCGCGGCCATCACGGCCTTCAAATCGGTCGGTGCAGCGCTGGAGGATCTGGCTGCGGCGATGCTGGTGTGGCGCTCCCTGGCAAAAGTGTAGTAAAATACCCTTTATGGATAGTCTGATCAAAATCTGCGGGCTCTCGACGCCCGAAACCCTCGATGTGGCCTTGGGTGCAGGCGCGGACATGGTCGGCTTCGTGCGCTTTCCCAAGAGCCCCCGTCATGTCAGCCTCGATCTCGGTCACCGTCTCTCCCTGCAGGCCAGGGGTTGCGCCCAACGCGTGGTGCTGCTGGTCAATCCGGAGGACGAGGCGATCGCGCAGGCCATCGAGGCGATCAACCCTGACCTGATTCAGCTGCATGGAAGCGAAAGCCCTAAGCGCGTGGCCGAGATCCGCTCCATGGTCAGACGCCCGGTCATGAAGGCTTTCGGTATCGCGGAAGCCTCGGATCTGCAGGCACTTGGCCCCTATGCATCCGGCGTCGACCACATCCTGCTCGATGCCAAGCCGCCCCGCGCGGCCAACGCGCTCCCCGGCGGAAACGGGATCGCCTTCGATTGGCGGCTCCTGAACGGGCTTGACCCCAAGCTTTTCTTCATGCTGTCAGGGGGCCTCAATCCCGACAACGTGGCGGAGGCGATCCGGCTCACGAAGCCGCAGGCCGTCGACGTGTCGTCCGGGGTGGAAAGCGGACCAGGTCTCAAGGATCCGGCCAGGATCGAGGCTTTCATCAGGGCCGCCCGGACAGCATTCGCTGCTGCCCATCACTAGTTTAGACAGCGCGTCCTCTCCCGGGCGTGCCTTAAGATCTTCAAGGCAGGACAGGCCGTGTCAGCTCAAGCCCAACCCAACTCCTTCCGCACCGGTCCCGACGAGCGCGGGCATTTCGGCCAGTTCGGCGGCCGCTTTGTCGCCGAGACCCTGATGCCGAACATCCTCGAGCTGGAAAAGGCCTACGAGGAGGCGAGGAACGATCCGGCCTTCCATGCCGACATGGCGTATTTCTCCACGCATTATATCGGCCGTCCAAGCCCGCTCTATTTCGCAGAGCGCATGACCGAACATCTCGGTGGAGCGAAAATCTACTTCAAGCGCGAAGAGCTGAACCATACCGGCGCGCACAAGGTGAACAACGTGCTGGGCCAGATCCTTCTCGCCCGCCGCATGGGCAAGAAGCGCATCATCGCCGAGACAGGCGCGGGCCAGCACGGTGTGGCCACCGCGACGCTCTGCGCGCGCTTCGACCTCGACTGCGTGGTCTATATGGGGGCCGTCGACGTGGAGCGGCAGAAGCCCAACGTGTTCCGCATGAACATGCTCGGCGCCAAGGTCGTGCCGGTGCAGTCCGGCACCCGGACCCTCAAGGACGCCATGAACGAGGCCCTGCGCGACTGGGTCACCAATGTCTCCGACACCTTCTACTGCATCGGCACGGTGGCGGGTCCGCATCCCTATCCGGCCATGGTGCGCGACTTCCAGTGCGTGATCGGCACCGAGACCCGCGAGCAGATGATGCAGGCGGAAGGCCGCCTGCCGGATTCGCTCGTCGCCTGCATCGGCGGCGGTTCCAACGCCATCGGCCTGTTCCACCCGTTCCTCGACGACAAGGACGTGGAGATCTACGGCGTCGAGGCGGCGGGCCATGGCCTGTCGGGCCTCCATGCTGCGTCGCTGACGGGCGGCCGCCCCGGCGTGCTCCACGGCAACCGCACCTATCTGCTCATGAACCAGGACGGGCAGATTGCGGACGCGCATTCCATCTCGGCCGGCCTCGACTATCCCGGCATCGGCCCGGAGCACGCCTGGCTGCACGAAATGGGCCGGGTGACGTACATCTCCGCCACCGACGAGGAGGCGCTGGAGGCTTTCCAGCTCTGCTCGCGGCTCGAAGGCATCCTGCCCGCGCTCGAGCCGAGCCATGCGCTCGCCAAGGTGATGGAACTGGCCCCGCAAAAGCCCAGGGATCACCTGATGGTGGTCAATATCAGCGGCCGGGGCGACAAGGACCTGTTCCAGATCGCCGAGCATCTGGGCAACCAGATCGTTTGAGGCATCGCTTTGAAAGGGCCATGGGGGCTGGCCCTTTCAATCGCCCAGCATCATGTGGATGAAAAGCTCGGGATCGAGGCAGAACTCCCGCAACAGCCGGAAGTGCTGTGTCTCCTCCAGCTTGATCGGTTCCAACCCATATTTCGTCAACCCGAGCAGCCTTGCGCCAGGGTAGGCCATCAGCATGGGCGAGTGCGTCGCCATGATGACCTGGCTGAAACCTGCCTCATCCATCCGGCGCAGCAGCTTGAGGAATTCCACCTGCCGCGATGGCGACAGGGCCGATTCGGGCTCGTCGAAGATGTAGAGGCCCTGGTGCCTGCAACGCTCCTCGAAGAAGCGCAGAAATCCCTCCCCATGGGAATGCGAGAGAAAATCCGGCGGAACCTCCCCGGTATCCACGGCAGCCTGGTCGAGGTAGCGGGAGACGGAGAAGAAGCTCTCGGCCCTGAAAAACCAGCCTTTCGTGATCTTTGGGAGCCAGCTCGCGCGTAAAGCCTTGCTCAGTTCCCCGCCCATCGCCTCCACGGCGCGGGAGTGATCGACGGGCATGTATCCTTTCCCGCCGCCGGCTTCATCGTAGCCGGCCAGGGCGGCTATCCCCTCCAGGATGGTCGATTTGCCGACGCCGTTCTCGCCCACGATAATGGTGATGGGGCTGTCGAACTCCAGCGAGAACTCGTCCCGGTTGAAAATCGGCAGGCAAAAGGGATAGCCATTCCTGTCGGGGACCCGGGTCTCATCGAGCCATACCCTCTTGAGATAGGGCGCTCGCATCTTGGTCATCTGGGTGGTTCTCGCCAACAGCCGACTCCCGGAGATCCCGCGTCACGAAGGGTGAGCCTTGCCTTGCCGCGCGGTCTGAAAACTCTATTACATGCGGCTTCGCGGAAATGCGATATCTCTGTCCACATCTCGGAAATCCCATGCTAAAGACCCGCCCATGACCCAACGCATCGAAGCCCGTTTCCAAAAGTGCCGCGCGGAAGGCCGCGCCGCGCTCGTCACCTATGTGATGGCCGGCGATCCGGATCCCGAGACCTCGCTCCAGATCCTCACGAGCCTGCCCAAGGCGGGTGCCGACATCGTCGAGTTCGGGCTGCCCTTCACCGATCCGATGGCCGACGGGCCGGCGATCCAGGCGGCGGGCCTGCGTGCCCTGAAGGTGGGCCAGGATACGGTCAAGACCCTCGATCTCATCCGCCGCTTCCGGGCCGAGGATGCGGACACGCCCGTGATTCTCATGGGCTATTTCAATCCCATCTTCGTCTACGGCGTCGACCGCTTCCTCAAGGACGCCAAGGAGGCCGGCATCGACGGCCTGATCGTCGTCGATCTGCCGCCGGAAGAGGACGACGAGCTGTGCCTGCCGGCGCTGAAGGCCGGCCTTGCCTTCATCCGACTGGCCACGCCGACGACCGACGACAAGCGCCTGCCGGCGGTGCTCGCGAACACGGCGGGCTTCGTCTATTACGTCTCGATCACCGGCATCACCGGCGCTGCGACCCCGGATTTCGGCAAGGTCGCCACGGCCGTGGAGCGGATCAAGCGCCACACGCCCCTGCCGGTGGTGGTGGGCTTCGGCGTCAAGAGCGGCGCCCATGCGGCGGCGGTGGCCGAGGGCGCCGACGGCGTGGTGGTGGGCTCGGCCCTCATCGATGCGCTGAAAAACACTCTCGATGGCCAGGATCGCGCAACGGCAGGCACCATTGAGGCGGTCACGAAGCTGGTGAAGGAATTGAGCGACGGCGTGCGCTCGGTGGCAAAACGCGCCGCGGCCTAATACATAAGGCAAGGTCTCCTCTCATGCCGAGGAGACTGGGTCATAACGCTCTGCCTCATCCTGAGGAGCCGCGAAGCGGCGTCTCGAAGGAGGATCCAGAGAGCACTGGAGGCGCCCTGATCCTTCGGGACGCGAGCACGCTCGCTCCTCAGGACGAGGGCAGGGCTTCCGGGGTGCTGACAGAAAAGGGTAAGCGATGAACTGGATTTCCGAAGTCGTCCGTCCGAAGATCAAGACGCTCTTCAAGCGCGAGACGCCGGACAATCTCTGGATCAAGTGCCCGGAGACGGGGCAGGTCGTGTTCCACAAGGACGTGGAGGCGAACCAGTGGGTGATCCCTGGTTCCAACCACCACATGCGCATCTCCGCCACCCAGCGCCTGCAGCTCATGTTCGACGGCGCCACCTGGCTCGACGTGGCCGTGCCGGAAGTGCCGGTCGATCCGCTCAAGTTCCGCGACGAGAAGAAGTATATCGACCGCCTGAAGGACGCCCGCACCAAGACCGGCCAGCAGGACGCGTTCAAGGTCGGCTTCGGCCGGGTCGAGGACCTGCCGATGACCATCGCCGTGCAGGATTTCGGCTTCATGGGCGGCTCCCTCGGCATGGCCGCGGGCGAGGCCTTCATCAGGGGGGCCGAGACCGCGCTCGACAAGAAGACGCCTTTCGTGCTCTTCGCCGGCTCCGGCGGCGCGCGCATGCAGGAGGGCATCCTCTCCCTCATGCAGATGCCGCGCACCACGGTGGCGATCCGCCGCCTGCGCGATGCCAAGCTCCCTTACATCGTTGTGCTCACCAATCCGACCACGGGCGGAGTGACGGCGTCCTACGCCATGCTCGGCGACGTGCATCTCGCCGAGCCCGGTGCGCTCATCGGCTTTGCCGGCCCGCGCGTGATCGAGCAGACCATCCGCGAGAAGCTGCCCGACGGTTTCCAGCGCGCCGAATACCTGAAGGAGCACGGCATGGTGGACGCGGTCGTGCACCGGCACGACCTGAAACCGACCGTCGCGCGCCTGTCGCGCCTCTTCACCAAGGCGCCGACTTCTGCGCCGGAGACGACAGCCATTGCGGTTGCCGCCGAGTAACTTTTTGTTGTCGCATGATCGTGCTGAAAAACCGGTTTCCACCTTTTCGGATCATGCTTGGAGCAGGGCGATGGAATCCTCCGATGCGCTGATCGCGCGCTTTCTCGCCCTGCACCCGAAGACCATCGATCTCTCGCTCGGGCGCATCCAGCGGCTTCTGGGCCAGCTCGGCTATCCGGAGCGCCGCCTGCCGCTGGTGATCCATGTGGCCGGCACCAACGGCAAGGGCTCGACCATCGCCTTCATGCGGGCGATCCTGGAAAGCGCGGGGCTCGCCGTCCACGTCTACACCTCGCCCCATCTCGTGCGATTCCACGAGCGTATTCGGCTCGGGCGGTTCGGGGGCGGGCGCTATGTGAGCGAGGAGAGGCTCGTCGAAGCCTTCCGCCGCTGCGAGGCGGTGAATGCGGGCGAGCCCATCACCGTGTTTGAGATCACGACCGCGGCGGCGCTGCTGATCTTCTCGGAGGAGCCTGCCGACGTTCTCCTGCTCGAGGTCGGCCTCGGCGGCCGCTTCGACGCCACCAACGTCATCGACAGGCCGGCCGCCGCCGTCGCCACGCCCATCGGCCACGACCACGCGGAATATCTCGGCACGACGCTGGAGGCCATCGCCAAGGAGAAGGCGGGCATCTTCAAGCGCGGCTGCCCCGCCATCATCGCCCCGCAGGATTATTTGGAAGCCGACCAGACCCTGCGCGACGAGGCGGAGCGCATCGGTGCCTTGCCGCTCCTCGTCGGCCAGCAGGATTTCTCCGTGCACGAGGAGGGAGGGCGCCTGGTCTACCAGGACGAGAAGGGCCTTCTCGACCTGCCGCGTCCCAAGCTCATCGGGCGGCATCAATTCACGAATGCCGGCACGGCCATCGCGGCCTTGCGCGCGGCCGGCTTCGAGCAGTTCGAGACCTCGGCTTTCGAGGCGGGCCTCACCCGCGCCGAATGGCCGGGCCGCCTCCAGCGGCTCAACCGGGGCCGCCTGCCGGAAATCGCCCCGCAGGGCTGCGAGCTTTGGCTCGACGGCGGCCACAACCAGGATGGCGGCCGGGTTCTCGCTGCCGCCATGGCCGATCAGAGCGAGCGCTCGGATGCGCCCCTCGTGCTCATCGCGGGCATGCTCGGCACGAAGGATTCCCAGGCCTTCTTCAAAAATTTCTCCGGTCTCGCCCGCGAGGTGATTGCGGTGCCGATCTCGGGCCAGATCGCGGCGCGCCCCGCCGAGGAAGTCGCAACCCTTGCGGCAAGCGTCGGGCTCACGACCTCGATTGCTTCCAGCGTCGAGTCGGCGCTCGCCGCGCTCCACAACTATGTCTGGGACCGCCCGCCCCGCGTGCTGATCTGCGGCTCGCTTTATCTCGCCGGCGAGGTCCTGGCGGCGAACGGGACTTTGCCGGAGTAGCTCTCCCATCATCATCATCGGCCCTGTACCGGTGATCTCGACAGGTTGAAGGGCTGCGCGTTCCATGATCGGGATGGCCGGGACCGATCCCCGGATCAAGTCCGGGGACGGCCCTATGACGGATGGCGTTCCCGCATTCTCGTCTGGCGATCCTGGGTTCCGCGGTGCAGGCCGGAGATGACCCACGCAAAAGAAAAGGGGCCTTTCGGCCCCTTCGCATCTCTTCAAAAACGGGAACGAACTTATGCCGAAGCCTGGATCCAGCGGGACAGCTCGCCCTTGGGGGCGGCGCCGACCTTCTGGGCGACGACCTTGCCGTCCTTGAACATCATCAGCGCCGGGATCGAGCGGATGCCGAGCTGGGAGGAGATCTGCGGGTTCTCGTCCACGTTGAGCTTGACGATCTTCACCTTGCCGGCCATCTCATCGGAAATCTCTTCCAGGGCCGGGCCGATCATGCGGCAGGGTCCGCACCACTCGGCCCAGAAATCGACCACGACGGGCTCGGAGGATTGCAGGACATCCTGCGCGAAGCTTGAGTCGGTCACCTTTACGGTTGCCATCAGATCACCTTTGACTTTGAACGCGACTCATATCCCGAGCCGCTCGGCTATAGGGCCAAGGTAAGAACCCGGCTCGATTGAATCAAGCAAGCGCGCTTTCGCTCACGCCGCTTTGATGAGGGTAAGTGCCGATTCCAGGTCGGGTTCCAGAAGTTCGTGGATCACGGGACCGGAGGTCCAGATCAGGAAGGTGCGGATGCGCCTGTCCGGATAGATCTCGGCCAGCAGCGTCCGGTAGAGGGCAAGCTGCGCCACGTAGGATTGCGGCGGCGGCTGACCGGCTTTGGGGGGACGTGCGGTCGTCTTGAAATCGGCAACCAGCACTTCGTGTTCGAGCACGGCCAGTCGGTCGATCTGGCCGGACACCATGATCTCGCCCATCGCCGTCCGCACGCGCCCGGCGATGGGCGCCTCGGCCCGTGAGCTTTCGCCGAACAGGGGCTTCAGGTCGGGATGGTCGAGGACGTTGAGGGCGCTGGCCAGGATCGATTCCCGCAAGTCGGGGGTGAGGCGCGGCGCGCGCGCCTTGATGTAGGAGCGCGCCATGCTCTCCCGGTGCTCCGGCGCCAGACTCGGCAGACGTTCCAGCAGGGCATGGACCAGGGTGCCGCGCAATCGGGCCTCGGGCGCGTAGGGGCCATCGCCGGGACGCGTCATGCGATCGGCGGCGCCCAGCGCGCTGGAGGGGCGGATCGGGGGCAGGGGCTCGGGCTCCGGCAGCACCGCCGTCGTCAGCCAATCCGGCACGGCGATGGGATCGAGCGGCTGGACATCGGATTCGGCCGCGAGCGTGCGCGCAAGCGGCGAGCCGTCGCGCCAGACGGAGATCGGGCCATAGGGCGCTTCGTCGAGTTCCAGGCCTCCCGCCTTGGCGACGAGCCCATGACGGATCATCTCGCACCAGGCTTCCTGCCGGGTCTCGTTGCCGGTCATCCGGTAAGGCGCGATCACCAGCCGGTCCTTGGCGCGGGTCATGGCGACGTAGAGCAGGCGGTTGTGCTCCTCGTAGCCCTTGGCGTGCAGGAGGTCGCGCGCCTGCGTCATCGCGCTCGAATCGGAATTCTTGCCCGGCGACCAGACGGGAATCCTGTCGCCGCCTGCCGACTGCAATGGCAGCAGCGGCGGATCACGGCCCAACACCTCGCAGCCATCGATGAGCACCACGATGGGGGCTTCCAGGCCCTTCGCCCCGTGCACGGTCATGACGCGCACTTCGTTGTTCACGGAATCGAGGTCGCGCTTGATGGTGTGGGAGGCGGATTCGAACCGGTTGAGGAAGACGGTGAGCGAGGGCGTCTCCGTCATCTCCGATTGATGCGCGAAGCACAGGAAAGCATCGATGGCATCGCCCGCTTCGCTGCCCAACCGCGCGACGAGCAGCGAGCGTCCGCCGCGCGGACCGAGCAGGGTGGCGAAGAATCCGAAGGGGCCGTGGATGCGCGCGAGCGCGCGCCATGCAGCGAGCGCCTCGCATCCGCGCTTCGCCTTCGCGTCACCTGCTTCCGCATGGCGCGTCATGGCGGCGTGGAGCGATTCCCCCTCGGGGCGGTCGGCGGCGATGCGGATGAGATCGTCGTCGGTGAGCCCGACGAGGGGCGATTTCAGCGCGGTCGCGAGAGTCAGGTCATCGTCCGGCAGTAGCGCCGCACGTCCCGCCGCCACGAGATCGAGCACGGCGATGTGCTCGCCGATGTTGAGGCGGTCCGCGCCTGCCACCGGCACGCCCGCTTCCTTCAGGGCGCGGATCACCGCCTCGAAGGCAGCGCCGCGCTTTCGCACCAGCACGAGCACGTCGCCGGCCGTCCACACGCGGCCCATCTCGTCGCCCTTGGTGGTCCAGCACTTCACCGCCTGCGCGATGCGCCGCGCGACGACGACGGGCGGCGATTGCTGCTCGGGTTCGTCGATGGGCAGCACCCAGGCCTCGGGCTCTTCCTCTTGAGCGGGCGTCTCGAGGGGCCACATCTCCACCAGACCCGGTGCATGGGGACGTGCGCTTTCATGCACGGTGCCGACCGCCTTGTCCTCGAACGAGAGGCCCTTGAAGTTCCGGTCGACCGCGAAGGTGGCGTCGACCGCCGACAGTACGGCCTTGGCCGAGCGGAACGACATGGTGAGCGACACGTCCTCGAAATGGAGCTCCGCTTGCTTGACCTTCTGCGACCAGCTCCGGCGCGTCGTCTCGAATTCCTGCGGGGCGGCTCCTTGAAAGCCGTAGATCGACTGCTTGGGATCACCGACCGCAAAGAGCGTGCGCACGCGCCCGCCCGCCGCGCCCGCGCCCGCGGTGAAATCCTCGGTGATCTTGCGCAGGATCTCCCATTGCTCGGGGTTCGTGTCCTGCGCCTCGTCGATGAGCACATGATCGATGCCGCGATCGAGCTTGTAGAGCACCCAGGCGGTGTCTCCGCGCGAGAGCAGCGCCAGGGTCTTGTCGATGAGATCCTGGAAGTCGAGCGCGCCGAGGCGCATCTTCGCCTGCTCGACGCGAGCGTGGATTTCGGCCGCAAGCGTAAACAGCGCATCGGTGCGCTCGGCGGCGCGCACGGCCTTGCGCCTGTCGATCAGCGAGCATACCCGCTCCTGCTCGCGCAGCAACGCGTCTTTCAGGCTCTCGCTGACGTCTTTTGTTAGGAAGGCCGAGCCCTTGCGCGGCGTGCCGCTATCCGTGAGAAAGACCGAGAGATAGATTTCCAGCTTCTCAGAAATATTCTTGGCTTCGGCAGTCGCAATAAGAGAGGCCGCCCGCTTCTGATCGGTTGCTTTGCCAGCCAGAAGCTCCTGTGCGATGGCAGGCCATTGTTCCGGCCCGATGCCGCCTTCCAGCATCGTGGTCTCGATGGACTCGAGAGTGTCGCCCGGTGCTAGGCCGAGTTCCTGGCGAAGCCGTGCGGGACGTGTCGGATCGTGCAGGAACGTCTTGCATTTCAACGCCGCATTGATGGCGGAGGCGAGCGCATCGCCCACTGCATCGACGCTGATGATATCGAGCGCATCGGCGAGTTCCGGATAGTTGCCGCTCGCTGCATCGGCCATCACATTGGATGTCGCCTGCGCCAGCATCTCGTCGGTCTGGCTCTCGTCGAGCACGGCAAAGCGCGCCGGCACATTGGCCTCGAACGGCACGAGGTGCAGAAGTCGCTCGCAGAAGGCGTGGATCGTGTCGATCTTGAGACCGCCCGGCGTTTCCACCGCGCGGGCAAAGAGCGTCCGCGCGAGCTTCACCTGACGACGCGTCGGCGTCTCGCCCTCCAACTCCGTCAGTTCCTTGACGAGGCTTTCCTCGTCCAGGGTCACCCAGCGGCCGAGACGCTCGAAAACGCGGATCGCCATGTTGGCGGCGGCCGCCTTGGTGAAGGTCAGGCACAGGATGCGGCCCGGCAGCGAGCCAGCGAGCAGAAGGCGCACGACGCGATCCGTCAGAACCTTGGTCTTGCCCGCGCCCGCATTGGCCGACACCCAGGCGGAAGCCCGTGGGTTGGCTGCGCGGCGCTGCGCGTCCTTGGTGTATTCCGGAATGACGAGATCGGCGCTCATTCGGATCCCTCTCGGCCGCCCGCACTTGCCAACGACCATTCCTTCACGCGCGCCAGATGATCGTATTCCGAAAAGCGGCGCGCATATTTCGGGAAGGGCCGCGAGAGGTAAGCCGCTTCGCCCTTGGCGTAGCGCACGATCATGCCCTCGAACCGGCGGCGGTGCTCTTCGACGATGTCCGCAACACTCCGTGTTTCCTTGCCCGTTGGCTTAATCTCTCGTGGGTCGATAGGTGTGCGTCCGCCAGTCGTATGCACGTAGATCAGGTCCGGCGTTTCCTTCGCCATGGGCAGGCCCTTGAAGGCGCCTTTCATCAGCATCATGGCCTCTAACGTGAGCTGCGGCGAAAAGCCGGCATAGACCTCGCGCACGCCGGGCGGTTGGCCGGTCTTGAAATCGACTATGGTGAAACCGCCGTCACGGCGGTGCTCGATGCGGTCGGCTCGGGCGCGCAAGTTGAAGATCGTGCCGTCCGGCAGCGGGATCGACAATCGGCCCGAGCGTTCGGCATAGACCTCGATGAGGTCCGGGCGGCGTTCTTGCTCCCAGCCTACGAATGCAGTGGCGAGCCGTGTAAAGCGCGGCCACCATTCCGCATAGAGCTCGGGATAAGTCTCGGCGATGTCGGCAAACGCATCCGTGCCGAGTGCGAGCAGCTCCTCCAGCGCGTGAGCGGGGATGATCTTCGGATATCTCTCGGCGAATTGTCCGACCACGTCATGAATGATCGTGCCGCGCTCGGCCGCGCTCGGCGTGACCGCAATCGCATCGAGCGCGTCGAGCTTGAGGATGTGACGCGCGAAGATCGAATAGGGATCTCGTACCAGCGTCTCGATCTCCGTGACGCTCAAGGAGCGGGGGAAGAGTGCCGGATCGGGTTTCGGCCGCGGGCGCGGCAGGGGAGGCGCGGGCTCCGGCGTGTCGAGGGTACGCGCGAGGCGGCGGTAATCATCGCCGGCCTTCGTCATTCGCTCCCACACATCCTTGCCGGTGAAGGCCTTGAGGCGCTGCAGGAAGCGTGAGGGCACCATGGGCGAGCCGTCGCGTTTGTGCGCGCGGGTGATCACCACGTCGTGGGTGCCCAGGGCCTGCACGAAATCGTGCGCCGTCTGACCGATGCGCCGCTCCGGCGGCATCAGCCCGACGCGCGTCCGCATGGGCCGGTTGAGGAACGCATCCGTCACGGTGCGCGGGGGCCATGTGCCCTCGTCCAATCCGCCGAGCACCACGCGGTCGACGGAGAGAAGGCGCGCTTCGAGAAGGCCCAGGATTTTCAGGCGGCGATGCGTGGCGCGGGGCGAGGGGCTCAAGGACCGCTGCTTGGCGAGCGCCGTGAAGAAGGTCGGATAATCGACGAAACGGCCTCGGAGCGGATGCCCTTCCTCCGCGCGGATGTCGGAATGTTCGAGATCGTCGAAGAGCGCGGCGAGCGCCTCGCGGGATGAATCCGTATCCTCGATCTCCTCATCGTCCGCTGCCGTCCACAGGGCCTCCACGGTGCGGCGATGATCCTCCACCAGGGACATGAGATCGAGCTTGCCCTCGCCGTGAATGGCCGGCGTGAAGGCATTGAACGCCACTCCGAGACGCTGCAGCAATTCGTCGGCGAGGTCCCACTCGGCTTCCGTCAGGCGCTTGCGTGGACGTGGCGTGCGGTGATCGTTCCCGGCGCGGCGGCTGGCCAGCGCCGCGCGCATGCCCTCGATGCCGAGTGCCGGAGCGGGCCCACGCAGCACACCGATCTCGAGCACGCTCGCCGCATGTTCGACCGTTTCGCGGGGCAAGCCGAGGCGCACCAGCGGATGGGCGAGCAGAGCCAGCAGCCGCACGGGCCGCAAATCGTCCGCGGCGGCTTCCGCAGCCAGACGCGCGAGGCGTCCCGCTGGCGTGTCGGACAGGGGAATGCCCGCTGAATCCTCGACGCTCAAACCCCAGCGCGCGAGCTCCGCCGTCACGCGTACGGCGAGTGCACGGTCCGGCGTGACGAGGGCTGCGGTCTTATGTGGATGCGCGATGGTTTCGCGTAAGGAGATCGCGATGGCGAGAGCCTCCTCGCGCTCGTCCATCGCCTCGATGATGGCGAGGCCCTCGCAACCGCTGCGGCTCAAGGCGGCGCGATCCTCGGGCGCGATCAGCGACCAGCGATCCGTGGTATCAGCCGGGCGCAGGGCTTCGGAGAGCAGGTGGTTGCGGGCTTTCGCAGCTTTCGACACGTCGCCGAGAACGGTGACGTCGGCGCGCGGGACGCGCAGATGCCTGTCGAGGAGGCGGCGGAGCGAGGCCTGCGGGTGTCCATGCACCGGATCGGTCTCGTCGTCGCCGATGCCGCCGATGGTGGACCAGCTCTCCTCGTCGAGATCCGTGTCGAGGCCGGGCAGCACGATGGCGCCTTTGGGCAGGCGCGCGATGACGCCCATGAGGTTCGCGGTGGCGGGCACGGACCCGGTCGAGCCCGCGACGATGATGGGATGCTCCGGCCGCTCGCGGGTGAGGCGCCGCGCCTCGGCTTCGAGCAGTGCATTGCGCCGCTGCGCGGGATCGCTCGCCTGACGCTCGGCGAGGATTTTGGGCCAGTTCTCGCTCGCGATCTGCACGAAGTGGCGGGTGATCTCGAAATATTTCGAATAATCCGCATCCACCGCCAGTTCGAGGGCATGCCAGTCGATGCCTTCCGTGGTGAAGGCATCCATCAGGGTCTCGAGATCGCCCGCGAGGTTCACCGCGTCGGCGGGCGAGGCCGGCACCATGAAGGGCACCTCGGGGCCGAGCTGCAGCAGGGCGCGGTCCACTTCCGCCGACCAGCGCTGCACGAGACGCGTCAGGATGAGGCGGCGCTCCAGGGGCGGGATCGGGGGCTTGAGGCT
Source organism: Microvirga tunisiensis (assembly GCF_009296175.1). Classification (GTDB taxonomy): domain Bacteria; phylum Pseudomonadota; class Alphaproteobacteria; order Rhizobiales; family Beijerinckiaceae; genus Microvirga; species Microvirga tunisiensis. The sequence goes on along the minus strand of NZ_VOSK01000006.1, from coordinate 41,707 downwards.
CGCGGCGTCCTGCAGCGGCGTGCCTTCCAGACCCGTCAACTCGAACTCGGCCTCGTCGGTTTCGCCCAAGGGCACGATGCGCGGCAGGAGCTGTGCCTTGCCCGAACTGCGCTCGGCGAGCAGCGCGATCAGCGCGCGGGTGGCACGGCGGTTGGGAACATAGATCGTGATGTCGGCAAGAGCGGCGGGATCGTCGGGCAGGGGGCCGACAAGGCGGCCGTCGAGAAGCGCATCCACCAGGGTCGGCAGGAAGGCGCAGCCCGGAGGGATCGAAAAGACGTGCGGCAAAGTCTTTGAATCATGCATGACCTGGTCGGAAAGCCGGTTCCCACTTTTCCGGGTCATGCTCGACACCACAAAACCTCATCGCTTGCTGGCGGCAAGGCACTTTTCGGCCTCGGCGATGGCCTGGGGCTCCCCAACATGCAGCCATTGCCCCTCCATGCACAAGCCGTAGAGGCGTTCCTTCGCGATGGCACGGTCGTAGAAGGCATTGGCCGAAAACGCTCCGTCCGGGGTGCCGTGAACGAGTTCCGGCTTCACGATGGCGACGCCCGCGTAGGCGAAAGGAGCGCTGTCATCCGTTCCGCGGCGGCTAAGACGACCGCTTTCCTCCATGTGAAAATCGCCGCGGCCTTCGAATCCAATGCTTGTGGATAACGGGGCCACGAGCATCAGGATATCCATCCGCTCCGGGTCCCAGGCCTTCACGAGGCGCTTCAGATTCGGCTCTTTTCCCTCGATCCAGAGCGAATCGGAATTGAAGGTGATGAACGGCTCGTCTCCCAGAAGCGGCAACGCCTTCTTCACGCCGCCGCCAGTCTCCAGCAGCGCGCCGCGCTCGTCCGAGATGATGATGCGGGGCAGGACCCGGGTGCGCAAATGCGCTTCGAGCATGTCGGCGAAGTGGTGCACGTTCACCACCACGGTCGCGATGCCCGCCTCGTGCAGCCTGTCGAGGGCGAAGTCGACGAGGCTCTGGCCGGCCACCTTCACGAGGGGCTTCGGCATGGAGGCCGTGATCGGCAGCATGCGCTTGCCTAAGCCTGCAGCGAGGACGATGGCTTTATGCGGCGCGCGCGGGGAGGTCTGGGACAAGGAGATGGCTCAGGATTCGGGAGGGGCTTCATCCGCATGCGGAATGAGCCTCGGCAGATAGTTTTCATACCAGACCTTGAGTTTCCCCAGGGCCGGATGGGCGAGGTTGCGGATGAGGTAGGCTTCGATCCGCGGCAGATGCTTGAGGTAGTGCGGCTTGCCGTCGCGCCGGTCGAGGCGGGCGAAGATGCCGAGGATCTTGGTGGCGCGCTGGCCCGCCATGATGGCGTAGGCGCGGGCGAAGGCCGAGACGTCGAAGGCACGATCGGCGGCCTTCCGCTCGCGGGCATAATGGCCGATGAGCTTCAGTTCGAGCTCCGGCGGCACGGTCACGCGCGCATCCTGCAAGAGGGACGCGACGTCATAGGCCGGCGAGCCCAGCACCGCATCCTGGAAATCGATCATTCCCACCCGCTGCAGGCCTTCGCGCTCGGGGAGCCAGATCAGGTTGGGCGAGTGGTAGTCGCGCAGGGTCCAGGAAGCCGGGGTGGAGAGAACCTCGCCCAGAGTCTCGGTCCACAGATTGACGAACTCGGCCCGCGCCGAGCCCGAGAGCTGCGTGCCGATGATGTGCGGCACGTACCAGTCGAGCAGAAGCTCCACCTCGATTAGAAGCGCCTCGAGATCGTAGGGCGGGATCGGGTGATCGATCCCCCCGGCCACGGGCAAGACCTGCGGCAGGGTCTGACCGTGGAGCTGCGCCAGAAGCCGCGTCGCCTCCGCATAGCGCTCGGGGATCGGGCTGTTCTTGTCTGTGAAGGGCTCGGAGCCGAGGTCCTCGATGAGGAGGAGGCCTGCCTCCAGGTCCTCGCCGTAGATGTAGGGCGCGCTGAAGCCGAGCGCGCGCAGGCCCTTGTCCATGGCCACAAAAGCATGGACCGTCTCGGCGAGCTTCGCGATGGTCGTGTAGGGCTTGCCACGCCGCACGGCGGGTCCGACCGGGCGTGGCGGGGAGATCATCAGGAGCGCGGTTTCGCCCGAGGGCTTCACGAGGCGCTCGTAGGAACGGATCACCGAGGCGTCGCCCGTCATGGGATGGCGTGAGGCATCGGCCCAGCCGCAGCGCTCGACCAGGCTCCGGTAGGCCTTCATGCGCTGGAGCCGGGAGGCGAAGGCGCCGGTTCCGGTGAGCATGGCAAGCCGCCCCCTGCCCTGGCTGCCAGGGGCGAAATCGAGGCGGATGTCGAGGTGCTCGGGCTTGAGCGCTTCCTCGGCGCGCTCAGGCCACTCGACGAGCGCGATGGCGTTCTCCGTCATTTCGTCCCAGCCCAGCTCCACCAGCTCGTAGCCGCCGGAGAGGCGATAGAAATCCGCATGAACGATGGGACAGCGCGGGCCGTCATAGATCTGCATCAGGGTGAAGGTGGGGCTTGGAACCTCGAGCTCCGGATCGCCGGCGAGCAACCGCACCAGGGCGCGGGCAAGCGTCGTCTTGCCGGCGCCGAGACCGCCCGAGAGGGTGACGAGATCGCCGGGCTTGAGCTCTTCCGCCAAAATCCTCGCAAAGCGCTCAGTCGACTCGTGGTCGGGGAGCGTCACAATCCATGCGGCTTGCAAAAGGTCCTGCTCGGGCATGAGGGCCAGTCCATTCACCATCGCTGTTCCTACTCGGCTGCGATTGGAGTTAGCGCAGATTGCGCGGATCGGCCATCGGACGGCGTCTCGTGCCGGTCATTGGGGAAGACGCACGTGACCGTAGTGCCGACGCCCGGTGCGGACGATATCTCGATGCGCCCGCCATGCAGTTCCACGAAGGAGCGCACGATGGACAAGCCCAAGCCCACGCCGCGGTGGCGCGTTCCGAGGGTATGGCTCTCGAACCGCTCGAAGATGCGTGCCTTGATCTCGGGCGGAATGCCGCGGCCCTGATCCTTCACGTCGAAGATCACCTCGCCGCCGCGCTTGCGCGCCGAGACCCGGATGGTCTGGCCGGGCGATGAGAATCCGACCGCATTGGAGAGCAGGTTGAACAGGATCTGGCGCACGCGCTTCCCATCGGCCACGAAGGTGCCGATGTCGTCCGGAGTGTCGATGACGAGATTGAGCGAGGACTCGGCAAGCCGATCCTCCAACCCGCGCATGGCGGCCTCGATGGTGGAGCGGATGTCGACGATCTCCGGCGTCAGCTCCAGCGAACCGGTGTCGATGGAGGCGAGATCGAGAATGTCGTTGAGGATCGCAAGCAGTGCCGCCGAGGAGCGCATGATGTGATCGGCATAATCGCGCTGGCGCGGATTGAGCGCGCCCACGGTCTCGTCGCCGAGCAATTGCGTGAAGCCGATGATGTTGGTGAGCGGAGAGCGCAGCTCGTAGGACACGTGATGCACGAATTCGTCGCGCAGCCGCGACGCGCGCTCCAGCGCATCGTTGCGCTCGGTGAGCGCACGCTCCACGTTCACGCTCGCAGTGACATCGGTGAAGCTCAGAAGCGTCGCGCCGTCGGGCAGAGGCTGCGCGGTGCAGTCGAGCGCCGTGCCGTCATGACGCTCGATGCGGCACGAAAGACCCATGCGCATGTCGGCAAGTCCCGCCACCGCGCCGCGAATGTCGATCCACGGCTCGTCTTGCGATGCCAGAAGACGGCAGGCCTTGATGATCGTGTCGATGTGCGGGTTTTGAGCGGTCATCTCCGACGACAGGTTCCACATGTCGGCGAAGGCGCGGTTGTGCAGCTTGAGGCGTCCGTCGGAACCGAACACGGCAACGCCTTCCTTCAGGGTGTCGAGGGTCTCGCTCTGCACGCGGGTGAGCGAATGGACCTGCGAGGCCAGTTCGAACCGCTCGCTCACATCGTCGAAGAGGTAAGTCACGCCGCCCTGCGGATTGGGGTTGATGACGACGCGCAGGGTTCGCCGATCGGGCAGGTGCCACCAGGTCTCCTGCTGCTCGACAGAATGGTAGCCCTGCAGAAAATCGGTTTTCCAGGCGCGGAAATCCGCCTGCTCAGGAAGCTTGCGGCCGGCGCGCAACTTGTCGAGCACCTCGCTGTCGGTGGGGCGCGAGACGAGAAAGGTCGGATCGAGGCCCCAGAGGCGTTGATAGGCGGCGTTGCTGAAGATGAGATTCTGCGATCCATCGAAGATCGCCACCGCGGTGGGCAACTGATCGAGGGTGCGCACATGGGCATCCATCTGGCGCTGCAGGTCGGTGCGGACTGCCTCCAGTTCCGACACGTCCACCGCGATGCCTGCGCTGCCGCCGGCGGTCGGGCGTTCGATCACCTCGAGCACCGCGCGATGGCCTGCGACCACGGCCGTGACGCGGCCCGAGAAGGTAACGCCGGACCGGCGCTGGCGACGGGCTTCGTCCCGGGTCGGCGCGCTCAGGAGCTCGAGGGATCGGGCGATGGCGTCATCGAGACCCTTGGCCTCGACGGAGCGGAGATAGGCTTGGTTTGCCCAGAGCAGCTTGTCGTCCGTATCGCGGATCCAGAGCGGATAGGCGACGTCGTCGAGCAGCATCGTCATCGAACGCAGGTCGCTTCGTGCGACCGACAGCTGGCCTTGAGCCTTCATGAGTTCGGCCCGGTCGCCGGTCACGTCCCGCAGGCGCAGGATCGCCCGTCCGCCGATGGTGCGGCCTTCCACGTCGACGAAGCGGCTGCCGATGCAGCGGGCGGTCAGGCGGAAGGCCTGTCCGCGCTGCTTGAGCTGTTCAAGAGCGCCCTCGACGGCACCGGCGTCGGCCGGCGCGAGCCAGGTGCCGAAGGCCAGGGCGCGCTGGGCCGGCGCGTTCTCGCCGAGGATGGTGGGATCGCCCTGGAAGCGCGGTTCTCCGTCCCGGCCGTGCCAGCTCACGAGGAGCTGGCGCTCCGAGCCCATGAGAAGGGCCGCGAGATCGTCCGCGCCCCGCAAGGCATCGAGCTCGTTTCGCAGACGCCGTTCCATCCGGGCGGCGCGCTTGCGCTCGTGCATCAGCAGCAGGGCGGTGGTGGTCGAGAAGGCGACGAGGCCCATGAAGAGGCCGAAATAGGCGGCATTGTGCAGGTCGAAGCTGTGAAGGAAGCCGAGGAGGTCCGAGGCCCCTTCCGCGATGGGGAGCAGCAGGTCGTTGGCGAGGGCGGCCTGGGAGGTGCCCGTCAGGAGCATCAGGGACAGGGGTACACGGGCGGAGCCGACGATGGGAACTCTCCCGTCGTTGCTGCCATCGTGACGTTCCCAATGCCCGGCCATGCCGTGCGGCCCTTCCTGTGTTGGCGGCCTGACGATCAGGCCAAGTTGGATCGATCCCCGGTCGCGCTTTCCGACGCTACAGAGGTCAACCGTCTACGCATGAACGGAACTGCCGGCGCAGGTTCGAAGCCACAGCACAGCCGGTCGATTCGTGTTCACTCTAGACTACCCCCGACTCCGCCAGAAAGGGGGTTAACACCGGCTTAAACTTCCTTTGGAGAACCTGTGTGCAATTCGTCGAACCATATTGCATTTGTGACACACACATGCCGGTGCGACATTCTGTTCGATTCGCGGGCGCATCGTGCGGAACCGGCGGTCCGCGGCAGCGAAAAGCAGATCCGGTTTTCCGCCCACAACGAGCGATGCCTTGGGAAATGAAGCACCGGATGGATCCCGAAAGTGGGCCCACTTTCGGGTCCGGCGCCCAAGCTGGCGAACAAATGAAAAAGCCCGGCCGAAGCCGGGCTTTCGATGCTCGATAATCGGATGGCCGATCAGTAGCGGTAGTGATCCGGCTTGAACGGTCCCTTCTCGGAGACGCCGATATAGGACGCCTGGTCGGGACGCAGCTTGGTGAGCTTCACTCCGATCTTTTCGAGGTGCAGCGCGGCGACCTTCTCGTCCAGGTGCTTCGGCAGGGTGTAGACCTTCTTCTCGTACTTGCCGGCATCGTTCCAGAGCTCGATCTGGGCGAGCGTCTGGTTGGTGAACGAAGCCGACATCACGAAGGACGGGTGACCCATGGCGTTGCCGAGGTTCACGAGGCGGCCTTCCGAGAGCAGGATGATGCGGTGTCCGTCGGGGAACTCGATCTCGTCGACCTGCGGCTTGATGTTGTTCCACTTGAGGTTCTTGAGGCCCGCGACCTGGATCTCGTTGTCGAAGTGGCCGATGTTGCAGACGATCGCCCGATCCTTCATCGCCCGCATGTGGTCGAGCGTGATGACGTCCTTGTTGCCGGTGGCGGTGACGAAGATGTCGGCGCGAGAAGCAGCGTCCTCCATCGTCGTGACCTCATAGCCTTCCATGGCGGCCTGGAGCGCGCAGATCGGGTCGACTTCCGACACGAGCACGCGGCAGCCGGCCTGACGCAGCGAGGCGGCAGAGCCCTTGCCCACGTCGCCGAAGCCCGCCACCATGGCGACCTTGCCGGCCATCATCACGTCCGTGCCGCGGCGGATGCCGTCGACGAGCGATTCACGGCAGCCGTAGAGGTTGTCGAACTTCGACTTGGTGACCGAGTCGTTGACGTTGATCGCCGGGAAGAGGAGCTTGCCCTCCTTGGCCATGATGTAAAGGCGGTGCACGCCCGTGGTGGTCTCTTCCGACACGCCCTTGATGGACCGGGCGACTTCCGCGAACCAGCCCTTCGGCTTTTCCTTGAGCAGACGCTTGATGAGCGCGAAGAGGACTTCCTCTTCCTCTGCGCCGGGCTTGTCGAGGAAGGCGACGTCGCCCTGCTCGGCGCGTAGGCCGAGATGGACGAGCATGGTGGCGTCGCCGCCGTCGTCGAGGATCATGTTCGGTACGCCGCCGCCGTGCCAGTCGAACAGCTTGGCGGTGTAGTCCCAGTACTCCGTCAGCGATTCGCCCTTATAGGCGAAGACCGGAATGCCGGCAGCCGCGATGGCGGCGGCGGCATGGTCCTGGGTGGAGTAGATGTTGCAGGAGACCCAGCGGATGTCGGCGCCGAGAGCCTTCAGGGTCTCGATCAGCACTGCGGTCTGGATCGTCATGTGGAGCGAGCCGGCGATCCGGGCGCCCTTCAGGGGCTGCTTCGGGCCGTATTCCGCACGGACGGCCATCAGGCCCGGCATCTCGGTCTCGGCGATCGAGATCTCCTTGCGGCCGAAATCGGCAAGGCTGATGTCTTTGACAATGTAATCCTGCGCCATGATGGCCTCTCTTTGCACCTGTTCGGTTGAATTGGCGCTGTCTCTATCAGAGCTCGCCGGGAGAGGCAATCAAGATATAAAGATGTCTTTATATGTTTGTTTCGATTACTCGTCTTCACCGAACCTGTTGGCGAGGAGGTCATCGATGGCCTGGAGGCAGAGGGCGGCATCTTCGCCCTTGGCCGTGACGGTGATCGAGGTGCCCTGCGCGGCCGCCAGGGTCAGGAGACCCATGATCGAGCGTCCGCCCACGGTCTCGCCGCAGCGGGTCACCGTGACATCGGAATTGAAGCGCTCGACCGTTTGGACGAACTTGGCCGAGGCGCGGGCGTGCAGGCCCCGGCGATTGATGATGGGAAGTTCCCGGACCTCGGCTCCATCGGGCACAACGGCAGGCGGGCAGTCCTGATCGAGGGGCCGGTCCATGATGACGGTTACTTTCCGGAGAGAACGCGCGAGGCGATATTGATGTATTTGCGCCCCGCCTCCTGGGCGTGAGAGACGGCGTCGGACAGGGGCTCCTCGTCCCTCACGGAGGCCAGCTTGATGAGCATGGGCAGATTGATGCCGGCGACCACCTCGACGGAGCCGCCATTCATGCAGGACAGGGCCAGGTTCGAAGGCGTACCGCCGAACATGTCCGTCAGAACCACGACCCCCTGTCCCGAATTGACCCGGCACACGGCGGCCATGATGTCCTTGCGCCGTGTCTCCATGTCATCGTCTGGGCCGATCGTGATCGTTTCAAGCTGCTCTTGAGGCCCCACGACATGCTCGAGCGCCGCTTTGAATTCGGTCGCGAGCTGCCCGTGGGTGACGAGCACCATTCCAATCATAATGTTACAAGTCCGAGCGCTCCGAGAGCGGAGCCGCTATTTTGTGCACCGCGAAGCCAAGCGCAAGAGCATTGAGAGGAAAAGTTCATCACAGTGTCACTATCGTGTCGCAAACACCACTCAGGCAGCCCAGGGCGACATCCGCTGAGATTGCCCCGGCTTGCATCCGGATGCGAGGGATCATGACGCCGCAGAGGACGACGTGCCTGTCCTGCTCCTCCGGATAGCGGGCCGGGGCATCGGAAAGATCGAGCACCAGACGGACGACGGCAGCGGCTTCGAAGGGCCGCCGGACGATGCCGAGACCGAAGACCTCGATGCTGCCGCCGAGAGGCTCCACCGGTCGCGCCAGAAGGCGGCCGTGATGCGCCTCGAGGCGGGTCCGATCGTCGCTGACCAGCCTTCCGAAGCGCCCGGTCCCGAGAGCCAGCGACACCACCTCGCGGGCGAGGGCCGACTTGCCGGATCCCGATGCACCCCGGATCAGGAGCCCCGCCTCGCCGATGAGCACGCAGCCGGCATGGATGGTCTCATGCGCGTTCAAGATGCTTTCTTCCCGGCTTCGCGCCTGGCTTTGTCCTTGTCCTTCTTCTCCTGCTCCTTCTTGGCCTTCGCTCCCTCAATCGGCAGGCGGATGACGAAGCGGGCGCCGAGCCGGGTCGGCTCCCCGTCCTCATCGGGAGGGCCGAGCCGGTTCTCGGCACGGATCGTGCCGCGATGAGCCTCGATGATCTGGCGGGAGATGGACAGGCCGAGGCCCGAATTCTGGCCGAAGCCCTGCTCGGGCCGGTCCGTGTAGAAGCGCTCGAAGATCCGGTCGAGGGCATCGGGCTCAATGCCGGGCCCGCTGTCCTCGACGAGGATCTCGACCTGGTTCTTGCGGCGGCGCATGGAGACTTTCACGGTCTCGTCGGGCGGCGAGAAGGAGCGCGCGTTGTCGATCAGGTTGTTGAAGATCTGGCCCAGGCGGCTGTCATGGCCGAGGACCAGGAAGGCGTCGCGGCCCTGGGCCTGCCTGTCGATGCTGAGCGTGATGAGCGGGTCATGCTCCTGGCGACGCTCGTTGGCAACCGACACCACCGCATCGAGAAGGCGCACCATGTCCACCGGCTCCGCATCGGCGCGAGCGAGCTCCGCATCGAGGCGCGAGGCGTCCGAGATGTCGCTGATCAGGCGGTCGAGGCGCTTCACGTCATGCTGGATGATCGACAGGAGCCGTTGCCTGGAATCGTCGTTGCGGGCGAGCGGCAGGGTCTCCACCGCACTGCGCAGCGAGGTCAGCGGATTCTTCAACTCGTGCGCCACGTCGGCCGCGAAGCTTTCGATGGCATCGATGCGGTTGTAGAGCGCCTTGGTCATGTCCCGCAGGGCGCCCGAGAGATGGCCGATCTCATCGGAACGGGTGGTGAAATCGGGGATTTCCTGGCGGGATTTCGTGCCCCAGCGTACCCGCTCCGCCGCCTCCGCCAGCCGCCGGACAGGGCCCGCGATGGCGCCGGCCAGAAAGAGCGACAGGACGATCATGACCACGGCTGCCACCAGGAAGACCTGGAGCAGGGCGAAACGTTCGGACGCGATGATCGCGTCGATGTCGCCTTCCTGGGTCGAGAGCAGGAGCGCCCCCTGCACCGTGCGGAAGCGCTGGATCGGCACGGCCACCGAGACGATGGTCTCGCCACGGTTGTTGACGCGCACCACGCTCGATTGCTGGCCGGAAAAAGCCTGCTGCACCTCGGGCAGGGACTTGCCGTTGGCGGGACCGGCCTCTTCCTGCACGGGGCGTCTGGTGCGCCGGAACATCTTGCGGATGCTGTTCCAGGTGCGTTCGATGAAGCTCGTCGTATCCTCGACATTGGCAACCGGCGGCAGGTCCATGCGCAGGATGTCGCCACGGGAATAGAACGACCTGGAATCGAGCAGCAGCATGCCTTCCCGGTCGAAGATGCGGGCGCGGGTCTTGGTCGGTGTCACCAGCCGGCGCAGCAGGGGTGCGACGCGTTCGGGATTGATGGAGAATTCGAGCGACGAGAAGGCCTCGTCGGTGAACCGCTCCGTCTCCCCCGCCTGCATCTGCAGGAGCTGGTCCGGATCGATCGTGATGGTGTTGGTCTCGACCGTCGCGGAACTCGCGATCGCGCCTGCGATGATCTCGCCCTGCGTGAGAAGGCTCTGCACCCGGGCTTCGATCAGTCCTTCGCGGAACTGGTTGAGGTAGAGAAAGCCGACGAGCAGGGCCACGAGGCCGGCCAGGTTGAGCACGACGATCCGGCGCGTCAGGCTCGACGAAGCGCGCTGCACGATCATGCGGCCGAAATGCTTCAGCCGCGCCAGAGCGCCCTGTGGAGCGGGCGGATCGTCGAACGCCGCCTCGGCGTGGATGGGGTCAGCCTTCATGCCACTCGTTCAAGCACGATCCGGTGCATTCCATCGGGTCGTGGCCGTCTTTCCAGGTTGCTTGCGCCACCAACGCGTCAGGCTTCCTTGAAACGGTAGCCCACGCCGTAGAGGGTCTCGATCATTTCGAAACTCTGGTCAACCGACTTGAACTTCTTGCGCAGGCGCTTGATGTGGCTGTCGATGGTGCGGTCGTCCACATAGACCTGATCGTCATAGGCCGCATCCATCAGGGCGTTGCGGCTTTTCACCACCCCCGGGCGCGTGGCGAGCGCCTGCAGGATCAGGAATTCCGTCACGGTCAGGGTGACCGGCTCGCCCTTCCAGGTGCATGCATGGCGCTCCGGGTCCATCTTGAGCTGGCCGCGCTCCAGGGCCTTCGGGTCGGCCTCCTTGGGGGCGCTCTGGTCCTTGGGGGCGAAGCGGCGCAGGACTGCCTTCACGCGCTCGACCAGCAGGCGCTGGGAGAAGGGCTTCCGGATGAAGTCGTCGGCGCCCATCTTGAGGCCGAACAATTCGTCGATTTCCTCGTCCTTGGAGGTCAGGAAGATCACCGGCAGGTCCGACTTCTGCCTCAGGCGGCGCAGGAGCTCCATGCCGTCCATGCGCGGCATCTTGATGTCGAAGATCGCCAGATCCGGCGGAGCATGCTTGAGGCCGTCCAGGGCCGAGGCGCCATCCGTATAGGTCTGAATGCGGTAGCCCTCCGCTTCGAGGGCGATGGAAACAGAGGTCAGGATGTTGCGATCGTCATCGACAAGGGCGATCGTTGGCATGAACTCTTCCTTAGCTTGGCACGGATTATGTCAGCTTTTCGTCTCGTCTGACAACGCAGAGGGCCCTAAAATGTCCCCAACTGCGCCTTTCTCGTGGCATAAATATGGTTTTCCCTCCGGCCGCGACCAGAGGGCGGCCCTGATAGTGGTGTCTAAGAGCCGCCTGTTCAACTGCAGATGAAGGATCCCTTACGGATTGGACAGAATGCCTCCGCTCCTCGAACGATCCCGTGCCGTAGCGTTAGGGGGCCGGGGCGCCGGACCGAAAGCTCGTCAATCATACGAAAGAACTCCGAAAATACCTTCAAATTCGAAGGATTGAGACTGATGGAGGTCTGGCTCTGCGAAAAATAGAATGCGATGAAACGAGCTGAGTTGACGGCACCGTCAGCTGACCTAAAGAAGGTTCCATGTTCAAGCGAGACGGCAAAATTTTGCCAGGATTGTTTGACCCTACCCATGGGACGGTCAACGGACGGCGGCTGATCCAGCTGCGCGGTGGCCGCCAATCAGGAGAAGTCTTCCGTGGAAAATATCGGCGTCTTCAACAGCGCACAGGGCTCTGAGGCCTCCGGCCTCCGCAATCTCAAGCGGGTCTACTGGAACCTCGAGGCGCCCGCGCTCTACGAGCAGTCCCTGATCCGGGGCGAGACCAAGCTCGTGCAGGGCGGTGCGCTTCTGGCGGACACCGGCGTGCATACGGGCCGTTCCCCCAAGGACAAGTTCGTGGTGCGCGACGAGACCACGGAAAGCACCGTTTGGTGGGACAACAACGGCTCCATCACCCCCGGCCATTTCGATACCCTGCTGCAGGACTTCCTGGCCCATGCCGAGGGCAAGGAGCTGTTCGCGCAGGATCTCCATGGCGGCGCCGATCCGGCCTACCGGGTCAAGGCACGGGTCTTTACGGAATATGCATGGCACTCGCTCTTCATCCGCAACCTCCTGATCCGTCCGGACCAGGGAGAGCTCAACGATTACGTCCCCGGGCTGACCATCATCGATCTGCCGTCCTTCAAGGCCGATCCGGCCCGGCACGGATGCCGCACGGAGACGGTCATCGCCTGTGATTTCAAGCGCAAGATCGTGCTCATCGGCGGCACGTCCTATGCGGGTGAGATGAAGAAGTCGGTCTTCACCTATCTCAACTATGTCCTTCCCGACCGGAAGGTCATGCCCATGCATTGCTCCGCCAATGTGGGCGACAAGGGCGACGTGGCGGTCTTCTTCGGCCTCTCCGGCACCGGCAAGACCACGCTCTCGGCCGATCCGAACCGCGTCCTGCTCGGCGACGACGAGCACGGTTGGGGGCCGAATGGCGTCTTCAACTTCGAGGGCGGCTGTTACGCCAAGACCATCCGCCTGTCCCGTGAGGCGGAGCCCGAAATCTTCGCCACCACCGAGCGCTTCGGCACGGTGCTGGAGAACGTGACCATCGATCCGATCACGCGCATTCCCGATTTCGACGACGCATCGAAGACGGAGAACACGCGCTGCGCCTATCCGCTCGACTTCATTCCCAATGCGAGCGCCACCGGCCGCGCGGGCATTCCGAAGAACATCGTGATGCTCACCTGCGACGCCTTCGGCGTGCTGCCTCCCATCGCGAAGCTGACGCCGGCCGAGGCCATGTACCACTTCCTCTCCGGCTACACCGCGAAGGTAGCTGGCACGGAAAAAGGCGTGAAGGATCCGGAGGCGACGTTCTCCACCTGCTTCGGCGCACCCTTCATGCCGCGCCATCCCTCCGAGTACGGCAACCTGCTGCGCGATCTCATCGCCAAGCACCATGTGGATTGCTGGCTCGTCAACACCGGCTGGACCGGCGGCAAGTACGGCGTCGGCCGGCGCATGCCGATCCGCGTCACCCGCCGCCTGCTGACGGCCGCGCTGGACGGTTCTCTCTCCCGTGCCGATTTCCGCCGCGATCCTTACTTCGGCTTCGCGGTGCCGACCTCGGTGCCCGGCGTCGAGCCGCACATCCTGTATCCGGTGAAGACGTGGCAGAACAAGGCGGAGTTCGCCGAGACCGCCAAGCGCCTGATCGACATGTTCAACGAGAACTTCAAGCGCTTCGAGGGCCACGTGGATTCGGATGTCCGCTCGGCCGCGCCGCAGACGTCGATTGCCGCATAAGCTCTCAGAACACCCACCAGATTTTTGAAAGGCGGCCCATGGGCCGCCTTTTTTGTTTCGGGTCTCCCACCGACGACGCTCCCCACCCATGCGCTGCGGGCATTCCGACTCCGGCAAAAGGATGTATGATGACAGGCAAATAAGATGAGACCGCAGCTTCATAAGCCAGGTGGGATACGCCCGTGAGCCGATTGACAGGTGTTCTCTTTGCAATTGCCGCAAACGGGCTTTTTGCGACCAGCGACACCCTGGTGAAGCTCCTCTCCACCCGCTATCCCATCTTCCAGATCATCGCGATGCAGGCGAGCGTGGCCTGCCTCGTGGTGTGCATCGTCATCTGGCGCGAGAAGGCGTACAGGATCTCGGCGATCCGCAACCCGAAGATGCTGATCGGCCGCGGCTTTCTCGCCGGAATCGGCACCGTTTCGGGATTCTATGCCTTCTCGCTTCTGCCGCTGGCCGATGTCTATGCGATCACCTTCGGCTCACCGCTTGTCGTCACGGTTGCGGCGACGTGGCTGCTCGGTGAGCGCACGGGGCTGGCGCGCTGGATTGCGATCCTCGTCGGCTTTTCCGGCATTCTGATCATGGTGCAGCCCGGCTATGTCGCATTGTCCCTCGGACATCTGGCGGCTTTCCTCAATGTCTTCGTCGGTGCCGGCGTCATTCTGATCATGCGCACGATCGGCTCGCAGGAAAACCGCGCGATCATGGTGGCCGCCGTGATGGCCGGGCAGCTGACGGCGAGCCTGCCTGGCGTGTTCCTGAGCCATGCTCCCGCATGGAGCGATGTGGGCCTCGTGACGATCTCCGGTCTCGTGATGGTAACGGCGCAGTTCCTGCTGCTGGAGGCATTACGGCGTGCGCCGGCTTCCAGCGTTGCTCCCATGCAATACACCAAGCTCGTCTGGGCGCTTCCCGTGGGGCTGTTCATCTTTGGCGACGAGCCGAAACTTCATGTTCTGGCGGGAGCCCTCGTGGTCATCGGATCGGTTCTGTTCCTGCTCAGCCATCAGCGACGGGCGGAGAGCATGATCTCGACGGTGAGAAGGCCCGAGCCATCCGTGCGAACGGAACGCCTGAAAGGAGAGAAAATTGGTTGAGACAAAGGGCATACGACCGACCCCCGGATCGCAGCTGTCGCTGCAGGGCAAGACGGCGCTTGTTGTGGGCGGATCGAGCGGGATCGGCAATGCCATCGCCCATGGCTTCCAGCATAATGGCGCAAGGGTGGCGATCGCCGCCAGAACGCCCGCGAAGGTGAGGGAGGCGACGCAGCGCCTGCAGGAGACCGACCCGGCAGCGCGCGGTTACGTGGTCGATGCCGCGCGACCGGAGGAGATCGACGGACTTGTCACATCGGTCTTGGCGGATCTCGGTCACGTGGACATTCTGGTCGCGTGCCAGGGCATGACCATCCTCAAGCCGGCCGAGGAGTTCACGCCGGCGGAATACGACGAGCTCATGCAGACGAACCTGCGCAGCGTGTTCTTCACCTGCACTCGTTTCGGCCGCCATATGCTGGAGCACGGATCGGGCTCGATCATCACCATCGCGTCGCTGGCCGCCCACTGCGGTTGGCCCCTCGCCTCGGTCTATGCTGCCAGCAAGCATGGCGTTGTCGGGCTGACGAAGACGCTGGCTGCCGAATGGGCGGACAGGGGCGTTCGCGTCAACGCCATCTCGCCTGGCTTCTTCATGACCGAGCTGAACCAGTCCAAGATGGACACGAAGCGCAAGGAGAACGCGCTTCTGCGCACACCCATGGGCCGGTTCGGCCAGCTCGACGAACTCGTGGGGGCTGCGATCTATCTTGCATCACCTGCGGCGGGATTCGCGACAGGCACCGTGCTCAATGTGGATGGAGGCTATCTCGCCTCCGGCATCTGATCAGGCATCCGCGACGAAGAACGGAATGCGCATCACGTGGTGATAGATTTCGCCAGGACGCAGCACCGCCGGGGGGGAAGTGCGGGATGTTCGGCGCATTCGGGAAGTTCTGCGTCTCGAGCGCGAAGCCGGCATGCTTCTCATAAGTAACGCCGCCTTTGCCAACGGCCGGGGCCTTGCCGAAATGATTGGCCGTGTAGAATTGAACGCCCGGCTGATTGGTCCAGATCTCCAATCCTCGGCGTGAGACGGGGTCCACCGCACGCGCCGCACGGCGCAGAGGCTGTCCCTTGTCGTTGAGACAGAAGTTGTGGTCGTAGCCGGCTTCCGGAAGCTGGGTGATGTCGTCAATCATCGCGCCGATGGACCGTGACGATCTGAAGTCGAAGGCCGTTCCGGCGACGGGCGCCAATTCGCCGGTTGGGATCTTGCCGGGTCCGACCGGTGTGTAATGATCGGCATCGATCAGGAGATGCTGATCGCGCACATGGCCCGAACCGTGACCGGCGAGATTCCAATAGCCGTGATAGGCCATGTTCACGACGGTCGGCCGATCGGTCGTGGCCCCCATGACGATCTCGAGCGCCGGATCGTCCGTCAGCTTGTAGGTCACCGTTGCCGTGATGGCGCCAGGATAACCCTCGTCGCCGTCGGGTCGGTTCAAGGTCAGGCGGACAGCCTTGTTCGCCGTGTCGGACTCGCCGGTCCAGATTCTCTTGCTGAAGCCGCCAAAGCCGCCGTGGATGTGGTTGGGCGGCTCGTTGGCTGAAAGAGAATGGGTCTGCCCATCGAGCGTGAAGCGCGCATCGGCGATACGGTTGGCGTAGCGGCCGCAGATTGCGCCGGCCGAGCCGCGGTTCTGGACGTAGGAAACCGGATCGTCGTAGCCCGGGACGATATCCCCCCATCGGCCGTCGCCATCCGGAACGAACAGCCGGTTCAAGGCGGCCGCGTAGGTGATGATCGTCGCGCGGACAGCGCCGGATTCGATCTCGAAGGCCTCGACCGGCTGGCCGTCGATGGCACCGAAGGCAGTTTTCTGGATGCTCATGAGCAAATACGAGAATGCCGACAGCACTGCGGCATGGCAGTGCTGTCGGCAGTGGGGAGGATCAGTGGATTTCGGGCTCCGGCACGCCGCCGGACCCTTCCAGGAAGTCGAAGTCGCAGCCTTCGTCCGCCTGGCGGATGTGCTGAGCGAAGAGCTTGTTGTAGCCGCGCGGGTAATCGCGCGGCGGTGGCGACCAGGTGCGCAGGCGGTCCTGGATCTGCTCATCGCTGACGTGGAGATGGATCGAGCGGTTCGGTACGTCGACGGTGATGAGATCGCCCGTGCGCACGGCCGCCAGTGGCCCGCCGATGTGAGCTTCCGGAGAGACGTGCAGGATGCAGGCGCCATAGCTGGTGCCGCTCATGCGCGCGTCGGAGATGCGAAGCATGTCGCGCACACCCTGCCGCAGGAGCTTTTTCGGAATCGGCAGCATGCCCCATTCCGGCATGCCTGGCCCGCCGATGGGGCCGGCGTTGCGCAGCACCATGATGTGGTCGGGCGTGACGTCGAGATCGAGATCGTTCACGGCCTTCGTCATCTCGTCATAGGTGTCGAAGACGATGGCGGGGCCCGTGTGCTGCAGCAGCCGCGGCTCCGCCGCGGGCGGCTTGATCACGCATCCCTTCGGCGCCAGGTTGCCGCGCAGGATGGCCGTCCCGCCGGAGGCCGCGATCGGCTTGTCGAGCGGACGGATGACGTCGTCGTTATAGACGGCGGCGCCTTCGAGCGCGTCGCGCAGGGTTCCGGTCACGGTGCGCTCGTCGAGATGGAGCAGCGGCTCGAGGCGAGAGAGAAGGCCGCGAATGCCGCCGGCAATATGGAAATCTTCCATCAGCCATTGGCCGGATGGACGAAGATTGGCGATCACCGGCACCTTCTGGGCGAAGTCGTCGAAATCCTGCAGCGAGACCTCGACGCCCGCGCGGCCCGCCATCGCCACGAGATGGATCATCGCGTTCGTCGAGCCGGCGAGCGCGTTGTGAACCATCAGCGCGTTCTCGAACGAGCGCCGTGTGAGAATGTCGCTGGGTTTGAGATCGTCCCAGACCATCTCGACGATCCGCCGGCCGGTGAGGCTCGCCATGCGCGGATGAGCGGCATCGACGGCCGGGATGGAGGACGCGCCCGGAAGGCTCAGGCCGAGCGTCTCGACGATCGCCGTCATGGTGGAGGCGGTCCCCATGGTCATGCAGGTGCCGGGCGAGCGCGCGATGCCGGCTTCCATGTCGTTCCATTGCTGGTTCGTGATGGTGCCCGCTTCCTTCTCGGCCCAGTACTTCCAGATATCCGATCCCGAGCCCAGGATCGTGCCGGCATGGTGCCCGCGGTTCATGGGTCCTGCCGGCATGAAGATCATCGGCAAATTCATGCTGATCGCGCCCATGACGGTGGCGGGCGTCGTCTTATCGCAGCCGCCCATGAGCACGGCGCCATCCACCGGATGGGAGCGCAGAAGCTCCTCCACTTCCAGCGCAAGGAGGTTGCGGTAGAGCATCGTGGTCGGCTTCACGAAGTTCTCCGACAGAGACATCGCGGGCAATTCGATGGGGAAGCCGCCGGCCTGCCACACGCCGCGCTTCACGTCCTCGACGCGAACGCGAAAATGGGCGTGGCACGGATTGATGTCGCTCCAGGTGTTGATGATCGCGATCACCGGCTTGCCCATGAAGTCTTCACGGGCATAGCCCATCTGAAGCGTGCGGGACCGATGTCCGAACGAGCGCAGGTCCGTCACGCCGAACCAGCGGTGGCTTCTCAACTGTTCAGGCGATCGCTTGGCCATTATTGCTTCACTCCCCACGCTTCGCGGTGCAAAAGCCATATATCATACAAATTTAGAAATTCGTCGCCGTTTTGCGGCTGGCTGTCAAGTACAGCCGCTCCTTTTGCCTGGCTTGCTTCGGCTCAGGCTTTCGCGGCGGACCGGACTTTGACGGCCTTAGAAGCCGGCTTGGCGGCAGCCTGCAGAATTCGGGCCGAATAGCGGTTGCGGCTGTTGGCGAGATGCGCGCGCATCATGGCGGCGGCGAGGTTCGAGTCGCCCATGGCGATCGCATCCCGGATCGCCCGGTGCTCGCGCTCGATGACGCCGAGATAGTCGCGCTGACGCTGATCCTCTCCCACCGGGTTCGAGGCGCCGGGGCGGCGAGGGACGGCGAACTCCCCGAGGAAGTCGAGAAAGCGTGCGAAATAGGGGTTCTTGGTCGCACCCGCCAGGATACGGTGGAATTCGAGATCCGCCGCGATGCCGTAATCCTCGCCCTTGGTGATGTTCTCCAGCGCCCGGTCGAGCGCCGCCATCTCTTCCTCGGTCCGGCGCACGGCCGCGAGCGAAGCGGCCTCCACCTCCACGGCCAGGCGCAATTCCAGCATGGCCAGGATATCGTCGACCTCGCCGTTGCTGAGCGAGGCGAAGAAATCCGATTTGGGCGGGGGCGGCAGCACGAAGGCGCCGGCGCCCTGGCGGGTCTGAACCAGCTTGGCGGCCTTGAGCGCCGCCACGGCCTCGCGCACCACGGTCCGGCTGACGCCGGCGGCCGAGGCGAGTTCCGCCTCGGTGGGCAGGCGATCTCCCGCCTGCAACCGTCCTTCAGCGATCTCACGCGAGATTGCTTCCGCCAGATCGCTCACGAGATTGCGCTTGCGGGCGACGGTGTTGAGAGACAAGCCGGAGAGGAAAGAGCGTTCGTTCATGGAGCCGTTGAGGGTCTCTTGCAAGGCGCTGAAAAATGAAGGTGTCTGATGCCGCTGCCAATCGCTCGGAAGCGATCCGTCAAGCTTGCACCGGGTCCCGGAGCAGCGGCCGGCCTCACAGGTGATTTGCCCGATCGGGTAGGCCAACTTGTCGTATGTCTCACTACTTGCTGGCATCTCCCAAGTCAAAAGAAATTGCGATTACAGACACATCCCCTGGTGGAAAGATGCTCTAGGAAAGACGAGTATGATCCCACTCGTGCCGGCTTGTCAAAATTTGTATGTTGCCATACAAGATATGCCGCAATTCCAGCGCCGAAGCTCAACAAAACGGAATCAGGGAGAGAACACATGAAGAAGTTGCTCGCGGCGATCGGCCTCTCGCTCCTCGGACTTGGAGCGGTCCAGGCGCAAAGCCCGGCCTGGCCGCAGAAGCAGGTCACGATTGTCGTGCCCTTCGGCGCCGGTGGCACGACCGACCTGTTTGCCCGCATCGTCGCCGAGCAGCTTCAGGCCAAATATGGCAAGCCCTTCGTCATCGAGAACCGTCCGGGAGCAGGCGGCAATATCGGGACGACCGCCGTCGCCAAGGCCACGCCCGACGGGCATACGCTCCTCGTCGGCACGGTGAGCACGCACGCCATCAATCCATTTCTCTACAAGAACCTCCCCCATGATGCCGAGAAAGACTTCATCCCGATCACGGGTCTGGCCAAGCTTCCGAACCTCCTGGTGGTGAATCCCAAGATCCCGGTGAAAACCTTCGCCGAATTCGTCGAATATGCGAAACAGAATCCCGGCAAGCTGAACTACGGCTCGTCCGGTGCTGGAACATCGCAGCATCTGGCGGCCGAGCTGTTCCAGCTCAAGACCGGCGCGAAGATGACCCATGTTCCGTTCCGCAGTTCCCAGGACATCGTCAACGGGCTCATCGGCGGGCATATGATCTCGCCTTCGACAACATGACCATCGCCTGGCCTCAGGCGCAGGGCGGAACCGTGCGGGCGCTCGCGGTGACCAGCACCGAGCGCAGCCCGCAAGCGCCGGAGATCCCGGCCGTCGCCGAGACGCTGCCCGGGTTCGACGCGACCTCATGGAACGGCCTGTGGGCGCCGGCCGGTACGCCGCAAGCCATCGTCGACACCATCGCGGCCGATGTGAAGACCATCCTCGAAAAGCCCGAAGTGCAGAAGAAGGCTGCGGAAATGGCTTCGACGCCCTCGCCGATGACTCCGAAGCAGTTCGCCGAGTACATTCAGAGCGAGCGGCAGAAATGGTCCGAGGTCGTCAAGACCGTCGGCATCCAGATCGGCCAGTGAGAGCCCGATTTTTTTGAAGAACGGGGCCGGGCGAAGCTCGGCCATTCCGGAACCGCCCATACAACAGCGAGACACCATCCATGCTGACAAAGATCGAAACCTCTGAACTCGCCCGCTCCGTTCTGGCGGTTCCGCCGTTTGCCCTGACGCCCGATTTCGAGGTCAACCGGGACGCCAATGCGAAGCTGATCCGCCATCTCGAGGCCGGCGGCGTCTCGACGCTGCTCTATGGCGGCAACGCCAATGTTCACAACTGGCCGGTGTCGAAGTTTGCCGAATGGCTCGACAGCCTCGAGGGATCGGTCGCCGACGACACCTGGCTGATCCCGTCGGTCGGACCCGATTGGGGCAAGCTCGTCGACGAGGCGGCGATCTTGAAGTCCCGCCGCTATCCCGTCGCCATGGCGCTGCCGATGATCGCGCCGCAGACGCCCGACGGCGTGGTCCGCGGGCTGGAGGATTTCGTCGACCGCTCCGGCGTACCGCTGATCGTCTATATCAAGACCGACCAGTACGTGCCCGCCAAGGCGATGGGACGGCTTGTGGAACAGGGCGCCGTCTTCGGCATCAAGTACGCCGTTCCGCGGGCCGACCTGACGCAGGATGCCTATCTGCAGGAGCTGATCGATGCGGTCGGGGCCGACCGGATCGTCAGCGGCTTCGGCGAGCCTCCGGCGCTGCCGCATCTCGTGCACTTCAAGCTCGCCGGCTTCACCGCAGGCTGCGTCTGCATCGCGCCCCATCTGTCCATGTCCTTCCTTCATGCGCTGAAGCGCGGCGACGAGGCAGAGGCCAAGCGCCTGCTCGAAGTCTTCCTGCCGCTCGAAGCCCTCCGCGAGCGCCACAACGCGATCCGGGTGCTGCACACGGCGGTGTCCCTGTCGGGCGTGGCCGATATGGGGCCGATCCTGCCGCTCCTCACCGAGGCCGATCCGGCGATCCACGGGGAGATCAAGGAAGCCGCCAGGGCGCTCCTCGCCGCCGAAATGACCGCTCGACAGCAGGCCGCTGCTGCGTAATCTGGCCGGCATCGTCGGTCAGCCGGCTTTGCGCCGGCAGCATGTAAGGCGTCTGTGATCCCTATGCCCGAATCCCACTCCGATCTCCTGGGCGTGCTCTCAGCACGCCTGGGAGCCAAGCACGTCATCGTCGATCCCGCCGAAATGGAAGGCTATCTCGTCGAGGAGCGGAAGCTCTATCGCGGCACGGCCCTGGCCGTGGTCCGTCCCGGCAGCACGGACGAGGTGGCCTTCGTCGTTCGGGAATGTGCCGCAGCGAACGTCGCCGTGGTGCCGCAGGGCGGCAATACGGGTCTCGTCGGGGGTGGTGTGCCTCACAGAGGCATCGTCCTGTCGCTCGCCAGGCTCGACCGCATCCGCGAGGTCAACGCCTTCAACGCCACCATCACGGCCGAGGCCGGTTGCGTCCTGAAGACGGTTCAGGACTCGGCGAAGGAGGTGGATTGCATTTTTCCACTGTCGCTCGCCTCCGAAGGCTCCTGCCGGATCGGCGGCAATATCTCGACCAATGCCGGTGGCGTGAACGTGCTGCGCTACGGCAATACCCGCGATCTCGTTCTCGGCCTCGAGGTCGTCCTCGCGGACGGCCGGATCTGGAACGGCCTCAAAAGCCTGCGCAAGGATAACACCGGCTACGACCTGAAGAACCTCTTCATCGGTTCGGAAGGAACGCTCGGCATCGTCACGGCGGCGGTGCTGAAGCTTTTCCCGCAGCCCAAGACACAGGTGGTGGCCTTCGTCGGTTGCGCCTCTCCGCATGCGGCGCTCGAACTTTTCGAAACGCTGCGCCAGACCATGGGCGACGAGCTCACCGCCTTCGAGTTCATGCCGCGCTTCGCCCTGGAAATCGTGCTCAAGCACGCACCCGGCGCCGTTCGACCGCTGAGCGGTGATCACGCCGCCTACGCTCTGATCGAATTCTCGTCGCCGGACCCCGAACTCGACCTGCGCGAGCAGTTGGAGAAGGCCTTGGGAGCCGCCTTCGAGAACGGCGCGATCGAGGATGCGACGATTGCCGCAAGCGAGGCTCAGAATGCGGCGCTCTGGCACCTGAGGGAAAGCCTCTCCGACGTCCAGGGGCTTGAGGGTGGATCGATCAAGCACGACGTTTCGGTGCCGGTCTCGGATGTCGCGGATTTCATCCTGACGGCGAGCAGGGCCTGCGAGGAGGCGTTGCCCGGCGTGCGCGTGTGCGCCTTCGGCCATTTCGGGGACGGCAACATTCATTTCAACCTGACCCAGCCCATCGAGATGGAAAAATCGCTCTTTTTAGCCCAATGGGAGCGCTTCAACCGGATCGTCCATGACATCGTTCACGCCATGAATGGCTCGATTTCCGCCGAGCACGGGGTCGGCCTCATCAAACGCGACGAGCTGGCGCGCTACAAGGATCCGGTCGCCCTGGATCTCATGAAGACGCTGAAGAGGGCTCTCGACCCCCGGAACATTCTCAATCCTGGAAAGGTCGTTGCTCTTGAAGGTGATTTGCCGCCGGCCTTGCCGGTGGCGCGCAAGGCCTGAGGCGCTGGCTCATCAAAATCTCACCTCATCCTGAGGAGCCTGCGGAGCAGGCGTCTCGAAGGAGGATCCAGAGAGCACTGGAGACGCCCTCGTCCTTCGAGACACCGCCATCAGCGGCCCTCAGGATGAGGGCTCAAGGAGTGCCCAGTAGTCCGCTGGACTCTGAGATTGAAGAAGTGCGCTGTCCGGCAACCGTTTCGTTTTGGTTGCGATTGAGGTAACAACATTGAACCTGCATGCCAGGCCGGCGACAGCCGGACTGCAAGGATCTGGATCTTCATGAACGCCCCCGCAGTCAGCAAGCAAGCCGTTCGAGACGCCGAAGCGACGAAAAGGCGGATCCTCGATGCGGCGACGGCTGAATTCGCCGGTCACGGCTATGGCGGGGCGCGCGTAGACCAGATCGCGGAGGCTGCCCGCACCAACAAGCGCATGCTCTACTATTATTACGGGAGCAAGGAAGCCCTGTTTCTCGCAACGCTCGAAGCGGCCTACGACCATATTCGTGCCGCGGAGCGGGAACTGCACCTGGAGGAGCTTTCTCCCCTGCAGGCGCTCGAGGAACTCGTGCGTTTCACGTGGAATTATTTCGTCCAATATCCCGAGTTCATGATGCTCCTGAATGCCGAGAACCAGCACCGCGCCAAGCATCTGAAGAAGTCCACGCAGGTGCACACCATGAACTCCCCGGTCATCGAGACGATCGGGGTCATCTTGAAGCGCGGCGAGAAATCCAAGGCCATTCGTCCGGGCATCGATCCGGTCCAGCTTTACGTGTCGATTGCCGGGCTCTGCTACTTCTATCTGTCGAACGTCTACACTCTGTCCGTGGCCTTCGGACGCGAGCTCCTATCCGAGCCGGCCATGAAGGAGCGCATCGACCACGTGGTCGATTTCGTCCTGGCGGGCGTGCGCGCCTGAATTTTCCAAACAGCGCTTGACATGTCGGACAACCGGGCATCTAATTAACCAGATAGTTACATAGAGCGGCCGAAGCCGCCATGAAACCCTTATTTGGAAACGCTCTTGAGGAAGACGCTTCATGACGTCGAAGCTCGCGCGCACCAGTCAAAACCTGCTGAATTCCGCTTGGATCAAGCCGTTCGGGCTTCTCATCCTGACCGTCGTGCTCTGGGATCTCGCAGTGCGGATCTTTGCGATCCCGCCTTATCTGGTGCCTCCTCCGAAGGACGTGGCAGTGGCCTTCTGGAATGAAGGCGGCATGCTGCTCAGGGAGGCTGTTCCCACCACCACGGCGACGCTCGGCGGGTTTATCCTTTCCGCCCTGTTTGGCATCCCGATTGCGATGCTGATCGCCGGATCGCGGACGGTCGAGTCCTACGTCTATCCGCTGCTCGTCTTCTCGCAGTCGATCCCCAAGGTCGCGGTGGCGCCGCTCTTCGTGGTCTGGTTCGGCTTCGGCATGGCACCCAAGGTGATCTCGGCCTTCCTGCTCGGCTTCTTCCCCGTCGTCGTCGCCGGCGTTCAGGGCTTCAAGTCCCTCGATCCCGAGATGCACGACTTGGTGCGCTCGATGAAGGCATCCCGCCTGCAATCATTCTACATGGTCAGCCTGCCGCATGCGCTGCCGGCCATCTTCGCAGGCCTGAAAGTCTCGGTGACGCTGGCTGTCGTCGGTGCCGTCGTCGGAGAATTCGTCGGAGCCAATTCCGGTATCGGATTCGTGCTGCAGCGATCCATCGGCAATTTCGAACTGCCGACCATGTTCGCGGCTCTCGTGATCCTGGCGATGATCAGCGTCATTCTCTTCTGGCTCATCGACCTGCTCGAGCGTTTCACGGTGCCCTGGCACGCCAGCCAGCGGCACGATTTCGCAGCAACCGCCTGACCCATAAGGGCGGAGCCCATAAAATCATCGGAGGAAGTCCATGAAGAAACGTACGTTCCTGAAAGCTACCCTCTTTGCCGCCACGGCTCTCATGCCCTTCGTGTCGCTGCCGGTCCAGGCGGCGGACAAGGTCGTGCTGATGCTCAACTGGTACGTCTATGGCGAGCATGCACCCTTCTTCTACGGCAAGGAAAAAGGTCTTTACGCAGCCGAGGGCATCGATCTCGAAATTCAGGAGGGCCGCGGCTCGGCCGTGACGGTGCAGGCCGTGGCGGCCAAGACCGTCGACTTCGCCTATGCCGACGTTCCCACCATGATCCGTGCCGCGGTGAAGGGTGCTCCCGTCACGTCGCCGGGCGTGCTGCTGCAGAAGAACCCCATGTCGGTCATGGGCTTCTCCGACAAGAACATTCGCAAGGCTGAAGATTTGCGCGGCAAGACGGTCGCGACCACGCCGGGCGATTCCATGTCGCAGATCTGGCCGCTCTTCCTCAAGAAGGCGGGTCTCAAAGAAAGCGAGATGCGCATCGTGTCCGGCGACGCGCAGACGAAGCTCAATGCGGTCATCAACGGTCAGGCCGACGTGCTCCTCGGCTACGTCATGGACCAGAGCATGAAGATCAAGGACGCGACGGGCAAGAACGTCACGCCGGTCATGTTCGCGGATTACGGCGTCAACCTCGTCTCGTCCGGCATCATCGCGCACAAGGACACGCTGAAGGAGAAGGCCGATCTCGTCCGCCGCTTCATGAGCGCGACCACCAAGGCGATCGAAGGCGCCGAGAAGGCTCCTGCCGAGGCCACCCAGGCGGTTCTGAAGGCGCTGCCGAAGGCCGGCAAGCCCGATACGCTGCAGGAAGGCTTCGAGCTGACGATCCCGCTCTACCGCACGGAAGAGACGAAGGGTCAGCGTCCGTTCAATGTCTCGGATGCCAACATGGCCGAGACGGTGAATCTCCTCATCGAGTACGGCGGACTCGACCCGGCGGCGAAGAACGATCCGAAGGCCTTCTACACCCGTGACTTCCTGCCGAAGGCGCCCTCCCAGTGAGCAGACAGGCGCACGCCATGGCACATCTCCGTGTCGTCCCCAAGAGCGAGGCCAAGAGCGAGGCGTCCGCGCCTCGCCAGCTGATCCAGATCCGCAACCTGGCTAAAACCTATCGCACCCGGAGCGGGGACGTTCCCTCTCTGCGGCCGATCGATCTCGACGTTGCCGACGGTGAATTCGTCGCCGTCGTCGGGCCGTCCGGGTGCGGCAAGTCCACACTCCTGAAACTCGTGGCCGGCCTCATACCGCCGACCGAAGGCGAGGTGCAGATCGGCGGCGTCACCGTACAGGAGCCGCCGGATGATGTGGGCATCGTCTTCCAGAATCCGGTGCTCCTGCCGTGGCGTTCGGTGCTGCGCAACGTGATGATGCCGGTCGAGGTGCGCAAGCTCGACCGGGAGACCCATCTCGCCCGGGCCCGCAAGCTCCTGTCCATGGCGGGGCTCGAGGATTTCCAGGCCAAGTATCCCTGGCAGCTCTCCGGCGGCATGCAGCAGCGCGCCGCCATCTGCCGGGCGCTGGTGCACGATCCGAAGATCGTCCTCATGGACGAGCCCTTCGGCGCGCTCGATGCCATGACGCGCGAGCGCATGAACCTGGAACTGCAGCGCATCCACCACGAGACGGGCAAGACGATTATGCTGATCACCCATTCGATTCCCGAGGCGGTGTTCCTCGCGGACCGCGTGGTCGTCATGTCGGAGCGGCCGGGTTCGATTGCCGCCATCTACGATGTCACGCTGCCCCGACCGCGCAACCTGGAGATCATGGGGCACCCGACCTTCGTCGATCTCACGCAGAGAATCCGCGGCCATTTCTACGCCCGCGGCCAGCTGGACTAACGATCATGTCAGCTCCCCGGCTCCGCATTCGCGAGATCCAGACCTTCGAGCGTTCCATGCGCTTTGCGCGCCCATTCCGATTCGGTCTCGTGACCGTCGACGAGGCGCCGCAGGCCTTCGTTCGGGTTGTCGTCGAGGTGGAAGGCGCCGGCCTGGCGACCGGCGTCACCGCCGAGATGATGATGCCGAAATGGTTCGACAAGAACCCGGCCAAGTCACCGCAGGATACGATCGCCGACCTGAAGGCGAGCCTCGGCGAGGCCGCCCGCAACTATGCCGAGGCGCAGGACTGGGACACGGCCTTCGGCCATCATGGGCGCGGCTTCGCGGCCCAGAAGATGTGGGCCGCCGACCAGGGGTTGCCGGGGCTCGTCGCCTCGTTCGGACCCGCGCTCGTCGACAAGGCTGTCGCCGATGCTGCCCTCAAGGCGCTGAAGCTCAATTTCCCTGAAGGATTGCGGCGCAATGTCTTCGGCATCGATGCGCGACAGACGCCGGATCTCGGCGCCGAGCGCATCCAGTCCTTCCTGGCGGACGTTCAGCCGGTCGGCGCGGTCCTGCTGCGGCACACGATCGGATTGCTGGATTCGCTCGATGGAGCCGGCGGGCTCGAAGACGAGATTCGGCTGGCCAACTTGAGGCTCTTCAAGATCAAGATCGGCGGCGACGTCGATGCGGACATCGCGCGCCTGCAGGCCATCCACGATCTCCTGTCGCGACATGTTCCGGACTATCGCGCCACCCTCGACGCCAACGAGCAGTACGATCCGCAACGCCTGCGGATTCTTCTCCAGGCAATGAGCGGCGGCGGCTTGCGCGCCTTCCGGGAGCACCTGCTCTACATTGAGCAGCCGTTCGACAGGGCAGAGACCTTCGCTGAGCCCCTGGGCGATCTCGCCGGCGAGATCCCGCTCATCATCGACGAGGCGGATGGCGATTACGACGCCTTCCCGCGTGCGGTCGAGCTCGGCTATCGCGGCGTATCCTCGAAGGCCTGCAAGGGGTTCTACAAGTCTGTCCTGAATGCCGTCCGCGTCTCGATTCTGAATGAGCCGCGGACGGGCCGGTTCTTCGTCTCCGCCGAGGATCTCACGTGCCAGGCCGGGCTTGGGATTCAGCAGGACACGGCGCTCGTCGCTACGCTCGGCATGGCCCATGCCGAGCGCAACGGCCACCATTACGTCGAGGGCTTCGGCCCCGCACCGGATGCGGAGGCGGCGCGCTTTGCGGCCGCGCATCCCGATCTCTACCGGAAGCAGGGTGGCCGCATCGGCCTTGCTTTCGAACGCGGGTCGCTCCCGACCACGTCTCTCCTGTCTGCTCCAGGTTTCGCCAGCGGCGCCGAGCCTGATTGGAGCAGCCTCGTTCCGCTCACACAACACCATCTTTGATAGGAGATCTTTATTATGACTCAGCGCAGGTTAGGCATCGTCATGCATGGCGTGACAGGCCGCATGGGAATGAACCAGCATCTCATTCGCTCCGTCGCAGCCATCCGCGCCGAGGGCGGCGTGACGCTGTCCGACGGATCGAAGGTGCAGCTCGATCCGATCCTCGTCGGGCGCAATGCGGAGAAGATCCAGGAACTCGCCAAGGCGCACGGCATCGACCGGTGGACGACCGACCTCGACGCTGCCATCGCGGACCCGAAGGATGAGATCTTCTTCGATGCCGCGACGACGCAGATGCGTCCGACCCTGCTGGACCAGGCGATCAATGCCGGCAAGCACATCTATTGCGAGAAGCCGATTTCCACGAATCTGCCGGAAGCCCTGCGGATCGTCCGTCTCGCCCGCGAGAAGGGCGTGAAGAACGGAACCGTGCAGGACAAGCTGTTCCTGCCCGGCCTGCAGAAGCTGAAGATGCTGCGCGATTCCGGCTTCTTCGGCCGCATGCTCTCGGTGCGCGGCGAGTTCGGCTACTGGGTATTCGAGGGCGATTGGGGCCAGCCCGCGCAGCGTCCGTCCTGGAACTACCGCTCCGAGGACGGCGGCGGCATGATCCTCGACATGGTCTGCCACTGGCGCTACGTGCTCGACAACCTCTTCGGCGAGGTGCGCTCGGTCTCCTGCGTGGGCTCGACGCATATCCCCGAGCGCGTGGACGAAAAGGGCAAGCCCTATCAGGCGACCGCCGACGATTCCGCCTATGCCACCTTCATGCTCGATGGCGGCGTGATCGCCCACATCAACATGTCGTGGTGCACCCGCGTCTATCGGGACGATCTCGTCACCTTCCATGTGGACGGAACGCATGGTTCCGCCGTCGCCGGTCTCACCGATTGCGTGATCCAGCCGCGTCAGGCCACGCCGCGTCCGGTCTGGAATCCGGACCAGAAGCAGACCATCGATTTCTACAACACCTGGCAGCCGGTGCCCGACAATGTGGTCTACGACAACGGCTTCAAGACCCAGTGGGAGATGTTCGTCCGTCACGTGGTCGAGGATGCGCCCTATCGCTACACGCTGGTGGAAGGCGCCAAGGGCGTTCAGCTCGTCGAATGCGCTCTCGAGAGCTGGCGCGAGCGCCGCTGGGTCGATGTGCCGCCGCTGAATGTGGGCGCCGCGAAGGAGAAGCAGCATGAACCGGCCTGAGACCATCAGCGCCCTGTCGATCCGCCTGCCGCAGGCGGATCGCGGCCTGGAAACCTATAAGCTCTCCGCGCCGAAATCCTTCCCGGACAAGGTGAGCGGGCCGATGAACCGCATCGCGTTCTCGGCCGCCCATGTGGTCGCTGATCCGCTCGCCGATGCGGACCCCTGGCTGCAGGCCGCCATCGACTGGGACAAGACGATCGCCTATCGCGAGCGTCTGTGGGATCTCGGCCTCGGCGTCGCCGAAGCGATGGACACCGCACAGCGCGGCATGGGTCTCGACTGGCCTACCTCGCTCGAGCTGATCCGCCGCTCCGTCAGCGCGGCGAAGGCGCGGGGCGACGCCCTCGTGTTCTCCGGCGCCGGCACCGACCATCTGGCGCCTGACGCGGCCCGCAGCATCGATGACGTGATCCGCGCCTACGAGGAGCAGTTCGCCGCCATCGAAGCCGTCGGCGGGCGCATCATTCTCATGGCGTCGCGCGCGCTCGCCCGCGTCGCCAGGTCCGCCGACGACTACGTCAAGGTCTACGATCGCATTCTGTCTCAGGCGAAGGAGCCGGTGATCATCCACTGGCTCGGCGACATGTTCGATCCGGCGCTTGCCGGCTATTGGGGCACGGGCGACCTCGATGCCGCGATGGATACGTGCGTTTCGATCATCAACAGCCATGCGGAGAAGGTCGACGGCGTCAAGATTTCCCTCCTCGACAAGGACAAGGAAATCGCCATGCGCCGCCGCCTCGACAAGCGCGTGCGCATGTATACGGGCGACGACTTCAACTATGCCGAGCTGATCGCAGGCGACGACCAGGGCTATTCGCATGCGCTGCTCGGTATCTTCGATGCCATCGCGCCGGCGGCCTCGTCGGCTCTGGTGAGCCTCGCGGCCGGCAACCTCGACGCGTTCCACGAGGCGCTCGCGCCGACGGTTCCGCTGTCGCGGCACATCTTCCGGGCGCCGACGCGGTTCTACAAGACGGGGGTGGTGTTCATGGCCTATCTCAACGGCCATCAGGATCACTTCACCATGGTCGGCGGACAGGAGAGCGCCCGCTCGACCCTGCATCTCGCCGAGCTCTTCCGTCTGGCGGACAAGGCCGGCCTCCTGCGGGATCCGGACCTCGCGGTCGAGCGCATGCGCTTCGTCCTGGCCACGCATGGGGTGGAGGCGTAAGAGATGCGTGACTTTACAGGCGATCACCGCACCCTGTCGATCAACACGGCGACGGTGAGGAAGCAGGGCGACCTCGTCGCCATCACGGAGGCCTGCGCCAGAGCCGAGATCAAAGCGATCTCGCCCTGGCGCGACCAGGTGGCCGCGGTCGGACTCAACCGGGCCGTGGCCGCCGTGAAGGATGCAGGGCTCGAACTCTCCGGCTATTGCCGCGGCGGCATGTTCCCGGCCGATGCGGCGCGGCTGCCGGAGGCCACCGACGACAACCGCCGCGCCGTCGACGAGGCAGTTGCGCTCGGCGCGCCCTGCCTGGTGCTCGTGGTCGGCGGGCTGCCGCAATACTCTCGCCCAGGTTCGCAACCGTCGAAGGACATCGACGCGGCGCGCGCCATGGTCGAGGACGGCATCGCGACGCTGCTCGACTATTCCCGGCAGGCAGGCCTCCCGCTCGCGATCGAGCCGCTGCATCCCATGTATGCGGCCGACCGCGCCTGCGTGAACACCATGCGCCAGGCTCTCGACATCTGCGACCGGGTCGACCCGGAACGCACGGGAATGCTCGGCCTTGCGGTCGACGTCTACCATGTCTGGTGGGATCCGGAATTGAGGGAGCAGATCCGCCGCACCGGCCAGGACCGGCTGCTCGCGTATCACGTCTGCGACTGGCTCGTGCCCACCACGGACCTGCTGCTCGACCGGGGCATGATGGGTGACGGCGTGATCGACCTGCGCGGCATTCGCCAAGAGGTCGAAGCGGTCGGCTATGCCGGCTATTCGGAGGTGGAGATCTTCTCCGAGAACAACTGGTGGACGAAGCCGATGGACGAGGTGCTCGCCACCTGCATCGAGCGACACCGCACGGTCGTCTGACATGGCCGCATCAAAGAAAACGTCCTGACGAACAGGAGACAGCAACGATGGTAGGAAACGTCTCGCGACGGACCTTCATGGCAGCCGCAGGTGCGTCCATGCTTGCCCACAAGGCCGCATGGGCGCAGGAGAGCACTCGGTTCCGGATCTTCTGGTGGGGATCCAAGGAGCGCGCCGACAGAACCCTGAAGGCGGCGGCTCTGTACCAGCAGCGCAATCCGCACATCAGGATCGACGGCCAATCCCTGTCCTTCACCGATTATTGGCCGAGGCTTGCGACGCAGGTCGCCGGACGCAATGCTCCCGATCTGATCCAGATGGATTATCGCTACCTCGCCGAATATGCGCGGCGCGGCGTCCTTCTTCCCCTCGATGAATTCATGGGGAAGGACTTGCAGATCGGCGATTTCGGTCAGGCCTCGCTCGACAGCTGCAAGGTGGACGGAAAGCTCTATGCCATCAACCTCGGCAACAACTCCCATGCCCTGATCTACAACAAGGCGGCTTTTCAGAAGGCCGGCGTCGATGAGCCCGTCATCGGAACGAGCTGGGACAAGTTCACCGCGATCTGCGCCGAGGTCACGAAAGCCCATGACGGTTCCTATTTCGGTACCGTCGACGCAGGTGCGGACGAGGCCGCTTTCGAGAACTGGCTGCGCCAGCGCGGCAAGGCGCTTTATACCGAGGACGGCAAGCTCGGGTTCGAAGAGGCCGATATCGGCGATTGGCTCTCGCTCTGGGTGAAGATGCGCGAGGTGAAGGCCTGTCCGCCCGCAGACATTCAGGCGCTCGACAAGAGCGGCCCCGATACCAGCCTGCTCACGCAGGGACGCGCGGGCTGCGCCTTCAACCACTCCAACCAGTTCGTCGGCTTCCAGGCCATCAACAAGAACACGCTCGGCATCGCCACCTATCCGCAGGGCGCCGGACCCCATCCGGGGCAGTATCTCAAGCCCTCGATGATGTGGAGCATCTATGCCCGCTCGAAGGTTGCCCCGGAGGTGGTGAAGTTCGCCAACTTCACCGTCAAGGATCCGGAAGGCGCGCGGGTCCTCGGCGTCGAGCGCGGGGTGCCGGCCTCGCCGTCGACACGGCAGGCGGTGTCGGATCAGCTTGATGAAATGAGCAGGAAGGTGGTCGACTTCATCGCGGAGGTATCGCAGCGCGTCGGGCCGATCCCGCCTGCGCCGCCGCAAGGAGCCGGCGAGATCCAGGTTCTGCTCAGGCGCGTCAACGAGCAGGTCGGCTTTGGACGCTCAGCCGCATCCGCCGCGGCAAAGCAATACATCACCGAGGCGAATTCGATTCTGGCGCGCGGGCGCTGATCACACTGATTACCCGGGGCTCCTGTTCGCGTGGCGGGAGCCCCATCATTCTCAGGCGGCCATCGCCGGCTGCAGCAGGTAAGGGGCGCCCGCGGCCTCGGCAATTTCCCGCACCTTCAGTTTCAACGTCTCAGGGATCGGAATGCCCGTGACGAGCCGCTCTTCGCGAGCGGCCCATTCCGGTTCGCCCGGCACCAGAACCGGCTCGTCCTCGTGGACCGGCTTCGTGGCATGCAGGGTATCGATGACCACCTCCACGTCCGATTGGAAGGCATCGAACGGCCGGAAGGCCGCTGGATTCAGGGCCATGAAGAAGTGGCCGATATTGTCGGGGTCGGACGGTTTCTGCGTCCTGTTCCGGACCGGCGAGAAGGAAGCGCCCGACAGGCTGCCCGACAGGATCTGGGCGATCAGGCCGAGCCCGTAACCCTTGTGCCCGCCCATATCGCTGCCATCGCCGCCCACGGGTGTGAGGCCACCTTCCTGGCCCTCGAAAATCTGACGGAAGGCTCGGCCGGAATCGGTGACAGGCTGTCCATCGCCATCGATCACCCATCCGGCCGGAAGGTCCTTGCCCTGCAGGGCATAGACCTTGACCTTGTTGGCCGCGACGACGCTGGTGGACATGTCGACGCAAAGGCTCGGATGACGACCGGCCGGCACCGCGACGGCGATTGGATTGGTGCCGAGCACGCGCTCGACCCCGTTCGTGGGCACGACGGAGATCACGCGGGTCGTCGACGATACCACACCGATCAGCCCCCGTTCCGCGGCCATCGTGGCGTAATAGCCCGCGGCGCCGAAATGGTGGGAGTTGAACACCGACACGATGCCGACATCGTGCGCCAGCGCCTTCTCGATGGCGAGGTTCATGCCCATGAGGGCGGCAGGATGACCCAAACCGGCTCCGCCATCGAGCAGGGCCGTGCTGGCGCTCTGCCGGACGATCCGGGGTTCGGCCTGCAGCTGGAGCTGCCCGGCCTTCTGCATCTGGGCATATTGGGTCAGCATCGAGATTCCATGGGAGTCGATGCCGCGCAGATCGGTCTCGACCATCACCTCGGCCGTCAGGCGCAGCTTCTCCTCGCTCATGCCCCAGGCCCGCAGGATCGCCTCGATCTGGGCGCGAATCACGTCCGCCGAGAAATTCTCGCTCGCGATCATTGTGTGTTCTCTCGCGTGTTCAATCCGGCTGCTCCCGTCTGGGGAGCAGATGGGGAGGTGGCTGCAGCCACCTCCCGTCGAGCATCAAGCGGCAATGGCCTGCGCCGGATCGAGCAGCTTCGAGACGCTGACCATCTGGCCCGTCTTCGAGCTCTGCAGCGCCGCGATTCCGCACAGCACCGACATGGCGCCGGCGCGCGAACCGGCACGCTGGTTCAGCGGGTCAGGGGTCCCCGGCTTGAAGAGCATGTCCTGCAGTTTTGGATCGCCGCCAAAGTGCCCGCCTGGCTCATGCGGGACCTGGATCGTCTCGACGCCGCCGAAATTCCGCACGAGCTGGATCTCGTCGTGTTCCGGGGTTTCCCAGGGCTGGCGCTCGAATTGGCGCATCTGGATGCGGCCCTTGGTGCCGTCGAAGGCGATGAAATGGCCCTCGATCGGCATGTAGGTGTTCACCGAATAGGTGACCTGCACGCCCTTCTGATAGCGAATCATGGCCGACATCGTGTCGGGAATGTTGATCTCTTCGCGGAACACGCAGGCATCGCGGACGTAGCCATCTTCGCGGGACGGATCCTCGTACAGGGCCTCAAGCCAGGGATCCTTGCTGATGTCGACATAGTAGTCGCAACAGCTTGCATGCGGGCAGGTCTTGCAGCGCTCACCGCGGAAAGGATTGACCTTGCCGTATTTGCGCAGGCTCGCGAAAGCGAAGACCTGCTCCGGATCGTCGTCCAGGTACCAGTTCATCAGGTCGAAATGGTGGGTGCTCTTGTGCACGAACAGGCTGCCGGAATTCTCTTCGACCGCGTGCCAGCGGCGGAAGTAGTCCGCGCCGTGCTTGTTGTCGAGAAACCAGTGGAAATCGATCGAGGTCACATCACCGATCACGCCAGAGTTGAGGAGTTCCTTGATCTTCCGAACGGTCGGAGCGTAGCGGTAGTTGAAGGTCACATCGACGCGGCGTCCGGTGCGCTTCTCGGCCTCGAGGATGCGCCGCACCTTCTCGGCCGTGGTCGTCATCGGCTTCTCGGTGATGACGTCCACCCCGGCCTCGAGTGCCCGTACGATCATTTCATCGTGATTCGAATCCCGGGTGCAGACGATGACCTGGTCCGGCTTGACCGTCGCAATCATCTCCTGGGCGTCGGTATAGATGGGGGCATCGATCCCCAAAAAACCCCGGGCTCGCTCGGCGCGGAGCCGGTTCGTGTCGCAGAGGGCGACGATTTCCACGTAGTCGCTGTAGCCCTTGACCACGTTGATCCCCCACATGCCCGTGCCGCGGTGGCCTGTGCCGATGAGGGCAATGCGTTTCCTGCTTGAGCGATCCATTCTCTTGGGTTCTCCTGCTGCTTCGCTCTTAAAGGTTGTTCGAGCGTTAAATTTGTCTGACAAATGTGAGCTTCGGCCGTTGGCGAACCAGGGGGCAGGCTCTTTTTTGTCCGGTTGTCTCTTGGGAAGCTTCGGGGGAGAAGCTTAGATCGTCAAATTACATCATACAACTGGTTGACATACAACCATTCTAAATTTTAGCTTCACGTCGGATGGCGACAAAAGAAAAGCGCTCCCGTAACGTATGGGGTCAAGGGACCGAACCCTCGGCGCGACGGGCACCAAAGAAAAAGAATTGTCGCCGAAAGAGGCATCAAGTTCGGGCGACCGTCGAAGCGGCGCCCAAGAGGGAGACACGCCACATGACTCACAACCTTAACCGCAGGACCTTGCTGAAGGCGGCCCTCGGGTCTGCCGGTCTCAGCGCTCTGGGAAGCCTTCCGGCTTTCGCGCAGGATGCTCGCGTCCGTCTGTATTGGTGGGGCTCGAAGGAGCGCGCCGACCGCACCCTGAAAGCGGTCTCGCTCTACCAGGAGCGGAACCCGAGCGTGAAGATCGACGGTGAGACCCTGGCCTGGGGCGACTACTGGCCGCGGCTCGCGACCCAGGCGGCTGGCCGCAACGCTCCGGACCTGATCCAGATGGACTACCGCTATGTCGCGGAATATGCCCGTCGCGGTGCGCTGCTGCCGCTCGACGAGTTTCTCGGCAAGTCGCTCGATATCAGCGATTTCGACAAGGCTTCCCTCGACAGCTGCAAGGTCGACGGCAAGCTCTACGGCATCAATATCGGCAACAACTCGAACGCCCTGATCTACAACAAGGCCGCGTTCCAGAAGGCCGGTGTGCCTGAGCCGATCGACGTGACGTGGGACAAGTTCTTCGAACTCGCGGCCGCCGTCACGAAGGCGCATAACGGCGACTATTACGGCACGTCGGACGGCAGCGCCGAAGAGGTTGCCTTCGAGAACTGGCTGCGCCAGCGCGGCAAGGCGCTGTTCACCGAGGACGGCAAGCTCGGCTTGGACGAGAAGGATGCGGGCGACTGGTTCGCCATGTGGGCCAAGGCGCGCGAGGCGAAGGCCTGCCCGCCGGCCGATCTCCAGGCGCTCGACAAGAACAACATCGAGACCAACCTGCTGACCCAGGGCCGCGCGGCCTGCGCGTTCAACCATTCCAACCAGTATGTCGGCTACCAAGTTCTCAACAAGAACCCGCTCGGCATCACCATGTATCCGCAGGGCGCTGGGCCCAATCCGGGCCACTACCTCAAGCCCTCGATGATGTGGAGCATCTATGCCCGCAGCAAGGTGGCCGAGCCTGCGGTGAAGTTCGCAAACTTCACCGTGAAGGACGTGGACGGCGCGAAGCTCCTCGGCGTGGAGCGCGGCGTTCCGGCTTCTCCGAAGATCCGCGAGGCCGTCGCGGCGGAGCTCGACGCCCAGGGCAAGCTCGTCGTGGACTACATCTCTCACGTCACGCCGAAGGTCGGTCCCATTCCGCCCGCTCCGCCGAAAGGCGCCGGCGAGATCCAGACCATGCTGCGCCGGATCTCCGAACAGGTCGGATTCGGACGCATGTCCACGGCCGACGGCGGCAAGCAGTACGTCAGCGAAGCTCAGGCCATTCTGAGCCGCGCCTGACGACAAGCGCCTCCTGACTCACCAGGCCGACCCAGCCGAACCGGGTCGGCCCGCCCGTCTATCATGACATTGCTGTGAGCCATTCTGCATGACAACAACTGCTCAAATTCCATTGACGATCATCGAGCCGGAAAAGCGCAGCAAGGGTCGGGAGGGATTGTCCCGTGCGCTCGTCTCCTATTCCTTCCTGGCGCCCTGGCTCATCGGCTTTCTCGGGCTGACCCTCGGCCCGACGCTCGCATCTCTTTATCTGTCCTTTACCAATTTCGACCTGCTGCAGGATCCGCAGTTCATCGGAACGGCCAACTACCAGCGCATTGTCACCAATGACGTGAAGTTCTGGCATTCCATGCAGGTGACGTTTACCTATGTCATCATGGCCGTCCCGCTGAAGCTCGCTTTCGCGCTCGGTCTGGCCATGGTCCTCAATCGCGGCATTGCCGGGCTGCCTCTCTACCGGGCTCTCTTCTATTTGCCATCACTGCTCGGCGCGAGCGTCGCCATCGCGGTGCTCTGGCGCCAGCTCTTCGCCAAGGACGGTCTTGCCAACGTGGCACTGGCCTTCTTCGGCATCGATGGGCCGAGCTGGATCTCCGATCCGAACTACTCCCTCTATACCCTGGTGCTGCTCAGCGTCTGGCAGTTCGGCTCGCCGATGATCATCTTCCTCGCCGGCCTGCGGCAGATCCCGTCTGACGTTTACGAGGCAGCCAGCATCGACGGCGCCAGCAAGATGCAGCAGTTCATCAAGATCACCGTTCCGCTGCTTACACCGGTTATCTTCTTCAACGGCATCGTGCAGACCATCGATGCGTTCAAAGCCTTCACGCCGGCCTTCATCATCAGCGAGGGCACGGGCGGGCCGATCGACTCGACCCTCTTCTACACCCTGTACCTGTACCAGGAAGGCTTCGCCTATTTCCGCATGGGATATGCGTCGGCTCTGGCATGGATCCTTCTGATCATCATTGCCTGCTTCACCGCCTTCTCGTTCCTCACCTCTCGTTACTGGGTCCATTACAATGACTGATGCTTCAACAACAGTCGCAACGACGCCGAATGCCGGCGGAGCCCGCTCTCTCCTCTATCACGTGATCCTGTGCGGCGTGTCGCTGCTCATGCTCTACCCGCTGCTGTGGATGCTCGCGAGCAGCTTCAAGCCCGACGACGAGATCTTCGGCAATGCCTCGCTCCTGCCCGATACCTTCACTCTCGACGCCTACATTCGCGGCTGGAGCGGCCTGACGGTGAGCTTCGGGACCTTCTTCTGGAACTCGCTGGTGATCGCGGTCCTCAGCGTGATCGGCAACGTGTTTTCCTGCTCGCTGGCGGCCTATGCCTTCGCGCGGCTGAAGTTTCCGCTGAAGAACTTCTGGTTTGCGCTCATGCTCGGCACGCTGATGCTGCCCTATCACGTGACCCTCATCCCGCAATATGTGCTGTTCCTGAACCTCGACTGGGTGAACACCTTCCTGCCATTGGTGGTGCCCAAGTTCCTGGCCGCGGACGCCTTCTTCATCTTCCTGCTCTACCAGTTCTTCCGCGGCATTCCGCGCGAGCTCGACGAGGCGGCGATCATCGACGGAGCTGGGCCCTGGCGCATTTTCTGGAGCGTCATGCTGCCATTGTCGGTGCCGGCGCTCGCCACGGCGGCGATCTTCACCTTCATCTGGACCTGGGACGATTTCTTCGGTCCGCTGATCTACCTGAACGATGCGAGCCAGTACACGGTCCAGCTCGGCCTGCGCACCTTCGTGGACTCGACAGGTAAGTCCGACTGGAGCGCCCTGTTCGCCATGTCCGTGGTCGCCCTGATCCCGGTCCTGCTGTTCTTCGCGGTCTTCCAGCGCCTGCTGATCGAAGGCATCGCCACCACCGGCCTGAAGGGTTGAGGACAGAGCGAATGTCAGCATCCGGAATTCGCTTCGCCGTCATCGGCATCAACCACAACCACATCTTCGGCCAGGTTGATGCCCTTCTCGGCGCCGGCGGCGAGTTCGTATCCTTCTTCGCCCAGGAGGACGACCTCGCCGCTCCCTTCAAAGAGCGCTACCTGCAGGCGGAACGCGTTCACGATGCCCGCCGGATCCTGGAGGACGAGAGCATCGCCATCGTGCTGAGCGCCGCGATCCCCAAGGACCGTGCGCGGATCGGCATCGAGGTCATGCGCCACGGCAAGGACTACATGGTCGACAAGCCGGGCATGATCACGCTCGAGGAGTTGGAAGAGGTTCGCCGGATTCAGAAGGAAACCGGGCGCATCTATTCGATCTTCTATTCCGAGCATTTCAGCAGCCGCGTCACCAACAAGGCCGGCGAGCTGATCCGCTCCGGTGCCATCGGCAAGGTGGTGAACACCTTAGGCCTCGGCCCGCACCGGCTGAATGCGCCCATCCGCCCGTCATGGTTCTTCGAGCGTGAGGCCTATGGCGGGATCCTGACCGACATCGCATCCCATCAATGCGAGCAGTTCCTGTTCTATACGGGCGCGAAGGAGGCCGAGGTCACCTATGCGATGGTGGCCAACCGCAACAATCCTCAGACGCCGGGTCTTCAGGATTTCGGCGAGATGACGCTCAGGTCGGCCGATGCCACCGGCTATATCCGGGTGGACTGGTTCACGCCGGACGGCCTGCCGATCTGGGGCGACGGCCGCGTCATGATCGTCGGCACCGAGGGCACGATCGAGATGCGCAAGTACATCGATATCGCCGGACGCGAGGGCAAGGATCACCTCTTCCTCGTGGACAAGACCGGCATGCGTCATCTCGACTGCTCCAACGAGGACCTGCCTTACGGGCGCGATCTCCTCAACGACGTCCGGAACCGGACCGAGACGGCGATGGGCCAGGAGCATTGCTTCAAGGCCATGGAACTCACTCTCAAGGCGCAAGCGGTGGCGGAAGCGGCTCCGGCCGGGCAGGGGGCCCGGTGATGCTCGAATTCCGCCTGCTCAAGGACGTGCGCTGCGGGATCGGCGAGAGCCCCGTCTGGGACGATCGACGCCAGATCCTGTTCTTCATCGACATCAAGGCTCCCGCCATTCATTCCATCCGGCTCGACGGCACGGAGCATCGCGTCTGGACGATGCCGAAGGTCGTTGGCTCCATCGGGCTCGGGGCCAGCGGCCGGCTGGTCGTGGCGCTCGAGCGCACGATCGCCGTCTTCGACCCGGAGAGCGAAAGCTTGGAGGTACTGGCGGAGATCGACGGCGAGCCAGCCTCGAATCGCCTGAACGACGGAAAGGTGGGGCCGGATGGCGCCTTCTGGATCGGGTCGATGGACGACCGCCCGCAGAAGGAACCCCGCGGTTCCCTCTATCGCGTCGATGGCGGCGGTCGGGTGACCCGGGTGCTCGAGCATGCATGCCTCGTCTCGAACGGGCTGGCCTGGTCGGCCGACGGTCGCACCATGTTCCATTCGGATTCCCGCGGCCCCTGGATCGACCGCTACGATTTCGAACCGTCCTCGGGCCGTCTCGCGAACCGAATGCGCATCGCCACGCTCGATGAAGCCATGGGACGGCCGGATGGCGGCGCCTGCGACGCGGAGGGATTCTACTGGAGTTCCGGCGTGTCCGCCGGGCGCCTGAACCGGATCTCCCGCGATGGAGAGATCCTGGCGTCCTATCCCGTTCCCGTGCCTGCGCCCACCATGCCGTGCTTCTGCGGAGACGATCTGAAGACTCTGGTCATCACGTCCCTCAAGCCGGACAATCCCGATGTGCTGGCCTCCGCTCCGCAATCCGGCAGCCTGTTCATCGCGTCCTCTCCGGTGGCCGGAGCCCGGATCGAACGGTGGGCGGACGCCTGACGGGCATGTGTCGTCATCGACACTCCTGACGATCCCGGCGGATTTCACCAGGATCGGCCACTCCCGACGGAGTGGTAAAATTCATCACATGTCTTATAAATAAGCGCCTCGATCATCAGCATCGCGAACCAGCCATGACCCCGAAACGAATTCTGCTCACCGGAGCCGCAGGCCATCTTGGAGGCGTTCTGCGCCGCTCCTTCGCCGGACAGTTCCAGTTGCTGCGGCTCTCCGATGTCGTCTCTTTGGGGACAGCGGGGGAGAGCGAAGAGATCCTCACCTGCGATCTTGCCGACGCCGCTGCCGTTCGGGCCCTGTGCGAGGGGGTGGATGCCATCATCCACCTCGGCGGCATCGCTTATGAAACCGGCTGGCCCGCATTGCTCCAGTCCAACATCGTCGGCACCATCAATCTGTATGAGGGCGCACGGCATGCCGGGGTCGATCGGGTGATCTTCGCGAGCAGCAACCATGCCACCGGCATGCATCCGAACGACAGGACGCTGTCGGGCGAGAGCCCGCCCCGGCCCGATTCGCGCTACGGGCTGACGAAAGCCTTCGGGGAGGACGTGGCGGCACTGTATGCCTATAAGCACGGTATCCGCAGCCTCTGCCTGAGGATCGGCTCGTGCCTGCCCAAGCCCGACAACAGGCGCGCCTTGTCCACTTGGCTGTCCCACGCCGATTTCGTGCGTCTGGTTCAGGTGGGCCTCACCGCCGATTACATCCACGAAATCGTCTATGGCGTCTCCGACAACACCCGCTCCTGGTGGGACAACTCCGCAGCCTACCGTCTCGGCTACGAGCCGCAGGACAATGCGGAAATTTACGCGGCCGAAGTCGGGAATATCGAGCTCGACACCGAACTCGCCCGTCATTACCAGGGCGGAAACTTCGTGCCGAATGAGTTCTCCGGCCGGAAGGAATGGCTGGGCTGAGGTTGCTGCCGGCGCCATCGATCCGCTCAACCGGCGGAACAAAAAAGACCCGGGGCGATGCGCATCGCCCCGGGTCTTTTCATGCGCTGAGGACTAGCCGTTCTTATGCATGGGAAGGTTGATGAAGGCTGGCGAGTGTAGCTTAAGCACTTGAAGCAGCGTAGGATTTGGTTGTTGAGACTAATCCCTGCCACCAATTGCCCTGTGCCACACTCGCCATGCCGGACGATACACCTGCCACCTTCCCGTTTCCAGCCGTTGGCCGCAAGAAGATCACCGCTGCTTTCGACGGTGGGCGCCTG
>NZ_VOSK01000069.1 GCF_009296175.1 Microvirga tunisiensis | reverse complement strand
CCCAACAGCTCCAGCACCAACCGCTTCAGATCGGCGTTCGACAGGCCATCAAGATCCGGGGCCGGTGACATGCAGGGGATTGAATCAGAATTGTCGCTGCGCCGGAACCCCGACCCGCCAGCTCAGCCCGGACTTTTGCCAATGTTACGGAAAAGCCGGCCTCGGCATCCCTGTCCCTGTGATCGTCTCGACCCGTCGCCGCATCCCTAGCAGGACAAGCCCGAAGACCGGCAGCAGGATGTCCGTGTAGAAGATCACGCCGGCATTGCCGGGAGCGTAGTTGTGCGCCTCCACCATCTGCATCGCGTGACCGGCCGCGGCCCCCCACAGGAAGCAGGCCGGGCCGACGAGCGCGGCCAGGCGCATGCCGGTGCTGCCTTTGAACGCCATGAATCCCACGACGGAAAATCCGAGGCTCGCGAAGCCGACTTCCTTCTGGAACGGGCTGGTCTGCCAGCCGATGAACGCGGCCGCGGTCTCGGAGAAGAAGACGTGCATGATGAAATTGTAGAGGAAGCTGATCCCGAGCGAGAAGAACAGGAACCAGGACAGCAAAGCCTCGACGAGTGTGGCGCGGCCCCAGGGGCGCGGGTGTCGCAGCAAGGCGACGAGCGAAGCCACGAGCCCGACGCCGAAAAGGGTCAGCGTGAAATTGCTGAGCAGAAACCTGATGGCCTGTTCCATGATCGCCCCACCATCCTCCCAGCCTGAGAGGCCGCGGGAAGAGTGAAACCCGGCCTCCTGTCATGCAACCGTTCGAAACGGACGTGCACAGAAATCACGCTGCGGCAGCGCAGGCCTCAGAGACGCCCGTCCGCGACCCGGTCCGGATCGGCCAGGGCATGGAGCAGCGATGCGGCCGAATGGGCGAACCGCAGGGTCACGGCCTTGCGGCGCGCGCCGGCGAGCGGATGGTGCGCCGCCTCCCGCATGATCGCCGCCCCGAAGCTGTCGGCGATGATCAGGCCGCGATCCTCCGGCAGGATGTCGAAGGGCACGGTTTCCGGCACGGCGAAGTAGAACCGGTCGCAGAAATCCTCGTAATCCGGCCATTTCCGGTCGGCCCGGAAATCCGCCACGCTCGACTTGATCTCGATGATCGTGAGCGCGCCGTCGGGCGCGAGCGCGATGAGATCGGCGCGCCGGCCGTTGGCGAGGGTGAATTCCGGCAGGGTCACATGGCCGAGTTGCGAGAACAGGCGGCGCACGCCGCGCTGGACACCGGCGGCAACGGTGGATTGGCGGCCGTCGGCGGGCAGGACGATGGGACGGGAAAGGATGGCAGGCGAATCGGACATGGCGTCTAAGGTACTGGCCCGCGGTGAACCCGCAACGGTTCCATTGTCGCGCTTGCGTCGTGTCTCGACGTGCATTCTATTCTCGGATCGATTCATGCAGCGGGCTCTCTCACGGGAGCACCCGACGAGGCCGGACATGACCCTCGAAAACCCGGACGATCTGACGATCCGCGTCATGACCCGTCAGGACCTGGATCTGGCGATCGACTGGGCTGCGGCCGAGGGTTGGAATCCAGGGCTCAACGATGCCGCGTGTTTCCAGGCGGCCGATCCGGCAGGCTTCCTGATGGGCTGTTTCGGCGACGAGCCCGTCGCGTCGATCTCGGTGGTCCGCTACGCCGGAACCTTCGGCTTTCTCGGCCTCTACATCGTCCGGCCGGACCGGCGCGGGCGCGGTTTCGGCCATCGCCTGTGGCGGGCCGGCATGGATTCTCTCGGCGATCGCACGGTGGGTCTCGACGGCGTCGTGGCCCAGCAGGAGAATTATCGGAAATCCGGCTTCGCCCTGGCGCACCGCAACGTGCGCTTCGGCGGCACCCCACAGGTCGCAGCGCCCCGGGACGAGGGCCTGAAGCGGGTCAGCCCTGAGATCGTGGAAGCCGTTCTCGCCTACGACCGACCGTTCTTTCCCGCGCCGCGCGAGGCATTTCTGCGCTGCTGGCTCAAGCCCGAGGCGCGCGATGCCTTCGCGTTCGTGGAGGACGGGATCATCAAGGGCTACGGCGTCATCCGTGCCTGCCGGAGCGGCTCCAAGGTCGGGCCGCTCTTCGCCGATGGCGAGCGCGAGGCCGATCTCCTGTTCCGGGCGCTCGCATCCGAGGCGAACGGCGATGCGGTCTTCCTGGATCTGCCGGAGCCGAACCAGGCCGCCGTCCGGCTTGCCGCGCGCTATGGCCTATCGCCCGCGTTCGAGACGGCGCGGATGTATCGCGGCCCGGGACCGGACCTGCCGCTTTCGCGAACCTACGGGATTTCGACCTTCGAGCTGGGATGAAGGATCGCGTCCGGAGACGAACGGACCGATTCCAACTTCCTCCGTCATCACCGGCCTTGTGCCGGTGATCTCGATTGGAAAAGTACCGCGCTTCACCTCACCGTCATGGCCGGCCTTGTGCCGGTGATGACGGTGAGAGATTGCTGTCTTCACCGAGGCATCGTGCGGCCGATCGGCTCCGCGCGAGGCGCTAATGCAGCATGAGATGATGCGGCGACAGGTTCTCCAGCATGTCGCGCAGATCGTCCATGTGCGGGTTGATGGACAGGGCGATCTGAAACGCCGCGCGGGCCTCGTTGAGATGGCCGTTGCGCAGGCAGATATTGCCGAACCC
The DNA here is from genome assembly GCF_009296175.1 of Microvirga tunisiensis. Taxonomy (GTDB): domain Bacteria; phylum Pseudomonadota; class Alphaproteobacteria; order Rhizobiales; family Beijerinckiaceae; genus Microvirga; species Microvirga tunisiensis. Next base: position 24,742 of record NZ_VOSK01000069.1, on the reverse strand, counting down.
GGCGATGGCGCCGAAATGGCGCGGCTCGAGCCGCAGGGTCTGGGCGATGTCGAGCAGGCTGTCCGCGTCGCGGTTCTCGATGGACGCGAGCGTCGCCCGCTTGTTCCAGGCCTCCGCCCAGCCGGGGTACTTGGCGACCAAATGATCGAGCAGGGGCCGGGCGGTCTTGAGCGATCCCGAGCCCATGGCCTCCACGGCCGCCATCATGGTCTCCTCGGCGAGGCGGTCTTCGTGGGATCCCCACAGGGCCCAGATCTGGTCCTCGATGTCCTCGACCGGACGGGCCGGCTCCGACGAAGCCAGTTCCTTGAAGAGCCTCGTCAGACGGCGCGGCAGATCCGGACTCGGCGTGCGGGTCGGAACCTCGAGGACGAGCTGGAAAACCGGGTCGAGCGGCAGGGGAGACGTCATGGACAGGCTCACCGATCCTCCGTGAAAGGCAGCAAGGGGGATGACATAGAGTTGAGGCGCGGCGCGGCGAGGGGCAACCGGCGCATCGCGCGGAAAAGTGGATCCGGTTTTCCGCGAAGATCGATGCGCCGCTTGAGGAATGGAGCCTCGGACCGCCCTGTTTTGTGCCGGAGCGCATTTTTTAACGGCCAAGCTGATCCCACTCGTCAAAAAATGCTCTAGGCTCTATCAAAGTCACCGAACCTGATCGTTGGAGTTGTCCTTGGGAGTTGTCGTGGAGCGCGACCCGCTGCGCCTGGCGTGGAAAACATCTCCTTTTCGCCATTTCGTCGGATTCAGCCTTCTGGCCCTGGCAGGCCTTCTGATCCTTGTCGGCTTCGATCTGGTGCGCGTCGTCGTCGACCGCGCGACCGGGGGAGCGGGCGGCTGGAATGCGCCAGCCTCCTTCCTGCGGATCGCCATCTCCCCGCCGGCCGGTCTCTGGCCGGAACCCATCGTCCTGTTTCCGGGCGTCCTGCTGGGCCCCGAGGCTTTCGCACTGGCGTCGATCGTCGGCATCCTGCTCATTCCCGTGCTCCTCGGCCTGATCCTGATCGGATTCGAATGGCTCGTGGTCGGCATCGGTTTGAGGATGCTCACGAAAACCCAGTCGGCGGCCCTCGACGTCATCCTGAAGGTTCCCTCCGCCTCCCATGACGAGATTGCCGTGGTGACGGCGCTCGCCGCCCGGGGCCTGGCCCGCGAGAGCGGCGTGCTGGGCTCCAGCCTTCTCATGCCAGTGAAGCTGGGCGGGATGATCGGGCTCGCCTGCGCCTATGTCTTCGTCATGGACTGGCACCTCGGCGCCACCCTGGCACTGGTCCTGGCGCTGGGCGCCATCGTGAGTGCCCGCCGCTCCCTGCTGCGGTTCGACGCCACCGCCGCCCGACACCGGGAAGGCGACGAGGCCGAGGGCGTGTTCGCGGAGCTGGAGCACCGCATCCCGGCCCTGCGCGCTCACGGCACTGCTCCCTACGAGCGGAACCGGGTGCGTGAGGCGCTGGTGCTGAGTCATCGCCCGGTGATGAGGTGGGAATACCGCCTGGCCCTGGCCGAGGCGGCCACTGCGGCCGTGCTCATGATCGCCCCCCTGTCGGTGCTGGCCCTGGGCGCCTGGTTCTCGCAGACCCGTCCGGTGACGGCAGGAACGGTCGCGGCCTGCGTGCTCGCGGCGGCGCTTGCCGCCTATGGCACCCGGGAGGTGGTCCAGTGGCACCGGCTCACCTTGAGGGCGCGGGCGCTGCTCATCGATCTCGGCAGAGGATTGGGTCCCTTGAAGCTGCGCGCGGCGCTGAAAGGAAGGGCTGCCCTGCCCGAGAGCGGCGCCCTCGTGGCGCAGGGCGTCTCGGCCTACGACCCTGCCAGCGGCGCGCGGGTCTCCTCGGTCAACCTCACCCTCGCCTTCCCGTCCCATGTGGCCCTGGTCGGCGACGGGGATGCCGGCCCGCGGCTCCTCGCGGCGCTCATGAGCGGTCAGATTCCGCCGTCGCTGGGCCGCCTCACCTATGGCGGCATCGATCTCTCCGCCGCCGATCCGGTGGAACGCAGCCGGCGCATCGCCTTTTCCGGCAACACGGTCCTGATCGAAGGCAGCCTGAGAGACAATCTGCTCTACGGCGCCTCCGCGCCGGAGAGCGAACTCGACCACCGTCTCTCCGAGGCCATCGTGGTCGCGGGTCTCGACCGTCTGACCCATGCCCGCGGCCTGTCGGGAACCATCGATCCGGCACGGGAGCCGAAGTTCGCCGCCGCCATCGTGGAAGCGCGCCGCGCCGTGCAGGCGGCGCTGGCGGCCGAGCAGCTCGACCGCTTCGTCGATCCCTTCAGCGCCATGCGCTACAACCGCTATGCGACCATCGGCGAGAACCTGCTGTTCGGGAAGCCCATCGGCGACTCGTTCCAGGAGGATCGCCTGTCGAGCCATCCCTTCGTCCGGGCGATCCTGGAAGCCAACGAGCTGACCAAGCCGCTCGCCCGGATGGGGCTTTCGATCGCCACGAGCATGATCGAGATCTTCTCCGACATCCCGGATGGATCCCCGCTCTTCGAGCGCTTCTCGTTTTTCTCTGCGGCGGATCGGCCCTACTTCCAGGATCTCGTCGACCGAAAGAACGAGCAGCGGCGCAGCGACCAGACCTCGCGGGACCGGGGGCGCCTGATCGGCCTCGCTTTGCGCTACAACGAGAGCCGGCATCGCCTGGGATTGCTCGAAGCCGGCTTGGAGGAACAGATCCTCGTCGCCCGCGCCGATTTCGCCCGCATGCTGCCGGTGAGCCTGAAGTCCTCGATCGAGTTCTACGACGAAGAGCGCTTCTGCGCGGCGGCCAGCATCCAGGACAACCTGCTCTTCGGGCGCATCGCCGCCGATCAGGCCGGCGCTCTCGAGTCGGTGCAGGAGGTGACGCGCCGGGTCCTGACGCAAAGGGGCCTCGACGGCGAGGTCTCGCGCATTGGGCTCGACACGCCCATCGATCCGCATGGCGACGATCTCACCCTGAGCGAGGTTGCCGCCGTCGACCTGGTGCGCGGCCTCGTGCGCCGGTCGAGCATCCTGGTGGTGCAGCGAGCGCTCGACGGGCTGCCCGGCCCCGCCGCCGACAAGCTCGTCGTCAATCTGCGCCGCGCCCTCGTCGGACGCGGGCTGATCCTCGTGACGCCGTCGATCTCACCGGCCATGGATCAACCGCCCTTCGACGCTGTTATCCATTTTGAGCGGGGCGAGCCGGTGATGGATCGCCGCACCAGAACCCTGGAGGCGCTGAGTGCGTGATATTATTTACCTTGACCTGCCGTCCCGCTCGGGGGCAGCTTATTGATGTGCGCTAGCGCACATAAGCAGGGTTTTCGATTGGCCATGATCCTGAAATGATAAGGCGTGTTGCATCCTCTGACGCGTTGCAGGTCCGGTTCTGGGGCATACGCGGCTCCACCTGCGCATCCGGTCCTCAGTTCGTCGAGTTCGGCTCGCACACCCCCTGCATCGAGGTCCGTTGCGGCGAGCGCCTGTTCATCCTCGATGCGGGCACCGGCCTGTCCGCCTTCGGCAGCGAACTCGGCCCTGCCGCGCCCGAGAAGATCGACATTCTCCTGAGCCATCTTCATCTCGACCACATCAGCGGTCTTCCCTTCTTCAAACCCGCTCTTCTCGCCAAGGAGCGGGTGATCCGCACCTATTGCGGCCATCTGGAGGGGGAAAGCGCCATGGAGCCCCTGAGCCGCCTCTTCTCACCGCCGCTCTTCCCCGTGCGCCTCGGCCAGCTCCCCGCCCGTTTCGAGCATCACGGCTTCAGGGCGGGCGAGCCGCTCATCCTCGACGATGGGACGCGGATCGAGACCCATCTTCTGAACCATCCCGGCGGGGCAACAGGCTTTCGCATCAGCCATCGGGGGCGCAGCATCTGCTACGTCAGCGACGTGGAGCACAGCGACCCCTGGCCCGACCCCAGCCTCGCCGATTTCGTGCGCGACACCGACCTGATGATCTTCGATGGCATGTTCTCCGACGCCGAATATTCCTATTGCCGCGGCTGGGGCCATTCCACGTGGCAGAAGGGCGTCGAGCTTGCGCAAAGCGCCGGCGTGAAGGCGCTGGCGATCTTCCATCTCTATCCCGGTCATGACGACGCCTTCCTGAAAGCCGCGGAGGCCGAGATGCAGGCCGTCATGCCCACCGCCTTCATGGCCCGCGAGCGCCAGGCGCTCGCCTTCGAGCCGGTGGAAGAAGAGATGGTTGCGGATCGGGCCAAGGCCGCTAAGGTTCCCGCCACCTTATAAGGCGGGTCCTTTCATGACAGCTCCCATCCTCGTTACCGGCGCGGCAGGCTTCATCGGTTATCACGTGGTACAGCGGCTTCTGGCCGACGGCCATCAGGTGGTCGGCGTCGACAGCTTCACGCCCTATTACGACGTGAGCCTGAAGGAGGCCCGTTTCGGGAACCTGACCCCGCACAACACCTTTCTGGGCGAGAGCCTGGATCTTTCCGACGCGCAGGCGACCCGCGACCTGTTTCAGCACCACCGTTTCGAGAAGGTGATCCACCTCGCGGCCCAGCCCGGGGTGCGCTTCGTCGATCCGCAGCCCTATGCCGCCTCGAACCTGATGGGCTTCATGAACATGCTGGAGGCCTGCCGGCACGGAGAGGTCCGGCACCTCGTCTATGCCTCGTCGAGCTCGGTCTACGGGGCCAACCGTAAGCTGCCCTTCTCCGAGCACGACATCGCCGATCACCCGATCAGCCTCTATGCCGCCACCAAGAAGGCGAACGAGATGATGGCGCATTCCTATGCCTCCCTGTTCGGGCTGCCGGCGACGGGCCTGCGCTTCTTCACCGTCTACGGCCCCTGGGGCCGCCCCGACATGGCGGTCTACAAGTTCACCCATGCCATCGCGGAGGGGCGCGAGATCCAGGTCGCCAATGCGGGACAGGTCTGGCGCGACTTCACTTACGTGGATGACATCGTGGAGGGCATCGTGCGGCTGGTGGAGCGGGTGCCCGTGCCCGATCCCGCCTGGAATGCGGACTTGCCCGATCCGGCCATCAGCCCGGCGCCGCACCGGGTCTACAACATCGGCAACGACAGTCCGGAAGAAGTGAACGACCTCATCGCCCTGATCGAGAATGCGCTCGGCAAGAAGGCGAAGCGCGTGGACGTTCCGCTGCCGCCCGGCGACGTGCTGGAGACCCGCGCCGACGTGACCGACCTGCGCCGGGACGTGGGCTTTGCGCCGTCCACCACTCTCGAAGAGGGTGTGAAACGCTTCGTCGCATGGTATCGCGGCTATCACGGCGCCTAGCGCATCACGCGGGAGCCCGGGATCCGCGACACGAAGTCCGCGTCAGCGGAAAGTGGGCCCGGTTCTCCGCGCCCAACGATGCGCCCGTCAGCAAATGGCATCGGATGGATCCCAAAAGCGGTTTCCACTTTCGGGTTCGATACTCTAAGCCGAACCCTGGCGACGGCCCCGCCTGTCGTCATGCGTCCGCCCGGTAAAGTCCGCTCATGCTCCTTCTTGCCCTGCCAGCCTCGGCTCTCCTCTCGGCCCTGCTGATCGTCGTGTTGAAGCCGCTGCTCGTGCGCTATGCGCTGGCACGCCCCAATGCGCGCTCCAGCCATCGGGTTCCAACTCCTCAAGGAGGCGGCATCGCCGTCATCGGAGCAAGCCTCCTGGTGACAGGCGTCGCCCTGCTCGTCCACGGCTGGCCCGGAGGCATCCTGGCCATTGTGGCCGCGGCCGCCGTGTCGCTCGCGCTGGTCGGCGCGGTCGACGATATCCGGCCGCTGCCGGCGGGTCCGCGCCTCCTGCTCCAGGCCTTGGCGGTGGGAGCGGTGGTCTGGGTCAGCGAGGCCCGTGTCCTGCCGGACGCGATCCCCCTGAGCCTCGAGCGTGCGGTTCTCATCGTCGGCGGCGTCTGGTTCGTGAACCTCGTCAACTTCATGGACGGCATTGACTGGATCACAGTGGCCGAGATGGTGCCCGTGACCGCCGCCGTCGCCATGCTGGCGACGATGGCCGGCGCGCCGATGGCGGTGGTCGGCCTGGCCCTGGCCCTCTGCGGCGCCCTTCTCGGCTTCGCCCCCTTCAACAGGCCCGTCGCCCGGCTCTTTTTGGGCGATGTCGGCTCGCTGCCCATCGGGCTTCTCGTCGGCTGGATGCTGCTGCAGCTCGCGGGCACGGGAGCGCTCGCCGCGGCGATCCTGCTGCCGCTCTATCACCTGATGGATGCCACGATCACCCTGCTGCGCCGCCTCGCCCGCGGCGAAAAAGTGTGGGAGGCCCATCGCAGCCACTTCTATCAGAAAGCCAGCGATAACGGTTTCTCCGTGATGTCCGTGAGCGCGCATGTGTTCGGCCTCAACCTTGTCCTGGCCGGCCTCGCCGCTATGACCCTTGTCTGGCCCTCGGGCGCGGTGCAGATCGCGACGCTCGTCGCAGGCGCCGTTCTCGTCGGCCTGGTTCTCAGGCGCTTTTCTCAGCCCAGACTGGAGGTTTCCCGATGAACGCACCCCTGATTGCCCTGACCGGCGCCACGGGTTTCATCGGACAGCACCTTCTGAACGAGCTGCCCAAGCGCGGCTATCGGGTCCGGGTGCTTCTGCGCCGCCCGTCCGAAGTGCCGGTCGGCGCGTCGAGCGCAGTGATCGGCGACATCGCCTCCCCGCACAACATGGCGGCGGCCCTGCGCGACGTGGACATGGTGATCCACTCGGCGGGTCTCGCCCATGCCATGTCGGGACGGCCGGAGGACGATTACCGGACCATCAACACGGAGGCGACCGTCAGGCTCGCGCAGGCGGCCGAGCGGGCGGGGGTGAAGCGCTTCGTGTTCCTGTCCTCGATCCGGGCCCAGACCGGTCCGACCGCCGAGGGCGTGCTGACCGAGGCTGAGGCACCGCAGCCCACCGATCCTTACGGCCGCTCGAAGCTCGAAGCCGAGCGGGGCCTCGGCGAACTCAAGCTCGATTGGGCGGCGCTTCGTCCCGTCCTCGTCTACGGGCCCGGCGTGAAGGGCAACATGGCGGCGCTCCTGACCCTGGCGCAGTCGCCCTGGCCCTTGCCGCTCGGCGGCCTGAGCGCCAAGCGCTCGCTGCTCTGTCTCGACAATCTGGCGGCCGCCGTGGACACGGTGCTGAAGGCGCCAGGCCCCTTGCGGCGTCCCTTCATCGTGGCCGATCCGGAGCCCGTTACGATTCCCGAAATGGTCACGGCACTGCGCCGGGGTCTCGGGCGCGGACCGGGGCTGATCCCAGTGCCGTCCTTCGTCCTGAAGGGAGCCGCCGCCCTCGTCGGCCGGGGCGAGGCCTATGAGCGACTGGCGGGCTCGCTGGTCGCGAGTCCCGAAGCGTTGAGGAACCTGGGCTGGCAGCCGGTCAGTTCGACGCGAGACGCGCTTGCGGAACTGGCGCGACAGACGGAGGCGCAGGCTTCCGGCGCTTGAACTCCGGAATCGCATCCTCGAACACCTGCTCCGCCAGGACACGGTCGCCGTTCGCGATGGCGCGGGCGAGGACCTGCAGCCACTGATCGACCCGGTCGCGGTCGGCGAAGATGGGCTTGGCCGCCATGACGCCGTCGATGCCGATTTCCGTGCGCGGCTCCTCGCGGGCGAACAGGATCTCGTGCAGGCGCTCGCCGGGGCGCGTGCCGGTGACGGCGATCTCGATGTCCTCGCCGGGTTCGTAGCCGGCAAGCCGGATCATGCGCTCGGCGAGCTCATAGATGCGCACCGGCTGGCCCATCTTGAGCACATAGACCGAGGCGCGCTCGTCGCCGTTGGTGCGCTCCGTCACGGCGCGGCTCTCCTCCGCATGGGAGGCCGAGGTGAGCACGAGATCCGCCGCCTCGCGGGTGGTCATGAAGTAGCGCACCATGTCGGGATGGGTGACGGTGATCGGCCCGCCGCGGGCGATCTGCGCCTTGAACTTCGGCACCACGGAGCCGACCGAGCCCAGCACGTTGCCGAAGCGCACGGCGATGATGCGGGTGGCGCCGTTGCGGCCCATGAACTCGGCATCGAGAGCCTGCCCGTACATCTCGGCGAAGCGTTTGGTGGCGCCGAGCATGGAGACCGGATCGATGGCCTTGTCCGTGGAGATCATCACGATGGTGTCGGCACCGGCTTCCACCGCCGAATCGGACACGTTCACCGAACCGAAGACGTTGGTCTTGATCCCTTCCGTCCAGTTCTTCTCGAGATAGGGCACGTGCTTGAGGGCCGCCGCGTGGAAGACCACCTCGGGCCTGAACTCGGTCATCACCTCGCGCACCCGCTCCCGGTCGCGCACGTCGGCGATGACGCCGTCCACGTTGGTGTCGCTCGACAGAAGTGTCGGGTTTTCCAGAATGTGGTGCAGGGACGGCTCGGAGCTTTCGAGGATCAGGAGATCGCTGGCGCCGAAGGCGACGACGCGGGTGCATATCTCCGACCCGATGGAGCCGCCGCCGCCGGTGACCAGCACGCGCTTGCCGCGGATGAAGTTTTCGAGCCGTTTCCGGTCGATCTGCACCGTGGGACGCAGGAGCAGATCCTCGATCTCCAGCGGCGCGAGCTCGGCATCGCGCATGCCCTCTCCGAGACTCGTGACCCGCACCAGCGGCAGGCCGAGACGGCGGGCGCGGGCGAGCAGCATGTCCGGGTTCGCCTCCGGCATCAGGGCGCTCGGCGTCGCCAGCAGGCGGCGGATCGGCGTGCCCCGCTCTTGGAAATCCTGAATGACCTGGTCGAGATCGCCGAAGGTGCCCAGCACCGGGACGCCGCGCATGGATTGCCCCAGGTCGTCGGTGCGCCAGGACAGGATGCCCTTGGGCTGCGTCTTCTTGACCGTGCCGGCCTCGATGGCCCGCAGGATCACCTCGACGTCGCTGCCGCGCCCGAGCAGCAGGGTCGGGGTGCTGGCATCGCGCTGCAGGGTATTGCGCGAGCGGGCGTACTTCAAATAGCGGAAGGCCAGCCGCGGGCCGCCCAGCAGGAACATCTGGATCAGCCAGTAGAGGGCGATCGTGATCTTGCCGAAGAAGAAGGTGCCCCGGAACTGCGGCGAGACGAGAACGTAGTCGACCACCAGCAGGGCAACGGCCAGAATGGTCGCGGCCCGGAAGATGTTGAAGAGATCCGGCAGAGACGCGAAGCGCCACTTGGACCGGTAGAGCTGGGATAACCAGTAGACCACGCCGGCAAAGGCGATGAAGGGCGGCAGAAAGACCGGCAGATGAGCCAGACGCTCGTCCAGGAGCGGGCCTTCGAAGCGCACGTAAAAGGTCGCGAGGACGGCCACACCCGTCATCACGAGATCATGCGCGATAATGAGCGCTTTCTTGAGACCCTGCCGCTTCATAGTCCTGCCATACCCTCGAGCATCGGACCCAAAAGTGGACTTGCACTTTTGGGATCCATCCGATGCTCAAATTTTGAGCGGCGCATCGTTGGACGCGACCCGGAGGGCCGCGTCAGCGAAAAACCGGATCCACTTTTCCGCACGATGCGCCAGTCTCGGGGTATCGGCTGGGCTCACCTCTTTGTCAATGTAAGACCGTCACAGGCGGCCTGCGCGCAAATGCCGTTATCCGGCGTCTGGCAAAGGGCCTTCCGCCACCACCAGGAGGCTGCCCGCCTGCCTCAGAACCCGAGCCCGGATGCCGAAGATCGCGCCGAGCCGTGCCTCGGTCAGAACCGTCTCCGGTGGACCGAAAGCTTCGACTTTCCCCTGGTGCAGCAGCACGATGATATCGGCGAAGCGGGCGGCCAGCGTCAGGTCGTGCATGATGGCCACCACCATTGCGCCGGCCTGGGCGCGCTGTTTCAGGACATCGAGCACGACGAGCTGATGGCGCGGATCGAGGGCCGCGACGGGCTCGTCGACCAGCAGCACGGGCGCCTGCGTCGCGAGAGCGCGGGCCAGAAGCACCCGGGCGCGCTCGCCGCCGGAAAGGGCCGTGGCAGGCCTTTGAGCGAAGCCCTGGAGTCCAACAGACTGGAGCGCGGTCGCGACCGCCTTCCGGCCGGCCTCCGACAGGCTGTCCGGCTTTTCTCCATGGGGCAGGCGGCCGAGCGCGACGACGCTCGCCACCGGCAGGGGCCAGGCCACGCCGCCGCCCTGGGGCAGATAGGCGATGGAGCGCGCCCGCTCGGAGGCGCGCATCCTGGCGACGGCAGCACCGTTCAGGATGACATCGCCCCGGGCAGGCTTGGCGAGCCCGGCCAGGCATCGCAGCAGGGTCGTCTTGCCGGCGCCGTTGGGGCCGACGATCACCGTGAGGCGGCCCGGCTCCAGGGACAGGTCGATCCGGTCGAGAGCCCGGCGGGCGCCGAGATCCACCGACAGGGAGCGGGCTTCGAGACGCATCATGCGGGCGTCTCCACCAGCTCCGCCTTGCGCCGGGCGATCACCCAGAGGAAGAACGGGACGCCGAGCAGGGCGGTCAGCACGCCGATCCTGACCTCCGCGCCGGAGGGAATGAGGCGCACGGCGCAGTCCGCGGCAAGCAGGAGGGCTGCACCAGTGAGGCCCGCGGGAACGAGGGTGCGGGCCGGATCGTAGCCCACGAAGGGGCGCACCAGATGGGGCACCACGAGGCCGACGAAGCCGATGGAGCCGGCCACGGCCACCGAGGCTCCCGTCCCGATGGCGGCGCCTGCGACGATCAGACCCCGCAGGAGCGGCACGTTGATCCCGAGGCTTTGCGCCGTGTCCTCGCCGAGCGCCAGCGCCCGCAGGCCCGGCGCCGCCGACAGGATCAGCCCCGAGGCCAGGAGAACGAAGGGCGCGGCAAGCCACACATGGACGATGGACCGGTCCTCGAACGAGCCGAGGAGCCAGAACACGATCTCCGTCACGGCGAAGGGATTGGACGAGAGGCTGACGGCCAGCGACGTGCCCGCTCCCGCCAGAGAGCCGACGGCAAGCCCCGCGAGAACGAGCACCACGATGGTGGCCCCCCGTCCCGCGACCGCCACGACCAGGGCGATGGACAGGAGCGCTCCCACAATCGCCGCGAAGGGCAGGGCCCAGGACAGGGTGCCGATCAGCCCGGAATAGATCACGAGCACGGCCCCGAAGGCTGCCGCCTGGGGCGCGCCGAACACCGCCGTGTCGGCAAGCGGATTGCGCAACAGGCCCTGCAGTCCCGCGCCCGAGAGGCCGAAGATCCAGCCGATCAGCAGGGCGAGAGCCGTCCGTGGCAGGCGGATCTCCCGCACCACGATGCTGGCCGCCCCCTGATCCGACACGAGCGCCTTCAGGGCCAAGGGCACCGTGATCTGCGCCGGGCCGGTGACCAGGGAGGCGAGGCTCAAGGCCCCGATGAGGACGATCAGGCCGGGGATGAGGGACGACCGGGTGAGGAACATGAGTGGCGGTTGCGTTGCTGCTTCCGGATAGAGCATGAAACGCGCCGATGACAAACATGCCTCATGGCGTCGTTCCAGGGCTGAGGAGCGAATTCCAGATCCTGTGGCGAGTGTGGCGCTTTCTTCCTCTCCCGTGGGGAGTGGGAGACCGGACAGTCGGCATCATCAGGCGAGCGGGACACGGGCAGGCTGTCGCAGGTGGGGGACGATCCCCTTCCCGTCCGCTGCGCGCTCCTTCAGGCAGGACCCGATCCTTGGTCACGCTCTCCTTTGTCCTGCTCCCCCGTCCTGGCCGTCCCCGGACTCGGCCCGGGACCGATCCCGGGCCATCCCGCTTTCAGACCCATGGCCCGCATCCTGAGGAGCAGCCGTGAGGCTGCGTCTCGAAGGAGGGTCCGGAAGAGCCCTGAACTCCTCCTTCGAGACGCCGCTTGCCGCGGCTCCTCAGGATGAGGGCGAGAGACACGATCGGGATCACGGCCCTCCTAGACACGCTCCCCCGTCATGGCCGGGCCTGCCCCGGCCATCCCGATCCGGTGAGGTGCTTCGCTTTACGGATCGGGATCACCGGCACAAGGCCGGTGATGACGGGGAGGATTATAGCTAGGCCTGCGAACTATGTTCTCATTTTGTTCTTGGCACTGTGTATCATCTGGGCTCGACCCGTGCTCATCCCGGTCCACGGGGCGCGCGCTCGCGAGGCGTCGCAGATGTGGGGCGGGGAGCGGTCCTGCAGCAGGCCTCGCACGCCGGTTGGCGGGAGGCCCTTGGCAGCCCTGTGCTGGTCCAAGTCGAAACGCCTAACAGTCCCGCGTGCGAAGAGGCATCCTGGCTCTTCCCATTCCCATACCCATCGAGCCGGGCTGCCCAGCGCACCACCCTCGATCAACCCCACGGCTCAGGGCTCCCCAGCCCTGGGCCTACGGGTGCTGGCTCTTTTTGAAAGGATTGCCGGTTCGATCTTCGCCCGCTCCGTGATACGAAGCACCTCAAAGCCACGAACATCCATCCATGAGAGAGCGGCATGAACCGACTGTTCGCCAACCTTCCCACCACCGTGTTCGAAGTCATGTCGAGCCTCGCCCGGGAGACCGGGGCGATCAATCTCGGCCAGGGCTTCCCGGACGATCCCGGTCCCGAGGACGTGCGGCGGGCGGCAGCGGATGCGGTGCTCAACGGCTACAACCAGTATCCTTCGATGATGGGCATCCCGGAACTGCGCTCCGCCATCGCGGCCCATTACAAGCACTGGCAGGGCGTCGATCTCGATGCGAGCACCGAGGTGATGGTGACGTCGGGCGCGACGGAAGCGCTCGCGGGCGCGATCCTCGGCATCGTCGAGCCGGGCGACGAGGTGGTGCTGTTCGAGCCGATGTACGACGCCTATCTGCCCCTGGTGCGGCTCGCCGGCGGTGTGCCGAAATTCGTCACCCTGCAGCCGCCCCATTTCCGCCTGACCGAGGAGGCGCTCGCCAATGCGTTCTCGCACAGGACCAAGGCGGTGGTGTTCAACAATCCGCTCAACCCGACCGCGACCGTGTTCTCGAACGAGGACTTGAGCCTGCTCGCCGCGTTCTGCCGCAAGTTCGACGCCATCGCGATCTCGGACGAGGTCTGGGAGCACGTGGTCTTCGACGGCCGCAAGCACCAGCCGGTGTTGGGGCTCGAAGGCATGCGCGAGCGCTCGGTGAAGATCGGCTCGGCCGGCAAGATCTTCAGCCTCACGGGCTGGAAGGTCGGGTTCGTGTGCGCCGCACCCCATATCATGAAGGTGCTGGCGAAATCGCACCAGTTCCTCGCCTTCACGACGGCGCCGAACCTGCAAGCCGCGGTGGCCTACGGCCTGGCCAAGGACGACGCCTATTTCGAGGGCATGCGGAAAAACTTCGCCCGCAGCCGCGACCGCTTCACCGATGGATTGCGGACGCTGGGCTTCGACGTGATCCCGAGCCAGGGCACCTATTTCGTCAACATCGACATCGCGCCCCTGGGCGAAACCGACGACGTCGCCTTCTGCCGCCGCCTCGTGATGGAGCACGGCGTCGCGGCGATCCCGGTCTCGGCCTTCTATGCGGAGGGCGCGGTGAAGAGCGTGGTGCGCTTCTGCTTCGCCAAGAAGGATTCCACCCTCGACGCCGGGCTGGAGCGGCTGGCGAAGGCGATCAGAAAGGCAGCCTGAGTTCCGGCTGCCTGCCGCCAATTCGGACATTGTTTCTTCGCCCGGAATTTCCTAGCCTGCCCCGTTGCCACTCTCAATCCCAGGAGTCCCACCCCTGATGATCCGTCTTCTCGCTTCGGTTGCTCTGACCTTAGGCCTCGTCACCGCCGCCACCGCCCAGGAGCGCGTGGTCAACGTCTATAACTGGTCCGACTACGTGGATCCGAAGGCGCTGGACGAGTTCACGAAGCAGACCGGCATCAAGGTGGTCTACGACACCTACGACAACAACGAGATCGTCGAGACCAAGCTTCTGGCCGGCAAATCCGGCTACGACATCGTCGTGCCCTCGGGCCCCTTCGTGCAGCGCCTGATCGGCGCCAAGGTGTTCCAGAAGCTCGACAAGACCAAGCTCCCGAACCTCGCCAACCAATGGCCCGAGGTGACGCAGCGTCTGGCCGTGTTCGATCCGGGCAACCAATACGCCGTCAACTACATGTGGGGCACCACCGGCATCGGCATCAACGTGAAGAAGGTGAAGGAGATTCTCGGCGACGTGCCGCTCAACACCTGGGACCTGGTGATGAAGCCCGAGATCTCCTCCAAGCTGAAGGCCTGCGGCATCTATATGCTCGACAGTCCCGAGGATCTCTTCCCGGGCGTCATGGCCTATCTCGGCCTCAACCCGGACTCGAAGCGCATCGAGGATCTGAACAAGGCGGGCGATGCCCTGTTCCGCATCCGGGGCAACATCCAGAAGTTCCACTCGTCCGAGTACATCAACGCTCTGGCCAACGGCGACATCTGCGTGGCGGTGGGCTATTCGGGCGACATGATCCAGGCCAAGAACCGCGCCGAGGAAGCCAAGAACGGCGTCGAGGTCGGCTATGTCATTCCGCGGGAAGGTGCGTTGATGTGGTTCGACAGCTTTGCGATCCCGGCGGATGCCAAGAACGCAGCCGAGGCGCATAAATTCATCAACTTCATGCTGCGTCCCGAGATTGCCGCCAAGAACACCAACTTCGTGTCCTATGCCTCCGGCAACCTCGCCGCCAAGCCGCACGTCGACAAGGCGATCCTCGACAATCCCGGCATCTACCCGGACGAGGCCACCATGAAGCGCCTCTTCACCAACACGGCCTATGACGAGCGTTCGCAGCGCACCGTCACGCGGCTCTGGACCAAGGTGAAGACCGGCCGTTAATCCGCCACTCAGGTTCGCCCGGGCATTGTCCCGTGACCCTCGAAGCTTCGCCTATGGGCGAAGCTTTTTCGTTTGAAGAAGGACGTTTTCCCATGCGCCTTGCCGTTGCCGCCGCTCTTGCAGCCTTGTGTCTCGCCTCCCCGGCGCTCGCCCAGGCTCCCACGCCGCGCCAGCCGACGATCAGCGTGATGGGATCGGGCGAGGCGGAGCTGAAGCCGGACTTCGCCCGCATCCATGTCACCGTGGCGACGCAAGCCGAGACCGTCGCGCAGGCGACCGCCGCCAACAACACGGCCACGGAGCGGGTTCTCGCCCGCATCCAGGGCCTCGGGATCAAGCGGGAGGACATCCGGACCGCGAATTTCCAGGTCTTCCAGACGCCCCAGCAGGTCGGACCGGACGGCAAGGAAATGAAGACCCCGAAATTCTCGGCCAATCATCAGCTGCGGATCACCACCCGCGACCTCGACGGCGTCGGGCGCCTGGCAGGCGAGATCCTGGCCAGCGGGGACATGACCTTCCAGTCGGTCACCTTCGGCCTCGACAAACAGGAAGAGGGCGGCGACAAGGCCCGCGAGGCGGCCGTGCGCGATGCCCGCCGTCAGGCGGAGATCTATGCCTCTGCCGCCGGCGTCTCCCTAGGCCGCCTTCTGGAGATCCGGGACGGCTCCGCCCAGCCCTTCGAGCCGCAGCCGGACATGCGCATGTCCATGGCGATGGCCAAGGGCGCCGAGTCGGTTCCGATCGTGCCGCCGGCCACGATCCGCTACACGGCCAACGTTCAGCTCGTCTGGGAGATGGCCGGTAAGCCCTGAGGCATCCCGGCCGATCTCACGTTTTCAGGCAGTCCTGACGCTCTGAAGGAACTGGCCGATCTCGGCACCGAGGCGCTGGGCCTGCCGCTCCAGGGCGACCGAGAGATCCGCCACGTTCCGGGCAGCGTCGAGCGACTCGGAGGCGACGCCCTGTGTCGTCTCGATGGCGGAGGTGCCGGCCTGCGCTTCCGTGGACACCTGAGCCACGGAGCGGGCGATCTCCGACACCGCCGCCGTCTGCTGGCCGACGGTTCCGGCCACCGTGCAGACGACCCCCGCCAGATCCTCGACGGAGGCCTGCACGGTGCCGAGCGCCACCAGGGTCTCGCGCGAGGCCGCCTGCACGGCCTCGATCTGCCGGGCGATCTCCTCGGTCGCCTTGGCGGTCTGGCCAGCGAGGTCCTTCACCTCGCTCGCCACCACGGCAAAGCCCTTGCCGGCCTCGCCGGCGCGGGCTGCCTCGATGGTGGCGTTCAGCGCAAGCAGATTGGTCTGCGCCGCGATGGAGCGGATGAGGTTTGCCACCTCGCCGATCTGCGAGGTCGCCGTCGAGAGCGTCGACATGCTGCCGGAAGCGCCCCGTGCTTCCGCTACCGCGCGCTCGGAGGCCTGCGCCGAGGCATTGGTCTGGGCGGCGACTTCGGCGAGGGACGCGTCGAGCTCCTCCGCGGCGCTCGCCACCGCCGACATGTTGTGCGCCGTGCGGGTGGAGGCCGCTCCAGCGATCTGCGCCTGCCGGGTGACGTGATTGGCCGATCCCTCCAGCTGCCCGGAGGCCTTGGCGAGATCGCCCGTGACCTGCCGAACCTCCGAAAGAATCTGCTCGACCGAGGCGTCGAAGGCCGTGATCGCGCCGGAAATCGCCTGGGCCCGCTCGGCATCGACGGCCGCCATGCCCTCGCGCTCCTGCGTCAGCCGCTCACGCTCGCGGGCGTTGTCGCGGAAGACCAGGACCGTACGGGCCATGGCGCCGATCTCGTCGGTGGTGCCGGTGAAGGGGATCTCGCTCGCCGCATCGCCATCGGCAAGCCGCCGCATGGCCTGCTGCAGGCGGGTCAGCGGCAGGGAGATCGACCGTCCGACGATGAAATTGAGGATCAGGCCGAACAGCAGCGTAGCGCCCATCGCCCACAGGATCAGGGTGAAGGTGCGGTGCTGGGAAGCGGTGAGCTGCTCTTCGGTCTTGTGCGCCTCGGCGCGCACCTTGGCCAAGAGCTGGTCGAGAACGGGCACGAGCAGATCGAACTGCCCCATCAATTTCTCGCCCTGGCCGGAGACCTGCTGTTCCAGCTCGCCCCAGGCATGGAAGGATTCCTGGAATGAAACGCTTGCGGATTCGATCGCCGCCTTGTCCTTCGGGTCACCTGGGAGTTGGGCCAGAGCGCGCGTGAACCGACCCTGCTCGACCTCGAAGGCGCCCAGAATGCTTTCCTCGAGCAGAATGCGGGCGCGGGCCTCCTGATTGAACATGCCGAGCATGGCCGCCCAGAGGCGCCAAGTGATGGCTTCGCCGCTGCCCGTCAGAGGGCGCACGAGCTTTTCAAGGTTCGACTCCGCCTTGAGGAGGCGTCCCTGCGCGCCTTCATCGGGCTTGCTGCCGACGGCGGCATAGAGTTTGTCGAGAGCGTTGCCTTGACCGATCAGAGCCGCCGAGCGCTGCTTCAGGGCCGTGACCTCCGGTTCGATCAGGCCGGCGCCGGTGGATGTGCTCATTTCGTCGAGCTGGGCGGCAAGTGACTTGTGCTGATCGATGAAGGCCTGACCATGATGGCTCAGGCGGCTTGCCGTCCATTCTCCGGCCGTGACCTTCAGGGCATCGGCCCGACCCCGGAACTGGTTGGCCTTCTCGGCCAGGGCGGAATAGGTCTGCTGCGCCGACAGCGCCTGTTCGACCTCATTGCGGCCTGTCTGAAAGACCGCACCGATGACCGCAAAGCCGAGCACCATGACACCACTCAACGTGGCGACGCGCACCCGGACCGACGGCCGCCTCACACGAGCAAGAGACGACATTCCCCCGAATCCCCCTTTAGGACTTTGCGGCAAGATTGGGGCGGACGTGTTAAAGAGAGATTTACGTTAGGTTAGAAATCCGTTTGCGTCAGAGCGGCTTAAGCCGCCTTCGGCAGCTCGGTCATGATGGCATAAAGCGCAGTGGCATCCCGGGTGGCGCGCACCCGCTCGATCAGTCCCGGCTCGCGCAGGACGCGAGCGACCCGCGCCAGGGCCTTCAGGTGATCGGCCCCGGCCCCTTCGGGAGCGAGAAGCAGGAAGAGCACGTCGACCGGCTGGCCGTCGAGAGCCTCGAAGTCGACCGGTTTGTCGAGCCTTGCCATCAGGCCGAAGATGCGGGTCAGACCCGGCAGCTTGCCGTGGGGAATGGCAATGCCCTCGCCGATCCCGGTCGAGCCGAGGCGTTCGCGCTGCAGGAGAGCCTCATAGATGGCGCCGTCGGGGAGACCCGTGTGTCGGGCCGCCTGGGAGGCCAGTTCCTGAAGGGCCTGCTTTTTGCCGTTGACGCGCAGGGCGGGCAAAACGGCCCGAGGGTCTAGAAAATCCAGCAAAGGCATCGATCACGCCGCATTATGATGTGAAGCCTGGAAGGCTTCGCACCGTTCCACGCAAGAACCGGGCCAAGAAGAGGTAGCTCCCCGTCAAGGCTGTGCGAGCGGCGGATCCACCCA
Organism: Microvirga tunisiensis; assembly: GCF_009296175.1. Taxonomy (GTDB): domain Bacteria; phylum Pseudomonadota; class Alphaproteobacteria; order Rhizobiales; family Beijerinckiaceae; genus Microvirga; species Microvirga tunisiensis. The sequence continues at coordinate 6,584 of NZ_VOSK01000069.1, read as the reverse complement.
ACCGATCGCCCCGTCGCCGCGGCGGTATACGACGTTCATGCGGCCGGTGCTAGCATGGATGAACACGAGAGCGGCCGCTCCGGTGAGATCGAGCTGCATCACAGCGTCGCTGACGGAAAGCTTGTGGAGGGGCTTCGTGGTCTCGGCGATCACCATCGGATGATAGGCCTCCTCCTCGACCGCCTCGTCGCTGGGGGCCTCCAGGACGGAATAGGCCATTTCGAGGCTGTTGCCCGCGCGGCCGCTGACCGGCCCGGAACGGCCCTTGAGACGCTGCTTGTAGCGGCGCAGGCGGTTCTCGATCCGGCCCGCCGTCTGATCGAAGCTGGCATAGGCGTCCTGAGCGGCCCCGGAGGCTTCCAGGGTCATACCCGAGGTCAGGTGAAGCACGCAGTCCGTTCGATAGCCTGTGCCATCGCGGGTGACGGTCACATGGCCCGAATAGCCCCCGTCGAAATACTTCGAGAGCGCACCGGCCACCCGATCCTGGACCTGAGACCTAAGGGCTTCGCCTATATCGAGATTCTTCCCCGACACCCTCAATGTCATCGTGCTCTCCTCCTCTTGCGCCGTCGCTTCGCTGCGATCCTTCAGGGTGACGCTTGGAGCCGATGATGATCCGAATGGGGGCCAATGCAAGCCTTGAAGTGGCGTGGATCGGACAGGTCAGACCTTCAGCTTGTGCCTCCGGCGCCGGTCCGCCGAGGAGGGAATGCGCAGGGCCTCCCGATATTTCGCGATCGTGCGCCGGGCGACCTGGATCCCGTCTGCTTTCAATTTCTGGGCAATTGCCTCATCCGAGAGCACATCGGCTGGACTCTCGGCCTCGATCAGCTGCCTGATTCGGTGACGAACGGCTTTGGCCGAATGCTCGCCCTCTCCCGTAGCGGCGCTGAGGAAGAACTTCATCGGGTGGGTGCCGCGCTCGGTTCCGATCGCCTTGTTCGCGGCCACGCGGGAGATGGTGGATTCGTGCATGCCGATCGCCTCCGCCACGCTCCTGAGCGTCATGGGACGGAAGGCGGCGATCCCTTCCTTGAAGAACTCCTCCTGCTGGCGGACGATCTCGGCAGCGACCTTCAGAATCGTCTTGGCGCGCTGGTCCAGGCTGCGGGTCAGCCAGCTTGCGGTCTGCAGGCAGTCGGAGAGGAAGCTCTTGTCCTCGTCCTTGCGCACCACCTTCGCGACCTCGGCATAATAGCTCCGGTTGAGCAGGATGCGGGGAAGGGTTTCCGGATTGAGCTCGACCGTGAAGCTGCCGTCGGAGGCGCTCCGCACCAGCACGTCGGGCACGAGCACATCGATGGCAGCAGGCGTGAAGGCGAGGCCGGGCTTGGGTTCGAGGCGGCGGATCTCGGCCAGCATTTCGGCGAGATCCTCCTGATCGACGCCGCAGACCTTTCGCAAGCCCGCAAAATCCTGCCGGGCGACGAGATGGAGATGGGTGAGCAGGGTCTGCATCGCCGGATCGAGCCGGTTGCGCTCGCGCAGCTGAAGGCCCAAGCATTCGGCGAGGTCACGCGCACCGACGCCGGACGGCTCGAAACTCTGGATCAGACGCAGGGCGGCCTCGGCCTCCTCGGACGCAATCCGAAGCCGAGCCGAGAACTCCACCAGATCCTCGGTGAGGTATCCGGCCTCGTCGAGATTGTGGATCAGGTGCTCGCAGATCACACGAAGCCTCGGATCGGCGGTGGCGAGATCGAGCTGCGCCTCCAGATGTTCGCTCAGGCTCGTCGCCTGGGCGAGCATGTCCCCCATGTCTGGCTTGAGCTCGCTGTGGCCCGCGCTTGCCGTTTGTCCCGATGATGCCGGCACGGCATCTGCGCGCGACGGAGGCGGGCCGGGGACGATCCTCGGCCCTGCGGCTTCCGCCTTCTGCTTGGCGCGCAGGAAATCGGCGAGGCTCGGCACGGGCGCATCGACAGGGGTCTCGCCCTCCTGCAGGAGGGGATTGCGCTCGAGCTCCGCTTCCACATAGGCCGCGAGTTCCGCATGGGAGAGCTGCAGCAGCTTGATGGATTGAACGAGCTGGGGAGTCATGGTCAGGGACTGGCCCTGGCGCAGCTCCAGTCGTTGCATCGCTCCCATGAAAGCACCCGAAGACGTTCAGGCATGCTTCTTGCATGCCTAGACGGTTTTACTGCGTGCACTCCCCTTAGGTCAAAAGGGGAATGGTCCTAAAGGCGGAAGTCCTCGCCCAGGTACAGGCGGCGCACCTCTTCGTTCGACACGATGGCATCGGGCGCGCCCTCGGTCAGAACGCGACCGGAATGGATGATGTAGGCGCGGTCGATGAGACCGAGCGTCTCGCGAACGTTGTGGTCGGTGATGAGCACGCCGATGCCACGCCGGGTCAGGTGCCGTACGAGGTTCTGGATGTCGCCCACCGCGATGGGATCGATGCCGGCGAAGGGCTCGTCGAGGAGCATGAAGGTCGGCTCGCCCGCGAGCGCCCGGGCGATCTCGCAGCGGCGCCGCTCGCCGCCCGAGAGCGCGATGGACGGCGATTTGCGCAGGCGCGTGATGTTGAACTCGTCGAGCAGCGCATCGAGCTTGCGCTCGCGCTCCTTGCGGCTCGGCTCGACGATCTCGAGAACGGCGCGGATATTGTCTTCCACGTTGAGACCGCGAAAGATCGAGGCTTCCTGCGGGAGATAGCCGATGCCGAGACGGGCACGGCGATACATGGGCAGGCTCGTCACGTCGTGCCCGTCCAGGCTGATGACGCCGCGATCGGCGCCGACGAGGCCCGTGATCATGTAGAAGATGGTGGTCTTGCCTGCGCCGTTGGGGCCGAGCAGGCCGACGGCCTCGCCCGCACGCACATTCAGGCCTGCATCCTGCACCACGGTGCGGCCGCGATAGCTCTTCTGCAGGCCCTTGACCGCCAGGATTCCGGGACCGCCGAACACGGCTTCGCTCTCGGCGCGATGAAAGGCATGCGGGCTCGACCCGACTGGATGAGGTTCCAGGAGGCTCACGTCGGAGGGACCGGTTTGAGAACGGTTGAAAAGAGGTTTCACAGGCTCATCGTCGATCATGAAAAAGGGAAAAGCGGGAGACGGCCTCCCGCTTTAGTTCGTGGCCGGCCTTTGCTGAGGCTTCGGCTTGGCGGCGCCTGCGGCAGGAGTTCCACCGGCTCCGGTCGGGGCAGGCCCGCCGTTGCCGGGCACGAACAGCGCCCTCACGCGTCCGCCAGGCGTCGTTTCGATATTCGCCACGCCGGTATTGATGTCGTAGAGCACCCGCTCGCCCTTGGTGACGTTCGGTCCGTCGCTCAGGGTCGCGTTGCCGGTCAGCATGATCTTGTTGGAGCCGCGGTCGAAGGTCGCGTTCTCGCCGGTCGCGACCTGGGTCCGCGACACGATGGTGACCGGGCCCTTGCAATCGATCTTCTTGATGGCGCTGTCGTCGGCCGTCTGCGCCGCCGGTGCCGCTTGTCCGCCGTTCGGGTCCCGCTGCTCGTAGAACACGGTCATGACCGTGCATTTCATGGTGCTCTCGCCCTGAACCGCCACCACGTCGCCGGTGAAGACCGCGCGGCCTTCCTTGTCGAAGACGTCGAGCTTGTTGGCGTCGATCTTGATCGGCTCCTTGCTGGAGCCGAAATTGCCGAAGCCGACGGCGCGCTCCTTGCTGGCCTGGGCCCAGGCAACCTGCATCGGAACCGGGGAGAGAAGCGCGATGGCCAGGGCGGCGCGTGTGAGACTCATCATGGACGGATACTTGTCTGTTGGGGTGCAGGAGCCTTGGAAGGAGCCGTGGAGCCCGTGCCGGCAGCGTCCGGGGAGGATGGGGTGGAACCGGACGAGGGCTGAATGACCGTGCGGACACGGCCCTTGAAGCTCATGACCTTGCCGTTGTCCGCGACATCGAGCCCCTCCGCCTCGATGGTACCGTTGCCGAAGGAGACGGTGACGGGATCGTTGGAGACCACCGAACCGGCCTTGAACCTTACGAAGGCCGTACGGAGCTTGACCTCATGGCCGCCATCCGTGGTGACCACGATGTTCTGGCGCAGCCTCAACTGCTCCTTCTTGGTGTCGAGGACACCGGAATCGGCCTGAAGCCTCGCAACCCCGCCACGCTCATCGGTCACGATACGCGCCTTGAGATCCTTGAGCTGCACGAGGTCGGGCTTGCGCACATCCTGCGTGGCGGCGCTGGCGGTCACCTCGTAGGGTCGGTTGTCGTTCTTGAAGCCGTTCAGCTTCGGGCTTTCCATGGTGACGTTGGTACCGCTCACCCCGATGGAGCTGAAGCTCAGGTTCTCGATCTGCTGGAACGGATTGTAATAGGCCATGGTCCCTACACCGGCCATGCCCAGCAGGGAGCCGAGGGGAATGGCGATCTTGGCGAAGCGGACCCAGCGGGAATGGCGACGAGCCTTGTTGAAGGCGCGCGACCGTACGGCCGACCTCGAGGTCGGGCCATCACGCATCGTGGTGCCCTGAATTCCCGCCACTTTCGTCCAACCCCTTCGGTCTGATCCACGGCCGCTTGACCATCGGCACGGCGCCATGCCGGAGGGACATGGCGATGTTATGACGGATGTGGGTTTTATGCGGGAAAGTTTAAGCGCGCGTCAAGAATGGGCGAAAATATCCGTATCCGGCCAGCCGAGAAGGTCGAGCTGGGCGCGAGTCGGCAGAAAGCTGAAGCATTGATGGGCAATGCCGAGCCTGTTCTCCCGTTCCAGGAGACGGTCGAGCTTGACCTTCAGGGCATGGAGATGCAGCACGTCGGAAGCGGCGTAATCGAGCTGGGCCGTCGTCAGGGTCTCCGCACCCCAGTCGGAGGATTGCTGCTGTTTCGACAGTTCCACCCCGAGCTGCTCGCGCGCCAGCTCCTTCAGCCCATGCCGATCGGTATAGGTGCGCACGAGCCACGACGCGACCTTGGTGCAGTAGATCGGACGCGGCATGATTCCGAAGGTGTGGAAGATGACTGCAAGATCGAAACGGGCATAATGGAAAATCTTGAGCACGCTCTCGTCGGAGAGCACGCGGATCAGGTTCTCCGGCAGAGGCCCGTCCTTGAGGATCTGCACCACGTCCGCCGTGCCGTCCCCGGTCGAGATCTGCACCACGCACAGCCGATCCCGATGCGGATTGAGACCGAGCGTCTCGGTGTCGACGGCGATCGCAGAGCCGGGCTTGTAACTGGCGGGCAGGTCGCCGCGATGGAAGCGTACTGTCATGGTACATCCAAAAATGCTTGTAAAATGCCTCTAACCCGTCTGGGCGGCGGCTTCAACGGATGAGAAAAGCCCCGCTATGGACGGGGCTTTCCCGATTCTGGCCGTTCAGAGGGCTTCAATAGCAGGTCCGGATCCGGCGCACGACCACCCGGCCATAGGCATTGACGACCCGGCGACGCTCGAAGACGCATCCCGGAGGAGCGTAATAGGCCGGCCTGTAATAATCCGGACCGTAATAGGGATTGGCCGCCGCGCTTGCGATGGCTCCCAGAGCAAGACCGCCGATCACGCCGGCCGCAACAGCGCCGCCGTAATTGGGACGCCGGTAATAGCCGTACGGATAGCCATAACCGTAAGACCGGCGAGGCCCGTAGCCGTAGTAGCGGCGAGGCCCGTAATAGGCGGAACGAGCGCCGCCGTAGTAGCGCGGGGCATAATAGCGTTGTCTCAACCCGTGGGGAGCGTAGCCATCGCCCTGATAGCGACCCCAGCGGGGCTGGGCTTCGGCCGGAACAGGTTGAACGGCCACGGCACCGACAAGGACAAGGCCCGCAGCCATCCAAGTTTTGAACGAAACGCCCATGGCGCCCTCCAAAGAGCGGAACTTCTATGACAACGGAATGCCAAGCCTCGATGTTCCGCTTTTGTCTTTGGCGCCACGCCTATGAGGCGATACCGGGATACCGTCTTGTCAAGGTTTTACGATAGTTCGGAGTTCAGGACGATCGCGTCGTTCTCGGGCCGGGCAAGGCCACCGAGAACGCTCAGGAGGATTTCGCGGCTGGCGGGTTTTTCGAGCCAGGGCACGTTCTGCAGCTCCGGCGGGCAATCCGCCTTCGATGGCAGGCCGGAATAGACGGCAAAGGGCACACCCCGGCACTTCAGCGCCCGGGCAATCTCCAGGGAGGTGCCGTCCCTGATCATGATATCCAGGATGGCAACGTCCGGCGCATCGTCCTCAAGCCATTGCAAGGCTTGGACATTGCTCATGAAGATACCTGCCACTTCAAAGCCGGCATCCTCCAGGAAAGCCTCCAGGGACATACCGATCAGCACCTGGTCTTCGACGATCATGCAGCGGGTTTGAGCCATTACGTCCATCATCCGGCGGCTTGGTTGGCAGCGGGCAGGCTCCGCCAGGGAATCCATCGGTGGCGCCTCGTGAGAAACGCCTAGCCGTTCTTATGCATGGGAAGGTTGATGAAGGCTGGCGAGTGTAGCTTAAGCACTTGAAGCAGCGTAGGATTTGGTTGCTGAGACTAATCCCTGCCACCAATTGCCCTGTGCCACACTCGCCATGCCGGACGATACACCTGCCACCTTCCCGTTTCCAGCCGTTGGCCGCAAGAAGATCACCGCTGCTTTCGACGGTGGGCGCCTG
>NZ_VOSK01000698.1 GCF_009296175.1 Microvirga tunisiensis | reverse complement strand
GGTCATCGACCGCATCATCGTTCACGACGGCAGCTTGGAGATCCGTCATGTCATTCCCTTGCGCAGCCCTCCGCCGGGACGTGAGAGCACTGCTGACCCAGTTGCTCGATTGCGTTCGGATCGTATGCAATCGGCACATTTGCGAAGCAGACCGAATCTCTGCTGACGAAGGGGGCAACAGACATTCCTGGGGCATTAGTAATTTCCTCGGATGACAGAGGGTGTGTCAAAACCCGAGCAAGCTCCGCCTTGCCGAACGATTGTACAAGTTCAGGCTTCTGTACCGGGGATTTCCCGGTCTTTCGCGGCTTGCAAGAAATTAAATTGCTCCACGGAGCGGTCTGTCTGCGTTTTGCCACAGGCTCGACCTAATCCAGACCATCCGACTCCCCTTGGTCGCGCGGCTTGATTACTAACCGCGGTTATGTGCTGGGCTTTCAGGACCTCGATAGAGCCAAAAGCCCAGGCGTACGGAGCAGCCCGCTGGCAAGGAAACGCCCGTGCCCAGATGGCCTCACTGTATCCAAGCCATTCATAGGGAAAGCTGCTCTATATGCCTCTGGAGCCAAACCCATTCGGATGAGTGAGGGGCCTATGAGAGTAATCGTTTGCGGTGCCGGACAGGTGGGCTCGACCATCGCCCGCCATCTTGCCACCGAAGGTATTGATGTAACGGTTGTGGACCTGTCGCCGGAGCAGGCCCGGCGGGCAGACGAGAGCTACGACGTCCGCGGGATGGTCGGCCACGCTTCCCATCCCGAGGTCCTCGAACGGGCCGGTGCGCGCGATGCCGACATGCTGATCGCAGTGACCCGCTCCGACGAGGTCAACATGGTGGCCTGCCAAGTGGCCTATTCCCTTTTCAATGTCCGCCGGCGCATCGCCCGCGTCCGGCATCACGGCTATCTGGAGCCGATCTGGCAGGGGCTCTACGCCTCCGACCAACTGCCCATCGACGTGATCATCTCACCCGAGGTGGAGGTCGCCAACGGCATCGTACGGCGGCTCAAGACGCCCGGCGCCTTCGACACTGTGGCGCTCGCCGACGGTCGGATTCACCTGCTCGGGGTTCACTGCAACACAGGCGGATGCTCTCTGGTCGGGCGGCGGATGAAGGAGCTGTCCACGTCCGGTGGCTCCGGTATCGTCGTCGGCGTCATCGTCCGCAACGGTCATGCGTTCGTGCCGAGGGCAGAGGATCGGGTGCAGCAGGGTGATGATGTCTACGTCATCACCGAGACAGACCGTGTGGATCGCGTGATGGCATTCCTCGGCCACGAGGAGCAGGTCGCCCGTCGTATCGTGATCGTGGGCGGCGGCAATGTCGGCCTTAACTTGGCAACCAGGATCGCCCGTCACGCCCCTGATGTCTCGCTCAAATTGGTCGAGCATTCGCGCGAACGGGCCGAGTACATATCACGCGAGCTTCGCGATGCCGCCGTGGTGATCCAGGGCGATGCGCTCGACAAGGAGGTGCTGCTCGAGGCCAACGTCCAGAGTGCCGAGACGATCATAGCCGTGACCGCATTGCATCGCCTGAATTGCTCCCTGATTTTGGATCGTTGCCTCATCTGATTTGCTCCCGAGCTCTGGCGAGCTGCGGGGGCGATGATGAGGCAGGTGAGCATGACAACACGCAATGAGCTGATC
>NZ_VOSK01000697.1 GCF_009296175.1 Microvirga tunisiensis | reverse complement strand
GCTGAGCTGGCGGGTCGGGGTTCCGGCGCAGCGACAATTCTGATTCAATCCCCTGCATGTCACCGGCCCCGGATCTTGATGGCCTGTCGAACGCCGATCTGAAGCGGTTGGTGCTGGAGCTGTTGGGCCGCGTCGCCGAGCTGGAGCGGCTGGCTGCCGCCCAGCGCGAGGAGATCGCCCGTCTCAAGAACCTTAAAGGACGTCCAACCATCAAGCCGCGCACGCCCAGCGGCATGGACACCCACACACCTTCGCCTGGGTCAAGCCGCAAGCCCGGGCGGCGCGGCCCCAAAGCCTCGCAGATCACGATCCATGAGGAGCGTGTCATGCGTGCCGCCGTTCCGGCCGGATCGCGCTTCAAGGGCTATGAGGACTTTCTGGTTCAGGACCTGATCGTGCGATCCCACGGGATCCGCATTCGTCGCGAGCGCTGGCTGACCCCGGACGGCCGTACCCTTGTGGCGCCGCTGCCGGATGGCATCGTCGGGCATTTCGGGCCAGACCTGCACCGCTATGTGCTGGCGCTCTACCATCAGGGTCAGCTCACCATCGCGCGGCTGGTCGAGCATCTCACCCTGCTGGGCGTGCTGATCTCCAAGCGGCAGGTCGTGCGGTTGCTCAGCGATGCGAGCGGGTTATTCCGCGACGAGGCGATGGCGGTGCTGCGGGCCGGATTGAGGAGCGCGCGCTGGATCAGTGTCGATGACACAGGCGCACGGCATCAGGGCCGCAACGGCACCTGCACCCAGATCGGCAATGACCACTTCACCTGGTTTGGCACCACCGCCTCCAAGAGCCGGCTCAACTTCCTCGAGCTTCTACGAGCGGGCCACACAGATTACGTCATCAACGCTGACGCGCTTGCCTACCTGCGCCGGCGAGCCTTGCCGCAGCCTCTGATCGCGCGTCTGGCGCAAGCGTCCGAGACGGACTTCCGCGATGCCCCGGCCTGGCAGCGTCATTTGGAACAGGTGGCGATGCCCAGCCGGCCCGACACGCTCGATCCCGTCCGTCTGGCCACCGAAGGAGCCGTGTGGGGCAGCATCAAGGCGCACGGCCTTCTGCCGAACACGGTGATCGTCAGCGACGATGCCGGCCAGTTCGAGGTTGGAGAGCACGCGTTGTGCTGGGTGCATGCCGAGCGGCTGATCCATCAGCTCGACACCTTTACGGATCATCAGCGCGCGGCCCAGAAGCGGATGCGGCGGCTGGTGTGGTGGTTCTACCGGGATCTGAAGCTCTATCGTCAGGCACCAACCCGCCGCCGCCGAACGCAGTTGCGGGCGCGCTTTGATCGGATCTTCACGAGGCGAACCGGCTTTGCCACCCTTGATCGGCTGCTGAGACGGCTGCGAGCCAACAAGGCGGAACTGCTGCGGGTGCTGGAGCGCCCCGAGATCCCGCTGCACACCAACGGGTCCGAGAACGACATCCGGGCTCAGGTCATTCGGCGCAAGATCAGCGCCGGCACGCGCTCCGACACGGGGCGGGACTGCCGCGATGCATTCCTCGGATTGAGCAAGACCTGTCGCAAGCTGGGAGTGTCATTCTGGAGCTATCTTGGCGATAGACTGGGAATTGCTGATGCGCCAGCCGTCCCGCGCCTGGCAGATCTGGTCAGCGACCGCTGCTCCTTAGCGTGATCGCCAACGGTTTTGCCCCTATTA
>NZ_VOSK01000696.1 GCF_009296175.1 Microvirga tunisiensis | reverse complement strand
TGGAAAGCGCGTTGCCCGGATCAGTCGCCGACTTGCACCGCCTGGCCCGCCGCGAGTTCGGCCGCCTGCAGCAACGGCCTGAGCTCATCACCAGCTTCTTCCGGCACGCAGGTCTCTCCGTTGCAGGTCTTTAGTGAAGATCATTAGCACATCGATCAGCACTTGCCGCGAGACCTCAACCTCGGGCGCATCCATGCAGGATGATGGTGCCTTGTCGCCAGCGCGGACCTTGTAGAGTTCTCCAACAGTCATGCCTTGCTCCTCCAGTTGCCTAAGCTCGGTCTAAGAGGCCCCTTCCAGGGAGCAGATTGCGATGAATACGGAAATGACCCCAAGCAATGGAATGAGTTCGCTGAACACCGACGCCATGACTTCCTCACAACGGTTATGGCCCAACCCATCCCCTCAGCTGGAACACTATGTGTCAGTAACGAGCTGTTGGCGAAAAGGATTTCTCAAGTGAGCTTACAATGTTGGCAAGGTCCGCCTCAATTTTGGGCATTCTGCAAAGCGAATAGCCTCACCGGTCTACTTGGTGACTTTGATAAGGTTCATCGGTTTCCAAACTTCTATCGCCCGATAACTTGGACATTGAGACCAACATGCTGATGTTGGGGCCACCCCTGCAAAACATAAAAATTCGATCGGACTTGAGGGCGAGAATGCCACGTTAGGAACTGCCGTGACAGCAAGGTTATGGAACGGGGATCTGTCTGGCTGGGTTCAGTCTCCTACCTGACCGGATGTGCTTCTCAGAAACTGCCGCCGATGCCTGTCACAGAGCAAAGACCGTAGGCCAAGGCGCATAAACGGGCAGCCGATGGAACCTGTACGGCTCTTGTCCGATATCACCAGGTTCCTCTCATGAGCCCGGTGGTGCTGTGTCTGAGATCCCTGAGCCCTCCTCGCGCGATCAAACCTCCCTCTTGAAGCTTAGGGCGCAGCAGTGCCGCTTTATCGGCTCGGACGCTGGATCAGAGACGATCTTCTGCGGCGCGCCAACATCGCCAGGATCGAGCTGGTGCCCCTGGCATAGGCGCCTGGTTTACACCAAACCACTCTCCCCTCGGCTCGCCTGAGCGTTGGGTCCGTCTCATGGCTGCTTCCGACCGCTATCCCCGAACGCCCGATGGCCGCTACTTTGTTGTGCGTGGGCGGCTCTGGCGCTTGAGCAATCCCGCTCTGGATCCTGCAGACCGAGAACGGCTCGTGCGTGAGTTGATGGCGGCGCGCCGCGCTGTCCGCGAGGCCCGTGGCGAGCTGGAGGCGACGCGAGCGGCCCGCAAGCAGGTCGACACCGCAAAGACGGTTTTGGGTGAACGGGGCCCCGTGTGGTGGAGTGATGGTGCTCCGGACTACAATCGTCACATGGTGATCAGCACGCCCTATGCCGACTGGTATGCGGCCTTATCCGATCCAGAGGCTTAGAGTCCCGAGATGGTCCGCTCACCACAGGATTGGCAATCTCCTCTACAGAGGAGGCTTCGTTAGCCGACCGACCTATGCCGGAATGTGGGTGATGACGGTTTGAGAAAGGCGACGGATCGAGGCGGGTGTCGAGCCTGCCAGAACCTCTTCAGGAGAGCGATACGTCATGACCGAGACTACCAACATTGTTCGCCTGCGTCAGCCCGACACGATTGATGATCCCCTGACCGATATTCTCCGAG
>NZ_VOSK01000695.1 GCF_009296175.1 Microvirga tunisiensis | reverse complement strand
ATAGAGACAAGTATCCATAGCGGGGCTCCTCAACCGTTGCACACCCCGCATCCGCCTCATCAATCTTCACGAAAGCTATTCCAAATCAAGCACTTGAAGCGAGTAATAAAATTGCTCACCAGCCTCTAAGGCTCTTCTCGCAGAAGTCGATCCATTGCATCGGATTAGCGCAATATAAGCCGGCTTTCGCTCTTTCCCCAGGATTGGGCAAGTGGACAAAGTTTACGGCGAAGCCCTTGGAACTGGTCGAACTCAGATGGGACAAGGTCGTCTCGATGAGACGCTCCCAAACCGGGATCGGCTGATCCAGCATGACGTTGAAAATTCCGCTTGCGATGCTGTAATCTGCTCGGCGCGGGCTCTCTCTGCCATGATGGAACCGGATCAAATCTCCCGCCCAACGCTTATTTGCACGGCGAACCATTGCAGATGACAGGTCGATTCCGAGATAGTCGATAGAGCTCTGAGGATGATAGAGCGCGAGGTAGTCGAGAAGAGCGCCATACCCGCATCCTACGTCGTTGAGGGAGAATGGGACGTCAAAATTGCAAAGCGCGAGAAGTTTTCGAAACCGCAGCGCCTGCGTCGGAACGCAACTCCAGTCGACACCCAGCGGCGTCGGGCCATAGCGACGAAGCTTCTGCGTGTAATACTGCGCTATCTGCCAATAGACATCATCAAGTTCAGCAGGCGAGGATCTCGTCATTCCGAGCGAAGACCTATCTTCGCCGGGGTGTTTTCTTCGTGCTCTTGGGCGCTGCCCTCGTTGTCTTGGCCGCGGCCTTCCGTGCAGCTTTCACGGGTTGCCGAGCAGTCCGGGAAACCGATCTTGGGAGCATTGGAATCGATACGATGATGTAGTCCTGCGTCATGTAGAAGAGACCGGTTGGAGCATTCCTCACGATAACCCTGCGCCCGTCCTCACTGCGAGAGTCATGAGCCTGGAAAAGAACGGGAAGGGGATAGCGCGACGCCAGGTTCTCGATCATCATGTTCATGATACGATCATTGCCATTCACGCCGGGCTCGTCCGACTCGTACAGTCCCAACTCACCGATCAGGGTAAGCCATCTGTTCCGTGCCCGAGCGTTCCAGAAACCTCCGAGATTGAGTACCGCAACGCAGTCCTTCAGGGAGCGTCCGCGTTGAAAGATCTGGAACTCCTTCTGAAGAGCAGCCATCTCTTCGATGCCGCCAAATGCTTCCTTCGGACCTTGGGAAGGACCGAAGCGAAGATTCATGAGATCGAACAATCCTGAGATGAAAATATCATCCTCTTTCATGATGCGGCCCATGAGTTCCTCCAGTTTCCCGATACAGAGTTGCTGTGCGTATCGCAAAACCTACGGCACCAGTCCCCGAAAGCAGTGTCAAGTTTAGATGGATGGTTACTAAGAGGTAGAAGAGTATTGAATCGCAATTAAATGCGAGACTGGGGCTTCAAAGTCGCGTTCCCTGCGCTTGGGCAGAAAATGGTTCGCAATTTGACTTCGAATTCCAACGGCCGTGCGAACGAAACTCTGCTGAGGAAAGCGCATAAAAAGTAGATACTGTCGGCGAATTCCCTGTTGGCTATTCAGCAAGAGGAGGATGGCATGAGTCTTCATCCCGAGCCGATTGGTGAGATCCCGGCCGAGACCGTGCGAGTTGCCCGGGCAGCTTTCCCTAAGG
>NZ_VOSK01000694.1 GCF_009296175.1 Microvirga tunisiensis | reverse complement strand
CTTTCAATTACCCACATTTTGGGTTGAGCGGCAGCGCTTGCCTGACCGGCACCAATCGTGATTCCGTGGTGGGCACCTCCTCATCTGTGAGAGGTGTCCCATGGATAGGGTCCCGTCTCGGTTTTCCCGTCATCTTGCCGATGCCTGCGGGTCGGGCCTGCGCCGGGCCATCTCCCATCCGCCAGGGCAAGGCTGCACGGGAGCTGGGCCATCATGAAGGCGCGCCTTCCTGCCGCCCATCCCGGAGAGGCGGCTGACGCGACCTCCTGGATCGAGCAGGAGCTCGCCGGCTGCCACTTTCGGGACCGGCGTCTTGGCCAGCGCCTGCGCAAGCTCCTGACCCACATGGCCAGTGCCATCGGCGGCAGCATCCCGCTGGCCTGCCAGGACTGGGCCAACACCAAAGCAGCCTATCGCTTTCTGTCCAATCCCAAAGTCTCCGAACACGAGATCCTTCAGGGCCATTTCCAGGCCACTCGCACCCGTTTTGCGGCGGTCGGCGGCCCGATCCTGGTTCTCCAGGACACGACTGAACTGACCTACGAGAGAGCACAGCATGAACGGATCGGCGCGACCCGCCGGGTCAACAGCGGCCGGGACAAGGCAGGTCGGTTGCGGATGCACACGGTGTGCGGGCTGCTGATGCATTCTTGCCTGGCTGTGACTGCGGATGGGCTGCCGCTGGGGCTGTCGGCGATCAAGGTCTGGACGAGGCCTCAGTTCAAGGGCACCAGAAAGCTCAAGCGCAAGATCAACCCGACCCGGGTGCCCATCGATCAGAAGGAGAGCATCCGCTGGCTCGAATGTATGAGGCAATCCGTGGCGCTGTTTGGCGCGCCGGAGCGCTGCATCCATATCGGCGACCGCGAGAACGACATCTACGAATTCTTCTGCACGGCTCGCGCTCTGGGCACGCACTTTCTGGTCCGGACCTGTGTGGATCGGCTGGCGGGCGATGGCCAGCACACCATCGCGGACGAGATGCAGGAGGTGAGGGTCAAAGGGCTGCATCAGGTTGAGGTTCGCGGCCCAAAAGGCCATGTGAGCCTTGCGACCGTGGAGCTCAAATACCGCCGGATCCACGTCCTGCCCCCGATCGGCAAGCAGAAGCGCTATCCGGCTCTCACCCTGACGGTCATCCACGCGCAGGAGCGCCACACGCCCAAAGACCGGGCGCGGATCGATTGGAAGCTGATCGCGGATCTGCCGGTGCGATCCCGCGCCGACGCGATCCAGATGCTCGACTGGTACGCCCTGCGCTGGAAGGTCGAGCTGTTCCACAAGATCCTGAAGTCCGGCTGTCGGGCGGAGGAGAGCAAGCTCAGAACGGCGGAGCGGCTGGTGAACCTGCTCAGCATCTACTGCATCGTGAGCTGGCGGATCTTCTGGCTGACGATGCTCAATCGTGTCGTTCCGGACGTGCCACCGCGGCTGGCCTTGACGGGCCTGGAAATGGGCCTGCTCGACGAGTTGGTGCGAGACAAGGGTCAGGTGATGCTGCGGAGCAAGACGCTCTCCTACTACTTAACCAAGATCGCCTGCATGGGCGGCTATCTCGCCCGTGGCCATGATCCTCCGCCAGGAAACACCGTCATGTGGAGAGGACTCTCGCGCCTGATGGATATCGAACTCGGCGCTAGGATTGGAGCACAAATCTATGGGTAATTGAAAG
>NZ_VOSK01000693.1 GCF_009296175.1 Microvirga tunisiensis | reverse complement strand
CTTTCAATTACCCACATTTTTGGGCTGATCGGCCGCGCTTGCCTGACCGACACCCGTCGTGATTCCTTATCGAGCACCTCATCGTCTGCGACAGGTGTCTCATGGGCCGGGTTTTCTCTTTTCTCTCGCGTGATCTCGCCCAGCCTTGCAGGCTGAGCTCTGATCAGATTCTTCCTTGGCTGCCGGGCCAAGGCCGCACGGGAGCCGGGCCATGACGAAGGCACACCTCCCTGCCGCCGATCCGGCAGATGCGACCGATGCCCCCTCTTGGGTCGAGCGGGAACTCGCCGGCTGCCGCTTTCGGGACAGACGTCTCGGTCAGCGCCTGCGCAAGCTCCTGACCCATATGGCCAGAGCCATCGGCGGCAGCCTTCCGCTCGCCTGCCAGGACTGGGCCAACACCAAGGCCGCCTATCGCTTCCTGTCCAATCCCAAAGTGAACGAATACGCGATCCTTCAGGGCCATTTCCAGGCTACCCGCACCCGCTTTGCCGCAGTCGACGGACCCATCCTGGTCATTCAGGACACAACGGAACTGTCCTACGAGCGCGCGCAGCCCCGGCGGATTGGCTCGACCTGCCGAGTCAACAGCGGCCGTGACAAGGAAGGTCGCTACAGGATGCACACGGTCTGCGGGCTGCTGATGCACTCCTGCCTGGCCGTGACCGCAGAGGGGCTGCCCCTCGGGCTTTCCGCCATCAAGTTCTGGACGAGAGCCCAGTTCAAGGGCACTAAGGAACTCAAGCGCAAGATCAACCCGACCCGGGTGCCGATCGACCAGAAAGAGAGTATCCGCTGGCTGGAGTGCCTGAGGCAATCTGTGGCGCTGTTCGGGGCGCCTGAGCGCTGCATCCATATCGGCGACCGGGAGAACGACATCTACGAATTCTTCTGTACGGCTCATGCTCTGGGCACGCACTTCCTGGTCCGGACCTGCGTGGATCGGCTAGCGGGTGACGGGCAACACACCATCGCCGACGAGATGCAGGAGGTGAAGGTCAAAGGGCGGCATCAGGTTGAGGTTCGCAGCCCAAAAGGTGATGCGAGCCTTGCGATCGTGGAGCTCAGGTATCGCCGGATCCACGTCCTGCCGCCAATCGGCAAACAGAAGCGCTATCCGGCGCTCACCCTGACGATAATCCACGCGCAGGAGCGTCACACCCCCAAAGACCGGGCGCGGATTGACTGGAAGCTGATCACGGACCTGCCGGTGCGATCGCGCGCCGACGCGATCCAGATGCTGGACTGGTACGCCCTGCGCTGGAAGGTCGAGCTGTTCCACAAGATCCTCAAATCCGGCTGCCGGGCCGAGGAGACCAAGCTCAGAACAGCCGAGCGGCTGGTGAACCTGCTGAGCATCTATTGCATCCTGAGCTGGCGGATCTTCTGGATGACGATGCTCAATCGCGTCATTCCGCACGTGCCGCCGCAGTTGGCGTTGACGGGGCTGGAAATCGACCTGCTCGACGAGCTGGTGAGAGATCAAGGCCCGATCGTGCGAGGGAGAAAGACGCTCTCGGATTACCTGACCAAGATCGCTCGCATGGGCGGCTATCTCGCGCGTGGGCATGATCCGCCGCCAGGCAACACCGTCATGTGGAGAGGACTTTCGCGCCTGATGGACATCGAACTCGGCGCCAGGATCGGAGCGCAAATCTATGGGTAATTAAAAG
>NZ_VOSK01000692.1 GCF_009296175.1 Microvirga tunisiensis | reverse complement strand
AGTGATCATTTGTCAGAGAGAAAGTTCTCGTCTGCCACATCCCCGAAATTTCAATATCATTGATGCCAATGGAGCAGTATCGACAGGTTAAACAATCCACATGACATAAAAAATGTCTGAGCACAACTCCGATTTTAGATGTACAATCTTTTATCTTCGGGGCTGCCGTTTGCCTTCAACCAGAGAAGAATATAGGTACGCACCTATCACATGTGCATAGTCCTTAATGTGAATACATAAGATTGTTGCTCCAGCCGATACCTCAAGCGGAGGATTATCTCATGTCTAACGAAACGCCCCCGAACTACCTTGAACTTGCGGCTGACATCGTGTCGGCCTTCGTCAGCAACAATTCTGTCTCGGTTGCTGATCTGCCCAACCTGATCGGGAATGTTCACGCCGCTCTTTGGAGCAGTAGTCAGCCTACTCCGCAACGGCAAGATGCCAAGCCAACTCCTGCCATCTCCATCAGGAAGTCCGTTACTCCTGAGTATGTGATCAGTTTGGAAGACGGGAAACAATACAAGTCGCTCAAACGGCATCTTACACGTTTGGGACTGACGCCCGAGGCTTACCGGGAAAAGTGGGGCTTGCCCCACGATTATTCGATGGTTGCGGCAAACTATGCGGCCAAGCGATCTGAGTTGGCGAAAAGCTTCGGCCTTGGTCAGCGGCGTTCAAGAGCAGCCCAAGCGAAGACCGCCGCAATTGATGCGGTAAAGACTGCTCCTACGAAAGCACCCGCCAAGCGCGGACGAAGGAAGGCCGGTTAGGGGGAAGCTCTGTCAATGAGCGGATGAGCCACTCCGATAAATTGTGATCTTCAGTCAGGCAAGAACAAGTCAGATCGGGCGGCGCGTTGCCGCCTAACCATGGCGGTTGGCGTAGCGGTTCTTCTTCGCAAGGTTCTTCTGCCCTTCGCGTGTCTTAGCCGGGGCAATCACTGCCTTGTAGCGGCGAGTGTGCTTCTTGAACGACGGTCGCATGCGAGCTTTCCCAGCCATGGTCGTGCTCCTTTCACTGAAGTGAGTTGATTGTCACCGTCAGCGTGTCAAACCATAAGCTGGTAAGGCACGTTGCGGTTATCGTCTTCGTGCGAACAATGCAGACAGCAAACCACCCTGCTTGCGGACGGGCTGTAGCTCAACATCGACCTGATCCGGTTCAGATTTGGCCTCTGTTTCGAAAATTCGTTCGGTCTCAGCTTCTGAGTGCAGAGCCAGTTCACCCAGATGTTGCTCGTCTGCCTCTTGCACGGGGTTTTCTGGCGCTTTTGCTGATAGGGGAGCGGACGCGGGCTCCCTCTCCACGTCCTGTTCGGCGGTCGAGAGAATCTCGATCCGGCCAGGGAAGTCATTCCGGCATTCATACCGGACGAAATCGGGGAAACCGGGCCTGATCCGGTGCGGTTGGTCGAGAAGGACCTCATTCCGGACTTCGAGCACAAAGAAGCGCCCTGCCTGGGTGGTCACGTCCACCCGCCTGACCGTGCCCTCGGAAAAGCTCTTCCATGGACCGGGTGGATGGAAGTGGACGCGAACCTGATCCCCAACCGCAATCTTCTGCGCCAAAGTCTCAACCATTCCGGTTAGACACTCCTGTTCCTGAAAGGCGCTGAGATGCCCACATAGCCGCCTGGGTGCGATTAGCTGCACCGATCTTGCGCAGGATGGCTTT
>NZ_VOSK01000691.1 GCF_009296175.1 Microvirga tunisiensis | reverse complement strand
CTTCTTCCTGAAAATCAAGCACTTCAGACGCATCGCCACGCGCTACGAACAGACCCCACGGGCGTTTATGTCAATCCTTTGCCTCGTCAGCGCGTTCATCTGGACCAAATGAATGTCAACGCGCTCTAAGGCAGAATCATCGAATTCACGGCCGAAAACCTGTCGATCGAGGGCAGGAACACCGGGCACGTCCGGCGGCGGCGCGCTCGGACCTGTTAGATTTTCTGCCTGGAACGATCCAGCGCCTCGCTCAGGCGCTTCCCGAGGGAAAGACAAGCGCGACTTAATTGGCCCGTGTGCCTTTACAACACCGGGTCCGCCTTTACAATATCCGGGATCGACGCGGGCATATATGTCTGGATGCGAGACCTCTTTGGCATGAGCGACGACTTGGAGCGCCTCGGGCAAAGCATGTGGATCGGGCGGCGTCGAGCGCTGGTTGGCAAGCGTCGGCTCGACGGCCAGGCGGCTTCGCACAACCTCGTCCGGTGATCGCCCCTTCAACACGCGCTGGCGCCTCCTGTTGTAGGCCTGATTGAAGCCCTTGAGCAGCATCTCCAGATCACGATGGCTATAGATCGTGATGCCCAGCACTTCGCGCTGCACCCGCCCATTGAAGCGCTCCACGAGACCGTTATCCGGCATGATGTTTGCGGTGCCTTATGCGTCCATCTGCTTTCTTCGGAAAGCGGTGCTATGGTGAGCCCATCTGGGACGCGGGGCACCGGGAGCACGAAGGTGCGGGCAGGCCGCCGATAGACGTTGGGCTGAGAGCCCGAGCTCGTTACACGGCCGCCCTCTTGCGACTTGTCCGGATGCGCTGCGAGCGCGGATCAGTAGGTGTCGTGTTGCCCGCCAGCTCCCGTTTTGGACGAGCACAGCTCGGAGGGAACCGGCATGCGCATCATCGGACTGGATATCCACCGCGCCTTCGCCGAGGCGGTTGCCTGGCAGGAGGGCAAGCTCAAGCGGATCGGGCGCATCGACATGCGCCGCGACCAGCTGACCTCCTTCGCAGCCTCGCTGTTGAGCACTGACGTGGTCGTAGTCGAAGCGACCGGCAACGCGGCTGCCGTGGCGCGGTGATCGGCCCGCATGTGAAGCGGGTCGTGATTGCCAATCCGATGCAGGTGCGGGTGATCGCCCATGCCAAGATCAAGACCGATACCATCGATGCTGGGGTCCTCGCGCAGCTCTATGCCAGCGGGTTCCTGCCGGAGGTCTGGATTGCTGACGAAGCGACCCAGGCACTGCGGCGGCAGGTCACACGGCGCAACCAGGTCGTGCGTCAGCGCTCCCGGCTTAAGAACATCATCCAGTCAATCCTGCATGCCCATCTGATCCCCGCGTGTCCAGCGGCTGATCTGTGTGGCTCTAAAGGACGGGCCTAGCTGTCGGAACAGATCCTGCCGGACGATGAGCGCTATGCCATTGAGTGGACTTGCTCCGCTTTTGATACTGCTGGCGAATTCATCATGCTGGGACGGGAGCCATCATGAGCTTGGTAAAGGCGGATTGCCGGGTTCGTGCGAGCGGCGTGCCCGCGAACCAAGCCCGTAGTCGGATGAGGTTGATGGCAGCCGCCGTCAGCACGTGCTGGAGATGCGTCTTGGTGAGACCGATGTAGCGGGAGCGTCGCAGGTGCAGGACCCGGACCCCGGCGGAGATTGTTCCTTCGATGCCG
>NZ_VOSK01000690.1 GCF_009296175.1 Microvirga tunisiensis | reverse complement strand
TAGATCGTGTGGGTGCTGTGCGAGAATGAAGCGTCTGCTGAGGGCGAGTAGAGCATGAGCGGCCTCCGGGGTGAGGTGACCGCCTTACCTCACCAATCCGGCGGTCACTGGCCCATGAGATCTTTTTTATTGTGTCGCGCGGAGCGTGCAATTATAGGGCTGCAAATGGCGCAAAATCGTTAGTACGGCACGACGAACAAACGGTCCTCCGGTGAGTTTGTAGGCTCTTCATAGGAGGACACAGTGCCTCGCTTTTATTTTGACATCTGGGCGGGCGACCAGATCACCCGCGATCCCGATGGCCTTGAGCTGGAGGGACTGGACGCCGCCGAACACGAGGCCGCCCTCGCAGCGGCCGCCATAGGCAAGGAGAGCCTCCCGCATGGCGAGGCCACCGAGATCATCGTTCAGGTCAAAGACGAACACGACCATCCGGTGCTTATCGTGGCGCTTGCCATGAGTGTTCGCCGGATGGAACCTGCGTACGCGTGAAACCTACCGCGCAATTTCGCGGAACGGACGTTTATGGAACCGGAAGCGTGTTCGAGTGGAAGCCGCTACTCGAACCGGCCAAAGCCTGTCGCAACCCGGATCGGCTGAAGCGTGAGGATCATGCGGCGGCCTGATTGCTCTCCAGGTGAAGGTAGGTCGGATCGAACTCGCCTGCTTCCTTCAATCTGTCCCAATCCGGAACCTTCAGCCGGTCGCCGGTCAGCTCAATCAGGCCATCGGCCCGTAGTTGCTGAAGCACCCGGTTGACGTGAACCGTCGAGACGCCAATCGCGTCCGCAAACTCGCCCTGGGTGATCGGCAGGTCACAGGCATGATCCTCCACAAGGCCGACCGCCCGCAGGCGCGTGAGCAGCTCGCACAGCACATGGGCCATGCGCGTGTAGGCATCGCGGCGTCCGACATTGAGCACCCACTCCCGGAAGATCGCGGCATCGATGAGGGTCTCGCGCCAGAAGGCGGCTGTGAGGCGGGGATAGCGCTCGCAGATGTCGCGCAGGTCCTCATGCTGGATGAACCCCACGCTGCATGGGCTAATGGTGCTGATACTGTTGTCCAGGACCGTCAGGTGCAGGCTCTGGAGGTCGGGGAGGTCGCCTGGCAGGTTGAAGGACACGATCTGGCGCTTGCCTTGCGCCGTGACCTTGTAGGTGCAGGCAAAGCCGCTCAGGATCAGGCAGGCCCGGGAGGGACTGTCGCCTTCGCGCACGATGGCCTGGTCGGTCTTGATGGCCACAACCTGCATCGGCAGCGTCTGGAGAGCGTGGCGCTCGTCCTCCGAGAGCGTGAAGATGCTCTCCAGCTTGCGGATCATCGGGTTGTATTTGGGGTGAAATGCTGTGGCCAAAATCAAGCTCTCTGCCTTGCAGGCGGGAGCATGTAAATCTCTCAGCCATCAGCGCCTGAGATCGAATGCCAACAGTAAATCAATAATGCCATACGAATGGCAGGCAGTCTTCCAGCTATGTTAATGTCTGTGATTAACGTAAGTGATCCAAGCTAACCCGATCAGGATAGCGGCATGAGCCCGTGACCTCTATGCCACAGCCTAGTTGTTTGGTAGCGGAACGTTGTTGGGATCGGGTGCGTTACGCCATTGAGGAGTACACTTGGCGCTTTGACGGCCTGCGACGCCGAGCTTCTCACCGCAGGAGGACGTGATGCACTCCCTTCATCCGCA
>NZ_VOSK01000689.1 GCF_009296175.1 Microvirga tunisiensis | reverse complement strand
ATGCGTTTGCCCGGCAAATGCGGCTCCATCCGATCCCACTGGTGATCTTTCAACATCAGACGAACTCCGCTCACCCAAGCCTCCGCGCCCAAAAGGAGCTTGAATCAGATTTGCGAGTCCGTCGAAAGCCTGAATGTCAACGCGCTCTAGGAGGCCTCGCGCTCGGCTCTATCTGCTTTCCGGAGAATTATGGGAGCGTGCGATGTCCGATCACGTTTACAAAGTCGTTGAACTGGTGGGCTCGTCGACGAGCAGCATCGAGGATGCGATCCAAACGGCGATCAAGCGAGCGGACCAGACCTTGCGCAACCTGCGCTGGTTCGAGGTGGTGCAGACCCGCGGGCATGTTGAGAACGGTGAGGTTCACCACTATCAGGTCGTGCTCAAGGCAGGTTTCACGCTTGAGGACGAAACTCCATAACGGAGTAGGGACAGCGAACCCATTCTGTCCTTGAGCGCTAAATTGGGGTTCTCATGTCTTTTCTCCTTGCGGAGAAAAGTCGGCTGCGTGCGTCTGCTGCAGGATCCTGTCGCGGATGACCCGCTTCAGGCTCCCGACCATGCGAGCCATGGCATACACCCGGTCGTGGAGGGCCGTTACATCCGACATGACCTGAAACGGTGGCTCTGGCGGGAGCGGCAGCGCGAGGCCGTTTTCCAGTTCATGCAGCAGTTCCGCAATGGCCATGTTGTCGTCGCGCAGCCGCTGCAAGTCCGCATCCAACATGGCTGTGGTCTCCTGTGGTGGTCCGGGGACTGCGAATTTCTAGATATTGGACGCTCTGCGCCCGGCGGCTACCGGGGCATGACCACAGTCAGATAGGGAGCTGAGGGTTTCTCGTTTGCCCCGAGCGGACCAGGCACCTGGTTCCTGACCGGCTTTAGGCTCTTGAGGTAGCCGGCCAGAGCCTTGGCATCGGCATCCGTGAGCTTGCCGTAGGAATGGTACGGCATGACTGGCACGAGTTGCCGACCGTCCGGCCTGACGCCGGTCCGCACCGCCTTGATGATGTCGGCCTCACTCCACCGGCCCAAGCCTGTCTCAGGATCGGGGGTGAGGTTTGGTGGGTAGAAGATCCCAAGCCCCGGGATCTGGAAGCCGACCTCTGATCCAGCCAGAGGACGCTGCATGTCGGGCTTGCCGAGGAAGGTGCCGGGCGTGTGGCAGCCAGTGCAGTCCATGATGGTAACGAGATACTCGCCGCGCTGGGTTTGTGTCTGCGCCGACACCAACGAGCCTGACATGAGCAGGCTACCAGCCGCCAGAGCCGTCCGGATGATCGATCTCATGGAGTTTCTCTGTCTGAGGTTGAACCTAGCTAAAAATGCCAGAGGCCCCGCGGGAGTGAAGTGCGCAGAAGGCGTAGGTCGGCTTCGGCAGATTCCTCAAACTCGTGTCAAAACTCTCCTCCGAATATCGACTGAGGCTGTGTTGCACTGAGGTCCTGACGGGTTTGCGACCGTTTTGGACGGAGCGGCCGGCGGCTTCAGGTTTCAGAACAAGTGTTCAGCGAAATTCGCGGCGAAATCATACTGTGCTCATAGTTGAAGAATTGGGGGATCTCCCGGAAATTCCGGCGCCTCGCCCTTCCCCGCTCTGCCAAATATCCTAAGCTATGTTGTGAGGCGGTCCGAATCCGAACGTCTCACAATGAATGGATCCTTGAGAGATCCACACGGAAACGGTGTTGGGA
>NZ_VOSK01000068.1 GCF_009296175.1 Microvirga tunisiensis | reverse complement strand
GGCAGCATCGGCGACGTGCAGCAGGGCGCCGGCGAGACCGGAGCGGCGGCCTCTCAGGTGCTGGGCGCAGCCCAGGAGCTGTCGCGCCATTCGCACGATCTCGGGCGCGAGGTCGAAACCTTCCTCCACGGCGTCAAAGCAGCCTGACCCGGTCCACACAGAACTTAACATTCCCGCCCGGCTCACCCGAGCCGGGCGTTTTCTTTGACACTTACAGACGAGAGGCTTCTCCAGACGCAGAGCCTCTCGTGCCACTTGCTTTCAAAAAGCGATGGAAACCCGGGTTGCGAGGCTTATATGGGAGGAACCCCCTACGAGACCCGTTTCATGCCCGAGACAGACGAACAGCCGGAAGATGAACTGGAAGAGCTGAATGGCACGAAGCGCATCAACTTCCGTGACTATCCGAGTTCCGGCCTTGTGGTGATTGCAGCCCTCAGCTCGGGCTTGGGATGGATGCTGTTCAAATGGCTCGGCAAAAAGCGCAAGGCCCAGAACGGCACGCCTGCCGAAGATGGAACGGTCCCGACCTCCCCTCCCGAACCTGGGTCATCAAGCGATCAGAAATCCTGAACCGGAATGCCCGCTTCCATGGAACGTGCTGCAGCGCACCGCCTCCTGAGCCCCATGGGATTACGTTAAGGAAGTTGGCAGGAGGTTTCCATGGCCCACGGTGCTGTTTCCTTCGTTCTCGGCATCATCGCCCCTGTGGCGTTGGTCGGCTGGCTTCTTGTATTACACTGACGGGCCATGTCGTTGCCAAAGGGTCTCTATGACGCTTGCCTACACTGCCGCACTCATCGCCAGCATCGGCAGCCTCACATCGAGTGGGGCTGCGCTCTCGGCCGAACTGATGCAGGGCCGCTGCCGGATGGACTATTGCGCTTGGTTCAGTATCGAGAGCCGCGACATGGTCGGCTCCAACGCGAATGGTGCCCTCTTCATGGTCATCTCCAAGGAATGGACCTCCCATCACCCGAACGGCAGCTATGACAAACGCCGTCCCAAGACAGGCGGTGAAGCATCGACAGGTTACTACTTCTGTTCCAAGACGAAGCCGTCCGCCATCTGGCAGGACGATGCAGGGTCATGGAAGGTGGCCATCCTGAACCTGGCTTCGCCCTCTGGGGCTGAGGAGAATGCCGTCATCGAGTATTTTGCCGTCTGCCATGGTGTGCAGAGCGGGCACGACACCAGCGATACATTCGATGCACTCACGAAGCGGTTCGGCTATGCACCCGTCCAAGCAGCAGATCTGCGGGACGTGGCACGGCCGGAGGACATTTTAAAAGAGTAGCCATCGCGCGCTTTTCGTAACCACCCGTTTACCTTTCAGGCGCAGCCTTCTCATGTGCCTGGCTGGCACGGTCCTCCCTCTGGTCGCTACGGCGGCCTACCTAGAGCGCCAAACAACGGGCGCTCTTTCTTTGGGACGATCCCAGATGACACCTAGCTGATCATCACCTCACGTCTATCAGACCTCCAGGCTACCGTGCCCTTTCGGAAGCGGCCCCTAGGATAGCAGCCATAAGGCTTAAAGTCCTCTCCAATCTCTATAATCTTATGGGGCGGCAGAATACTTACCTGCAAGCTGAATTCTTCCTGCAATGCCACGATGTTGCCTTATTCCATTAGCAGAACACCACAAGCGGATAGCGAGATATAACTCTCAAGTGCCGCAGTATTGTCAGCGTGTAGATTAACGCTTCTTCCTAACTGTGCGTATCCGTGTCACTTTCCGCCAGTATCCTGGCAACCACTCAATAGAACTGCGCAATTCTTATTCAGAAGCCTCGCAAAAGAGGCTCGCTCAATTATGGGGCAGACAACATGGCTTTGAATTCTTCTGTCGCACCGAGCGGCAACTTTGACTTGTCCAATTGGAAGATCACTCTTCCTGTGGATTCGAATGGCCGATGTCAGCGGCACCGCCATGGAAGTGAAAAATCTTTCCGGCTACCAGCATTCCAAGTACTTCTACGCCGCAGCCGACGGCGCCATGACCTTCGTGGCTCCCGTCGAGGGCGCTACCACCAGCGGCTCCTCCTATGCCCGCTCCGAGTTGCGCGAGATGAACGGCACTGCCAACGCCGCCTGGAACCTCCAGACCGGCGGCTTCATGAGCGCTACCCTTGAAGTCGATGCCGCGCCGAATCGCGATGGCACTGGCGGCAAGATCGTCGTCGGGCAGATCCATGGCCAGGACGACGAACTGGTCCGTCTCTACTGGGAGAACGGCAAGCTCTACTTCGCCAATGATCAGGCCGGTTCAAACAACAGCGAGACGAAGTTCTACTTCGTGAACGCTTCGGGCCAGCAGCCTGACGTGTCCCTGGACGAACGCTTCTCCTACACGATCAACGCCAAGGGCGATAACCTCGAGGTGACGGTCTTCGCCGACGGCCAGATCTACAAGTCGGTCAGCAAGATCAACAGCGTGTGGCAGTCGGATACGTTCTACTTCAAGGCCGGTGCTTATCTGGGTGCGAACGAGAGCAATGGTTCGGGCTACGGCCAGACCTCGTTCTATGCCCTGAGCTTCAACCACAACGGCACCGGCACCACGCCGACGGAGCCGACCCCGACACCGAATCCGACACCTGGGGCGGGCGACAAGCCTGTCACCGCGACGGACGACACCTATGCTGCGACGGAGGACACGGTTCTCACAATCTTCGCGGCCCAGGGCGTGCTCGCCAACGACATTGCGGCCGATGGGGGCAAAGCGGCGATTGCCGGCACCTTCGCGACCGCTCAGGGCGGCAGCGTAAAGCTCAACGCCGACGGCTCCTTCGTCTACACGCCGAAAGCCAACTTCTCCGGTGCGGACACCTTCAGCTACACCGCCAAGGACGCGGATGGTGACACCGACACCGGCGCGGTCACCTTCCAGGTCACCGACGTACCTGAGACAACCCCGACCCCGACACCCACTCCGACGCCCTCGCCGCGGCCCACCACCACGAAGACGGTCAATGGCACGAGCAGTGCCGACAGCCTGACGGGCACGTCCGGCAACGACCTGATCGACGGCAAGGGCGGCGATGACAAGATCTGGGCCAAGAACGGCAGCGATGTGCTGATAGGCGGTGCAGGCAAGGACACATTCACCTTCGACACCAAGTCGGGCAGCGCTAATGTGGACGTGATCGTCGACTTCAGTGTCGCCGATGACACGATCCGCCTCAACGACACGGCGTTCACCAAGCTCAAGTACGGCGCGCTCTCCTCGAGCAGCTTCGTCATCGGCACGAAGGCGTTGGATTCCGGTGATCGCATCATCTACAACGACAAGACAGGCGTGCTCTCTTATGATGCGGACGGCACGGGCTCGACGGCAGCGGTGAAGTTCGCCGTCATCGAGAACCTCGCCAAGCTCACGGCGGCCGATTTCCTTGTGATCTAAGCGATTCAGATCGAGCTTTTTGAAGCGGCTCCGGTCCAGACCGGAGCCGCTTTTTCTTTATGGTGTACGTAACGTCCAAAGCGCCGTCGGCCTCGCGTCAATCCCCGAGCCAGCGCTTCTTCGATGCATCGAGATGCATCCGCATCGCAGCCTGCGCCAGAAGCGGATCCGCAACCTCCAGGGCTGCATAGATCGACTCATGCTCCGAAAGAGCGGCGCGCCAACCTTCGCGACTGTCGAATCTGACGCTCAGCTGAGCGGAAATGGGACTATGGCGTTCATCGAACAGGTCGCGCACGATGCGTACGAGCACCGAATTGCCCGACAAGCCCGCAATGGCGAGATGGAATTGGCGGTCCTGCTCGAGCGGGTCGCGTCCATCGGCAATATCGACTCGCATTGCTTGAATCGTTGAGTAAAGGGAAGCAAGCCCTTCCGGTGTCATGCGCGCGCAGGCAAGTGCAGCAACCGTCCCCTCTATAGCCGCCCGCGCTTGCATGAGTTCCGATGGACTCTCCCCCATCGAGCGGATCATATGAGCCGATCGTTCGACCGGTGTGCAGACATAGACGCCCGATCCAGAACGGATTTCGACGCTCCCGTCGATTTCGAGAGCGATGAGCGCCTCCCGAAGCGAGGGGCGCGAAACGCCCAATTGATGCGCGAGATCCCGCTCGGCAGGAAGGCGGGCGCCAGGCACGAACTGCCCTCCTTGGATCAGGCCGCGGATCTGATCGGCGATCTGCTGATAAAGGCGCCTGGTCTCTATTGGCTTGAATGGGACCGACATGAGCGGGAACCTGAAATTGGCCTGACCATAAGCCTCGCTCCGGAACCTGACAATGAGGGTCAGGCTAGCACCACCTGCTTATCCTTTCGACTTGACCAATTATTCCTCCCGGCCATATTCCTATAGCGCTCGGATTGGCCTGACCAATTGGAGCCATTAGAGAGCCCTGCAGAAGATGGGGCCATGTTGCAGAGGGAGGAAGCATGCGAGGCCTGACAGCCCATCTTCGTCATTGCACCGGCACGCCGACAGGGCCTGAAAGGGCTCAGCGGTTGGCTGTTTCCTGTCGCGTGCCGACCGAGGGTCTGTCATGAAGATTTCCGATCGCCGCGCCCTTCCTCGCAGAGATCTGTCCCTCACCGCACTTGGTCTTGGGAGTGCGCCGATGGGTGGGCTCTATAGCCCCACCAGCTATGCCGAGGCTCAGGCCACGACGGAAGCCGCCTGGGACCAGGGAATTCGTTATTTCGACACCGCTCCCTATTACGGCTACACGCGGTCCGAGCGCCGCCTCGGTGCTTTGCTGTGCGACCGCAAGCGGGACAGCTACGTCATCAGCACGAAGGCCGGCCGCCTGATGGTGCCCGATGAGAGCGTCAGCGAAGAAGAGAATGGCTGGGTCCGCCCTCTCCCGTTCCGCCCCACCTACGACTACACCTATGACGCCATCCTGAAATCCTTCGAGGACAGCCAGCAGCGTCTCGGCATCACCAAGATCGACATTCTCTACATTCACGATATCGGCCGTTATACCCATGGCGACCGGCATGAGCATTACTGGCGCCAACTCACCGCGGACGGCGGGTTCCGGGCGCTCCTGGATTTGCGTCGCAGTGGACGCGTCACGGCCATCGGCCTCGGGGTCAACGAGGCGGAGGTCGTTCACGATGCCATGCAGGAGGCGGATCTCGATGTCGTGATGCTTGCGGGCCGCTACACGCTGCTGGAGCAGATGAGCCTTCCATTGCTGGAGAAATGCGTCCGCGCAGGAACTGGTATCGTCGTCGCCGGTCCTTTCAATTCCGGCATCCTCGTCGGAAACAACAAGTTCGACTACCAGGATGCGCCACCCGATGTCGTGCAGCGCGTCCAGTCCCTGAAAGCCGTGTGCGACGATTTCGATGTCCCACTTCCTGCGGCGGCCCTTCAATTTCCCATGGCTCATCCGGCGGTTGTCTCTTGTGTGGTCGGAGCCCGCAACGCCCGGCAGCTTCAGACCAATGTGGCTTGGTTCGAAAGCGACATCCCGGTCGAACTCTGGACAGCGCTCCGGAAGCTCGGATTGGTGGACGAAGCCGCCCCCCTCCCCGGCAAAAGCGAATGAGCCCCATGCGGATCGATGCTCACCAGCATTTCTGGCTGATGCGCAACCGAAAGGGCCAGTGGCCGCCGCCGGACCTGGCAGACATCCATCGCGATTTCATGCCACGCGATCTGGAGCCGACCTTAAGGTCCTGCGGCATCGGCGGCACGGTCCTGGTGCAATCTCTTCCGACGCTGGACGACACCGATTTCATGTTGGATCTGGCGGACCAACACTCTTTCATCCTTGGCGTCGTGGGCTGGGTCGATCTCAAGTCGTCCGATGCTTCCGCCCATATCGCCCGCCTCGCGGCGCATCCGAAACTGAAGAGCCTGCGGCCGATGCTGCAGGATATTCCGGATCCCAACTGGATCGATGATCCGCATCTCGATCCTGCCATCGCAGCCATGAAAGAGGCGGATCTGCGTTTCGACGCCCTGGTGATGCCGCAGCACCTGAGGGCGCTGACGACCTTTGCCAAGCGCCACCCTGACCTTTCCATCGTGATCGATCATGCAGCAAAGCCTCGCATCGCAACAGGCGAGATCCGCCAGTGGCGCGAATCCATGGCCGGCTTGGCTACCCTCCCCAATGTTCATTGCAAGCTGTCGGGCCTTCTCACGGAGGCCGGAGAGCGGCGCGATGCGGGATCGATCATGCCCTATGCCGGCACTCTCCTGGAGTTGTTTGGCCCGGAGCGCCTCATCTGGGGCAGCGACTGGCCCGTTCTCAGGCTTGCCGGCGACTATGGGGATTGGCTCGCCATGTGTCAGACGCTCGTACCAGTCAGCCATCACGGCAGGGTCTTCGGGGCGAATGCGAGCCGTTTCTACAAGCTCGATGTTCCCCATCATGAGCAGGAGGCATGACACTGAGCATGAACGACAACGTTTCACCCTCACCTGCGGCGTTCAGGGGAAGAATGCCAGTCCTCGTTGAAACGCTGCAAGTATCGGAACGACCTGAGGTGAGATCGACTTCGCTCGCATCTTTTTCACCAAAGGCGCAGATGACATCGCACGGGACCCCGTGCTTAGATCAACGATGGCGCAAAGACGCCGCACAGGCGATAGCCTGACATAAAGGGAGGAACGCTCTTGTCACTCCTCGTCCTGCAAGACGTCGGGAAGGAATTCGGCGCCATCCGGGCCCTGTCCCATGTCAATCTCACGATCAAGCCCGGCGAAGTCGTCGGTCTGATGGGCGACAACGGTGCCGGCAAGTCGACCCTGGTGAAGATCATCGCCGGCAACTTCCCGGCCTCGCACGGCAAAGTTCTGTTCGAGGACCAAGAGGTTCATTTCACCAGACCGATCGATGCCCGCTCCGTCGGCATTGAGGTCGTCTACCAGGATCTCGCCCTCGCCGACAACCTGACGGCGGCCGCCAACGTATTTCTCGGGCGCGAACTGAAACGCAAGGTCGGGCCGTTTTCGTTTCTCGACCATGCCACCATGAACCAGCGAACGGCGGCCCTGTTTCGCGAACTCAAGTCTGAAACGCGTCCGGACGACCTGGTCCGCGCCATGTCGGGCGGGCAGCGGCAGGCGGTCGCGATTGCCCGGACCCGCCTCGCCAAGGCCAAGCTCATCCTCATGGATGAGCCGACCGCGGCCATTTCCGTGCGCCAAGTGGCCGAGGTTCTCGATCTCATCCGCCGCCTGAAGGATGCCGGCATCGCCGTGATTCTGATCTCGCATCGCATGCCGGATGTGTTCTCGGTGTGCGAACGGGTGGTCGTGATGCGCCGCGGAACCAAGGTAGCGGACAAGCCGATCAGCGAATCGAGCCCCGAGGAAGTCACCGCGCTGATTACGGGCGCCAAGGAAGCGGCGTGATGAGCGAACTCTCTCCAGCAACCGGCACGGAAACGAGCGACTTCTCGAATGTGGGGCGGGCCCGCTGGTGGCGGCGCGGCTTCTTCGCGAGCCAGACCGCCTATGTGGCGGCTGCCCTCATCGTCATCATGATCGTGATGTCCTTCCTAAGTTCGGCCTTTCTCAGCCCCGGCAACCTGGCCAATGTCGCCAAGAACTTTTCCTTCGTCGGCATCGTGACGCTGGGAGTCACCCTCGTCATCGTCACCGGCGGAATCGATCTCTCCGTCGGCTCGACCATGGCGCTGGCGGCCATCACCTGCGCCATCGTCATGCAGGCGGTGAGCGGCACGGTGCTCGACAACGTTCCGCTGGCGGGCATGGTGGTCTCGCTCGGAGCGGGCCTTGGTGTCGCGCTGCTGATCGGCTTGGCGAACGGCCTGCTGATCGCCCGCGTGGGGCTCTCTCCCTTCGTGACGACGCTCGGAATGCTCTCGATCGTCCGCGGCCTCGCCTACGCAGTCACGGAGGGCCGTGGGCAGGCCCCGACCGGGCCGGACGTGAACCTCTTCTACGAGATCACAGATGGCAACATCGCCGGCGTTCCAGTGGCGATCATCTATCTTCTCGTTCTCGCTGCGATCATCGGCGTCATCCTTCATCACACGGCCTTTGGGCGGCATGTCTTCGCGCTCGGTGGCAATGAGAAGGCCGCAGCCCTCACCGGCATTGCGGTCGAGCGCGTCAAAATTGCCGTGTATGTGCTGTCTGCCCTCTCCGCCGGACTCGCCGGCATCCTGATGGTTGGGTGGCTCGGCTCCGCTCCGGCCAATCTGGCCACGGGATATGAACTGACGATCATTGCCGCGGCCGTCATCGGCGGCGCGAACCTCAACGGCGGCATAGGTGGGCCGGCCGGAGCGGTCATCGGCGCTCTTCTGATCGAAGTCATCCGCAACGGCCTCGTGCTCGCGGGCATCAATGCCTATTGGCAGATCGTGCTCGTCGGCGGGATCATCATCCTCGCGGTCCTGGTCGACCGCCTGCGGACCCTGCGCATGACGTCTTGAATACCGTTGTCGGAGGCAAGCACGTCTTGCCTCGAAGGCGGATGCGAACAACCGGCCGACAGAAGCCGGTCACGAGACCCCAGGCATGGGGCGATCAATCAACCAGGAGGAAGACATGATGAAGCGCCTGATCCTTGCCGCAGTCGCCGCTGCGGCGCTCACCGCCCCGGCCATGGCACAGCAGACATACAAATTCGCCATCGTTCCGAAGGCGATGAACAATCCCTATTTCGATCTCTCCCGCGACGGATGCATGAAGCGTGCGAAGGAACTCGGGAATATCGAATGCATCTACAAGGGCCCGGTGGAGCATGAACCGGCAAGCCAGGCGCAGATCATTCAGGATCTGATCAGCCAGAAGGTCGACGGCATCGCCATTTCGGTATCGGATGCAGCCGCAGCCGTACGCGTGATCAAGGCCGCTCGCGATGCCGGCATTCCGGTGATCACCTTCGACGCCGACGCGCCGAGCTCCGCGCGCCAGGCGCACGTGGGCACCGACAACCGGGCCATGGGCCGCGCCCTTGGCGAGGAGCTCCTGAGGCTGCGGCCCGAAGGCGGCAAATACGCCATGGTATCGGGCGGTCCGGCGGCCGCTAACCTGAAGGAGCGCGTCGAGGGCGTGCGGGATGCTCTGAAAGGGTCCAAGTGGGCGGAAGTGTCCGGTTCGCCCACCTACTGCAATGACGATCTCGCGCTCGCCGTGCAGCAGATGCAGGATCTCAAGACCGCCAATCCGGATCTCGCCGCCATCGTTCCCGTCGGCGGCTGGCCGATGTTCGTTCCGGAGGCCTACAAGAGCTTCGTGAACAAGAACAAGGCTGCCATGGACCAGAACAAGTTCACGCTCGTGGTGGCAGATACCCTGAAAGTCCAGCTCGAGCTGCTGCGCGACGGCTATGCCAACGCTCTCGTCGGACAGCGGCCCTACGAGATGGGCGAGAAGGCGATGGACATCCTACTGCAGCTCAAGAAAGGCGAGAAGGTTCAGGACATCGTCTATGCCGGTATCGACCGCGTGACGAAGGACAACGTCGCTTCCATGCTGAAGTGAGCTGACGTTCCAACAAACGGCGGACGCGCGCCCTGGAAAGGAGATGTCCTTTCCAGGGCGACTGTTTCACATACTTTGGCTTCCCGCTGACTCTGCCGTACCGCTTATTCTGCAGCGCCTGCCGGTTTGACGAGTTGAAGCCCTTCCTGCGCAACGGCCGCAGCAGCCTCCCCACCGCCCGCGACCTGAACCGTCGGGACCGCGAATTTGATTCCGTTGTCCTGGAAGGCCTGCTTGATGCGGGCAAAGGCCTTGCGGCGGATCACGAATTGCTCGCCTGGGCGTGTCGTCATCTTGCAGCGGATCTGAATTGCGAACTCCCCGAATTGCTCTACGCCCTGCATCTTCAGAGGCTCGATGATATTCGGGGCGAACTCGGGGTCGGCAGCCATGTCCTGACCGATATTCTTGATGAGCTTGCGCGCCTTCTCCAGATCGGAGTCATAGGTGATGCCGATCTGGAACTTGTCGATCACCCAGTCCCGGCTCATGTTCTCCACTGCCCCAAGCTCGCCGAAAGGAACTGTGTAGACCGGCCCGCGATGGTGGCGCAGTTTGACCGAGCGCAAGGAGAACGATTCAACCGTTCCCTTGTAGCTGCCGCTCTGGATGTACTCTCCGACCCGGAAGGCGTCATCAAGGAGATAGAAAACGCCGCTGATCACATCCTTGACCAGTGTCTGCGCACCAAAGCCGATGGCGACGCCCGCGATGCCGGCGCCCGCGATCAATGGGCCAATTTCCACTCCCAGCGCGGATAGAACCATCAACACGGCGACAATTGCCAGAACGGCGAAAGCCACATTGCGAAAGATCGGCAGGAGAGTTCGCAGGCGCGCCTCTCGTGAAGCGACTTCACTGGTCGCAGACGGGACCGACTGCGCGCGCGTGAGCCGCTTGTCGATCAAGGTCTTCGTCATCTGCCAGACCAGATCGGCAGCGAGCAGGATGACCACGGCGCTCAAGGCGCCCCGGATGAGGCGGGTCAGAAGCGTGTCGCGGCTTGTCATCTCGACCAGATCGATGTGCCAGGCATCGGCCAGCAGCAGCACTGCTCCGGCAATGAGCAGCGCCCGGATTCCGCGGTCCAGATAAACCGCCATCAAACCCGTTTGGCCCGAGGCTCCCGAGCCCTCATGCGGGCGCAGGGCGTGGCGACTTGCTTTCTCGGTGATGGCAATCGCGGCCGGAAGCAGGAAAGCGACGGCGGCCAGCCAGAAGAAGCCCATGAGGCCCGCCACCCACAGACCCCAGAGAAGAATAAAGTATATGGAAAACAGGCTGGCTACGACCGTATGAGACATACGCCTTGGCGTTCCGGTTTCCGCGACTTCGCTCGATCCTGGCAAGGGCCGTGTCCAGACGGCGTTGAGAGCGATGACGAGAAGCCCAAGGCCGAGGGCATAGGCCACCACAGCGCGCGCCTCCGGCGTGAAGCCCAGGATCTTGAGCACGTCGACGGTGGCCCATCCGAAGGCGAACCAGCCGACGAACAGGGCCAACCGCCGGTGCCAGAATTGCGCTGCCGCCCTGCCCATCGGAATCAGGCGGAACCGTTCGGCATCCTCCGGTGCGGCATGATCGGGTGCGAGAAGGAACCGGCTCGCCATCAGTACCAGACGCAACATGACGGCGGCAAAAAGATAGGCTACCACGACCTGCCTAAGGAGCGGCGGCCAATCGAGTGCCAGGAACGCCCCGATGCTCCCGACTGCAAAGATCGCGATGTCGGCCAGGTTGAAAACGAAGCGCAGGGCGATCGCGTGCAGTCGCTCGGAGGTAGCGTTCACCGGCCGGGTCACGACCCACTTCCTGGACGAGGCCGTCACTCGGCGGAACAACCGCTCGGCTCCGGTTCCCAGGGCCAGGAACCCGATGACCAGGAGCAACACGGAAACTGGTCTTCGCCCCTGGAGTTCGCCAAGGAGCCGACCGGACGCGTTCCGGAACTCGTCCGGCAGTCGCGGCATGGCAGCGGCCAAGGCTGCAAGGCGCTCCCGCAGGCCCGTGATCCGCTGCATCATCATCTCAGATGTCGTCACCGCGACGGGAGGCTTCCGCTGTTCGTCGATCCACGAGCGGACGGCGGGATCCTGCAGGAGCTGCAGCAATTGCTGAACCTGGGGTGGCGGAGGGCTTAGAGCCGGCGCAGACTGAGCCTTGGCTCCTAGGGAGCCTGCGGAAGCCAGGAATAGGAGAACCACGCCATAAAAGGCTGCTGCCAGCACTTTGCTCCATAAGTGCCCACGTATCACAGACAAGCATCCTGTTCAGGGCCTGATCTGAAAGGCTTCGCGCAGGCCCGGCCGCGGTTGGTCCACAGCATCGGGCCAAGCCTTCAAAAAGTCCACCGGCTCATCAGCTTGCCCCTTCCCTGGGTGGCGCTCCAACTCCTTAACCGGCGCTCGCCGGCTTTGGCACCGGAGGAGCGGACCTCAGGGCGCTGACGGTATAAATCGCAAGAGCGAGCCAGATCAGCCCGAAAGCCATGGCATCGATCCGCCCGAAAGCCTCTCCATAAGCGAAGACCCCAAGCGCAAGTTGGCCTGACGGCGCCAGATATTGCAGCAGGCCAATGGTGGAGAGTTTCAGCTTCTGAGCGGCCGCCGCAAACCAGATGAGGGGCAAAGCGGTGCTGAGCCCCGTCAGGATGAGAAGCGCGTCCAGGCGCAGATCACCCCGGAATGCCACGGATTGGCCATTTACAGCCGTATGAGCGAGGTAGCCCAAGGCCAAAGGGGTGAGCAGAAGCGACTCGATGCAGAAGCCGATGAGAGGCGCGACCGGTACGATCTTCCTGACGAGACCGTAACAGCCGAAGCTGAAAGCCAGAACCAACGCGACCCACGGCATCTCACCCGAGGAAACAGCGAGGGCAAGCACGCCCAGCGCAGCTACCACGCAGGCCGCTATCTGTGCCGGGTTCAGCCGCTCCCGAAGGAAGAGGACGCCCAGCACGACGTTCAGAAGCGGGTTGATGAAATACCCGAGACTTGTCTGAACGAGGTGCCCGGAATTGACGGCCCAGATATAGATGAGCCAGTTGATGGCTATCAGACCGGCCGAAAGGCACAAGAGCAGGAGCCGGCTGCCGGAGGTCAGCGCTTCAACAAGCTTGCGCCATTGCCGGCCGATGAGGATCAGGCCGAGCGCGAACACGCTCGCCCAGACGATGCGGTGAGCAAGGATCTGCAGGGCCGGCACGGCCGAGACAAGCTTGAAGTGAAGCGGAACGGCCAAGCCCCACATGAAGAATGCGGCCAAGGCATAAAGAACGCCGGCCCGTGTCCGACGTGCCTCGGAAGCCGCTGATCCTGTTTCCATGGTGAGCCTCTGGCCTTGCCTGGTTCTTCGAGGCAGGCCTTTCTTGCCAAGTCTCCCCGCTTGTCCCGGTCCTATTTCGATTCGTGCGAGGGTGATAGCCCCGACTTTGTGACACTGCAGGCCAGTTCAAGCCATAACCACGCTGCACAATGCATGGAGGGATCGGGAAGGATCACGAGTGTCCGCTCTCAATTGAATGCATCATTTTTCGCAATGAGACCGCTTCGGGAAGATCAGCCTGACCCGTACAATTCGCCGTGTAGCCAACAGATCAACTCTGTCTCTGATCACCTGAGCCATCTCCGGCCCGATACCATGGATCTGCTCGATGACGGGCACCATGGTCTTGAGCTGTTTGAGGCTGGTGATGTGCGCTTCCTCAAGGGCCTTCCAAGCGCTCACCGGTAGGCACAGCCCCTCGAAAGGATCGCCGGCGATCTCAGGATTTGCAGGAGGCAACGGACTCCTCCCCCGCAGATTGGTCAGAGGCTCCGGACGGAACCGCCTGCCAAAGACAATCGGGCCGAGGCTTTATTCCCGAGAGATCCGAAAAATTTCAGCGACGTTTCATCCATCGGGCGCAGGCGCTCAGACAACGAAATAGGCAGACTTCAGCACGTCCACTCCCTTGATCGCCAATTGACAATCGGCGACGCCGTCACCTGTCGTCTCGATCATCAGCGTGTCGGTCACCCTGTTATAATATGCTGTGCCCGCAGCTTGATGCTCGACATCTGCGCTGAAATTGCCGGTGAACATGATCTTCTGGCGACCGGGCGCCGCTGGATCGGCATCGAAGGAGCGGAAATCCAGAACATCGTTCCTATCGAACTGCTGAATACGATCGAAGGAGCTTAACGATCCAAGTTCATTCAGCGTCTTGAAGATGAATCGATCCTTGCCTGGACCGCCATAGAGGGTGTCTGCGCCCGCGCCTCCGTAAAGATGATCATTGCCGCTGCCGCCGTGGAGCCGGTCATCGCCAGTACGGCCGGACAGCCTGTCATTGCCTGATCCACCCTTCAGGTCGTTCGCAAGCTCATTGCCGTAGATCGCATCGTTTCCAGTACCGCCGACAGCATTCTCGATCATGGTGAAATGTCCAAGCCAGACTTGCTTGCTCGCCAGGATCGCATGCTTTCTTCCGAAGTAGCTTTGCGTGCCGTCATCCAGATAGAGGGTGACCTTCTCATGCAGGTGGGACGCGGTGATGGTGTCGATCCCTCCTCCATCCCAGATGATTTTACTGGCGCCGAATTTGTAGGTCGATGAACCTAGGCGCGCTTTGGCTGGCCCGTAGATGCTCTGCAAAGCCATGATGTCATAAGGCCCAAGACTATATGACGTGGCGCCCTCCGTATAGGACATCACGCTGTTGTCGATGTTATCCTCTGCCGGCGAAAGGCGGCTCTGTCCTTCGAAGGTGTGCTTCAGTCCCAAGGCATGCCCGATTTCGTGCAGCGCCACCTGATAGCCCCAGCTTGCCGTGGTCAGCGGTTGATCGACGTCGATCATGATTAGCTGACTGCTTTGAGTAACGGGTCCCGTCTTGTTGACCCATGGCATATCGGCATAGCCAAGGACGCTGCCGCTGATGTCGAAACGGCCGAACATCAAATCGGCGTTCTGTGAACTGTCCCTGACGAAGGTCACGCCTGAGATTGCGCCGAAAGCGTGAAGCGCGGTCTCCACGAGAGCCTTGTCAAGGGCCGAGTAAGCCTTGAAACGATAATCCGGATCGCCATACCAAGCGGGACCCATGGGACCCGTCATTAAATTGTAGGTGATGGTGACAGGCTCTCCATCGGCCGTGTTCTGGTAGTAGCGCCAGTCGATGGTCTCAGCGCTCTCATTGCGCACTGCACGGAGAAATCCCGGATATGTCGTCATGACGTGAATCTCCGACCAGGAATCGAGCGCGATCATACTTGTCAGCACGCGGCCGGGCACCTTCAGAGAAAGAGTAGCGGTGCCGTTCAATTCGGGGCGTGCGTCACTCCGAAGGGCCGCAAGCATGAGACAAGTCAGGTACGACGATGTCTGCCACCGCCTCGGCACCCGGTCTATCCGCCTTCCCGTCGAAGATGACACGATCGGCAGTCTGGAACCGAGCCAATTCCCCTGTTCAGCTTGACAGGAAGAATTTACTCCACAAAGCCGAGCAATAGCCATCGTCAGTGACTGAATTGCAGGTCTGAAGAGCCCAGGGAGACCGGATGCTCACAGAGCGTTTTAAAACCGATTGGGAGGTCTTTGAAGGAACCAGAACGTCTAGCCCGGCGCCCCAAGGGGGGAGCATAGGTCGAAGGTTCGAAAGCGCTGAAAGCTTTATTTTATAGATGGTACAGCCGCCCCGGCTCGAACGGGGGACCCCCAGATCCACAATCTGGT
The DNA here is from genome assembly GCF_009296175.1 of Microvirga tunisiensis. Classification (GTDB taxonomy): domain Bacteria; phylum Pseudomonadota; class Alphaproteobacteria; order Rhizobiales; family Beijerinckiaceae; genus Microvirga; species Microvirga tunisiensis. Next base: position 12,231 of record NZ_VOSK01000068.1, on the reverse strand, counting down.
GCTCTAACCAACTGAGCTACGGCTGCACATGAGGCAGGGTGTAATCGCCCAGGCGGGCAATTTCAAGTCCTGTTCGAGATCTCAAAGCCCGAAATGAGAACGGCGGGCCTGGGGCCCGCCGCTTTGAATGCTCAAGCTTTGAAAAGCCTATTCGGCCGTAGCGCCGGCGGCCTTGAGAACCGGGGTCCAGCGGGCCACCTCGCTCTCGACGAGCTTCTGCAAGGCTTCCGGGGTCCGCTCGGTTGCGCTTGGGATCACGCCGCCAAGCTCCAGGAGGCGCTTCTTGGTATTCTCGTCCTCGAGAGACTTGATAAGCGCGTCGCTCAGCTTCTTGACCACCTCCGGGGGGGTGCCCTTCGGCGCGAAGGCCGCGTTCCAAGCGCTGACCTCATAACCCTCAAGGCCGGCTTCCTTGGTGGTCGGCACGTTCGGCAGCACCGGGGAGCGCTCAGGGGTCGCGATGGCGAAGGCCTTGATGTTCCCGCCTTGGATCTGCGGAGCCACGTTGACGATCTGGTCGGTCATGAAGTCGACCGTGTTGCCCATCAGGTCGTTCAGGGCTGGACCCGTGCCGCGATAGGCGACCATGGTCGGCTTCACCTTGACCACGGAATTGAAGAAGATGCCCGTCGAATGGGAGACGGAGCCCACGCCTGCATGGGCCATGTTCACCTTCTCGGCGTTGGCCTTCAGGTAGTCGAGGAAGCTCTTCAGGTCATTGGCCGGAAAGTCCTTCTTGGCCACGATCACGATCGGCGTGCCGGCCGCGAGCCCGATGGGGGCGAAGTCCTTGGTCGGATCGTATTTCAGGTTCGGGTACAGGGCCGGCGCAGCACCGTGAGTGCCCATGTGGCCCATCATGATGGTGTAGCCGTCGGGCTGGGACTGGGCAGCGCGGGTGATGCCCGTGGTGCCGCCGGCGCCCGCCACGTTCTCGATTACGATCTGCTGACCGAGGGTGCGGCTCATGTGGTCGGTGACGATGCGGGCGATCACGTCCGTCGGGCCACCGGCCGCGAAGGGCACGATCATGGTGATCGGACGGGTGGGGTATCCTTGGGCCTGGACACCCGTTGCGGCCAAGCCGGCGACAGCGGCAAGAGCCAGTACAACTTTCTTCATCAGTTTTCCTCCCTGGATAAGTTATGGCCTTACATGTGGGTAAGGCTGGATCGAAGGCAAGCTACTCCGTGAACACCTCGTCGCGTCCCTTCCGGATAGAGGGCAGGAGGGCAATCACAAGCAGGATAGCGGCGACGGCGAGCAGGCCGGCACTGATCGGACGGTCGATGAAGGTTTCCAGCGACCCGCGCGAGATGATCAGCGCGCGCCGCAGGTTCTCCTCCATCAGCTTGCCGAGTACGAAGCCGAGCAGCATCGGGGCCGGCTCGAAGCCGAACTTGATCAGCGCGTAGCCCACGAAGCCGAATAGCCCAATGAACATGACATCGGTGGGCAGCGAGTTGATCGAGTAGATGCCGATGCAGCAGAACATCAGGATCGCCGGGAACATCAGCCGGTACGGCACCTTCAACAGCCGCACCCACATGCCCACTAGCGGCAGGTTGATGATGAGCAGCATCAGGTTGCCCACCCACATCGAGGCGATCATGCCCCAGAACAGGGTCGGGTTCTTGGTCATCACCTGCGGGCCCGGAATGATGCCGTGGATGGTCATGGCGCCGACCATCAGGGCCATCACGGCGTTCGGCGGGATGCCGAGCGTCAGCAGCGGAATGAACGAGGTCTGCGCCCCAGCATTGTTGGCCGATTCCGGCCCGGCCACGCCCTCGATGGCGCCGCGGCCGAAGCGGCGCGGATCCTTGGCGAGCTTCTTTTCCAGCGTGTAGGCGGCAAACGGCCCAAGTACCGCGCCGTTGCCCGGCAGGATGCCCAGAATCGCCCCGATGAAGGTGCCGCGCAGAATGGGCTTGTAGGACTGCTTGAAGTCCTCCTTGCTCGGTAAGAGGCGGCCGATGGCCTGGCGCATCACATCCCGGTGCTCGGTATGGTCGAGGTTGCGCATGACCTCAGCGATGCCGAAGATGCCCATGGCGAGCACGGCAAAGTCGATGCCGTCGGCCAGGAACGGCAGCCCGAAGGTCATGCGCTCCTCGCCGGTCTCGAGATCGGTGCCGACGGTCGAGAGCAGAACGCCGACCAGGATCATGGCGATGGCTTTCAGGATCGAGCCGCGCGCCAGCACGACCGCGAAAACCAGCCCCATGACCATGAGCGAGAAGTACTCGGTCGGGCCGAAGACCAGCGCCAGGCCGGTGAGCGGGGCGCCCAGCGCCGCAATGACGAGGGTCGCCACGGTGCCGGCGAAGAACGACCCGATGGCCGCGATGCCGAGCGCCACGCCGGCGCGGCCCTGGCGGGCCATCTGGTGGCCGTCGAGCGCGGTGACCACGGAGGTGGCCTCGCCGGGAATGTTGACCAGGATCGCCGTGGTCGAGCCGCCATACTGGGCACCGTAGTAGATGCCGGCCAGCATGATCAGGGCGCCGGTCGGATCGAGCCCGAAGGTGATCGGCAGCAGCATGGCGATGGTGGCGATGGGACCGACGCCGGGCAGCACGCCGATCAGCGTACCGACGAGACAGCCCAGAAAGGCGAGCCCGAGGTTGATCGGGGTCAGGGCGACGCCGAAGCCGAGGCTCAGGTTGGCAAAGAAATCACCCATCAGATTCTCCCGCTATGGTCGGCGACATCGACCGGGGCCCGGCGACGGTTGCGCGTGGTGAGAAACACCAGAATGGCTACCGCAGCCATGATGGCGGCCGTGGCCCGTAGCACTGCCTTCTGCGACCAATCGGCGGGGAACAGGCCGGTGAGGGCCTGCGGGAAGACCGGGATGGGTAGGTTCAACAGGTCGCCGAACAGCACCATGCAGAACGGGGTGAGGCTCAAGGCCAGGATCACCAGATCCCGCAACCGCGCCTCGGGGGTGGCGAAGCCGCCGAGGATGATCGCCAAGGGGCCGGCGACGAGCAAGCCAAGACCTGGCGTGGTCAGGCCGCCGCCGAAGGAGAAGGGGCGGATCGTGACGGCGAAGGCCAAGATGGCTCCGATGACAAAGACCGGGCCGCGTAGGCTCCAGCGCTCCAGAAGATCGCCGTTCTTGAGGAAGGCGGCGGCCAGCAGGGCCAAGCCGGACAGGCCGACTCCGATGGCGAGCCAGCGCGGCAGCATGGCCGGGCCCATGGCGTTAAGCGTGCCCTGGTCGAGATCCTGCGTCAGCCAGAGCGCCAGAGCGGCTAGTGCGATGAGAAGCAGGCCACCAGCCAAGCTTTGCGGGGCACGCACCGGTCCGCGGTGCCGCGGAGGCTCGGAGCCTTCATGGAGAACAGACATGGACGACCTCCCAGCAGGCGCATCCCGCGCCCAAGGTTATTGAGACCGATATGGCCCGAGGCCGCAGCCTGGATCAAGCTTCTGATGTCCTGCAGAGAATGCTTCTCAACAAGACCTGTTCGAATGAACAGCCCTGAGAAAACGTCTATTAAACTATAGGACAGTAGCCAGAGCCCCGCGGGAGATCACTTGATCCTCCGCGGCATCTTGTCTAGATGGACCCCTGTAGCCAGGCCGGGCCCCTCTGGTCGCTCTTAGAATGGGAGCGGCGATGTCGGACTGGATGAAAACCAGGGCGGCCTGGGTTCGTTCAAAAAGACGGTTTTGCCTGCATTTCGGCTCCCGGTCCGAGGAATTCCGGACCAGGCCAGTGCCAGATGCGTCTTTTTGAACGTTTCGCATGCGCTGCTCCCAACCCGACATATGAGGCACTGCATGTTTGAACTCTCGCAGTTTTTCGGACCCGAGGTCGTCGCCTTTCTGATGGTCGTGGGCATCGATCTCGCACTCGCCGGCGACAATGCCATCGTCATCGGCCTGGCCGCCGCCGGTCTTCCCAAGGAGCAGCGCAACAAGGCGATCCTGCTCGGCGTCCTGGCCGCCACCGTCCTGCGTATCATTTTCGCACTGATCACGACCCAGCTCCTCCAGATCGTGGGCCTTCTCCTTGCCGGTGGTATCCTACTGCTCTGGGTCTGCTGGAAGATGTGGCGAGAACTGCGTACCGGCCATGAGGCCGAGCAGCATGCAGCAGAGGAGGCTCTGGAGGGTCGAGACATCAACGAGGACGGCACCATTGCCGGAGGCGTCCCGCGCAAGACCTTCGCCCAGGCTGCCTGGCAGATCATCATCGCCGACGTGTCGATGTCCCTCGACAACGTGCTCGCGGTGGCCGGCGCCGCACGCGAGCACCCCTACATCCTCGCGTTCGGTCTGCTTCTGTCGATCGCCCTCATGGGTATTGCAGCCTCGTTTATCGCCCGCCTGCTCCAGCGCTACCGCTGGATCGCGTACGTCGGCTTGGCGATCATCCTCTACGTGTCGCTCAAGATGATCTACGAAGGATTCCTCGAGATCTACCCGATGGTCAACGGCACCGTCGGCTAGAGCATGGCTCCTTCGCCCACAAGACACTAATCTCCAATTGACGGCGGGGATGCGGGACGGCACAGAGCGTGACGCTCATGTCCCCCGCTCTCCGCCCTCATTTTTCCACTGCAGGTCTTCGGCACGGCGCCCGTGCCGCCTTGCCCGCCTTTCCGGGCTTCATCATGTTTGCCGTGGCCTTCGGCACGGCAGCGGCCCAGAAGGGCCTGTCGCTCGGCGAAACACTCGGCCTCTCCGCCTTCGTCTATGCCGGTGCCTCCCAGATGGTCGGGCTCGAAATCTGGCAGCAGGTCTGGACGCCTTCGACGATCCTCACGATCATGACCGTCACCGCCGTCGTGAATGCGCGCATGATCCTTCTTGGCGCCACCCTTCAGCCCTGGCTCAAGGATGAGCCGCTCGCCCGCACTGCCCTCAATCTCTTTCTCCTCACCGAAGCGGGCTGGCTTGTCGGCACCCGCTATCACAGCGAGGGCGGCCGCGATGTGGGTGTGCTTTTGGGGTGCGGAATCATCCTCTGGCTGGTCTGGCTCGTCGCAACGCTCACCGGCTTCTTCGCCGGCGCCCTCGTGCCGGAGCCGAGGCGCTTCGGCCTCGATCTCGTCATGCCGATCTTTTTCGGCGTCATGCTCGTGCCCCTGTGGAAGGGCGCAAAGCTCGCCCTGCCCTGGCTCGTGGCCGGCTTGGTCTCCCTCGTCGTCCATGCCCTCGTGCCCGGCTATGTCTTCATCATCGCCGGCGCTTTGGCCGGGGTCGCAGCCGGGATGCTGATCGAATGAGCTCTCTCGGTGCCGTCATCGCGAGCCCATGGGGATCCGTTATCGCCATTGCCGCCATGACCCTGGTGACGTTCCTGTGCCGCATCGCAGGGGTCGTGGTCATGAGTCGGGTCCGGCTTACGCCGCGCATCGAGCGGGGCCTGCGCGCCCTGCCCGGCTCCATCATCCTGGCAACGATCCTGCCGGTGGTGATCGACAATGGTCCGCCCGCGATCATTGCCCTCAGTGCGGCCATCGTGGCGATGGCCGTGACGCGGATCGACATCGTCGGTCTCCTGGTGGGCCTAGGCACCCTCTCCATCATCAGGGCTTTTGGATGAGCTCTGCTTGAGCCGCAGGCGGATGCGGTACATCAATCCGTCGCGGATATTGCGATAGGCGTCGAGCACCTGCTCGCGCGAGCCCTGCGTGATCGTCGGGTCAGGCGTCGGCCAGTATTCGACGTCGGCGGCGATGGTGCGCGTCAGCTCCAGCGCTGCATGATGCGCCTCCGGCGAGAGGGAGATGATGAGGTCGAAGTTGAGCCCCTCCCACTCCTCCAACTCCTGGAGCGTGCGCGGCTTGTGCTTGGATGCATCGATCCCGATCTCGGCCAGGATCGATGCCATGAACCCATCCGTCTCGCTCTTGCGAACGCCGGCGGATTGCACATAAATCGACTTGCCGAAGTAATGGCGCGCAATGGCTTCCGCCATGGGGGAGCGCACTGCATTCATGGCGCAGACGAACAGAACCGAATGGATCCGTTTCGAGCGGGGCTCGTCCAAGCGTCAGCCCTTCCAGTGCAGCGCGAAGATCAATGTGAAGATGCGGCGCGCCGTATCGAAATCGAGGATCAGCTTGCCATCCAGGCGCTTCATCAAGAGTTCGGCCGCTTCGTTGTGCAATCCGCGCCGTCCCATATCGATGGCTTCGATTTGAGCCGGCGAGGCAGAGCGGATCGCCTGGTAATAGCTGTCGCAGATCATCTCGTAATCGCGGATGGCTCTGCGGAACGGCGTCAGCGACAGGTGATGCGAAACGAGATGCGCGCCGTCCTGTGCCGTGACCTCGAAGCAAAGTTTTTTCTCGATGAGCGATATGCGCAACGCATAAGGCCCACCGTCGTAGTTCGGCAGGGCGAAGGTGTTTTCTTCGAGAATGTCATAGATGGCGATGGCTCGCTCATGCTCCTGATCGGGATTGCCGCGGCCGATGGAGGCCTCGTCGAGCGTGACGGCGACCAGCCGGGTCCGCTCCTTCGCTTCGCTCGCCATCCCCCCTCCGCTCGCCCTTTAGAGATTCAGGCGGATCGCGACCGACCGCGCATGCCCCTCCAGCCCTTCCGATCGCCCGAGCGTAATCGCCGCTGGGCCGAGCGCACGCAGAGCGTCCGCATCGCATTTCAGGATCGAGGTTCGCTTCATGAAGTCAAGCACGCCCAGGCCGGACGAGAACCGGGCTGACCGGGCTGTGGGCAGCACGTGGTTCGGACCACCCACATAGTCGCCGATGGCTTCAGGCGTGTGGCTGCCGAGGAAGATCGAACCTGCATTTCGCACCTTGGAGGCAAGCTCCTCTGCATTCTCCGTCTCGATTTCCAGGTGCTCGGGAGCAAGCCGGTCCACCAGGGGAATGGCGTTCTCCAAACGATCGATCAGGATAATGGCGCCGTAATCGCGCCAGCTCGCGCCGGCGATCTCCGCCTTGGGCAGGGTCTGAAGCTGGCGCTCGACCGCCTTCTCCACCGCATCGGCGAGAGCGGGGCTATCCGTGACGAGGATCGACTGCGCTGCGGGGTCATGCTCGGCCTGGGCCAGAAGGTCGGCGGCGATCCAATCAGGATTGCCGTGGGCATCCGCCAGGATCAGCACCTCGGAGGGACCGGCAATCATATCGATGCCGACCTGGCCGAAGACGCGGCGCTTGGCGGCCGCCACATAGGCATTCCCGGGACCGACGATCTTGGCGACCGGCCGCACGGACTCGGTACCATAGGCGAGCGCAGCCACCGCCTGCGCGCCTCCCACGCGAAAGACTTCGTCGACGCCGGCGAGGCGCGCGGCCGCCAGGACGAGCGGGTTCGTCTCGCCCTTCGGGGTCGGCACCACCATGGCGATGCGGGGTACCCCTGCGACCTTTGCCGGCACCGCATTCATCAGGACGGAGGAGGGATAACTCGCCCGGCCGCCGGGCACGTAAAGCCCGACGGATTCGATCGCGGTCCAGCGCCAGCCCAGCGTGACCCCGAGCGGGTCCGTGGTCATGGAATCCTGCGGGCGCTGCGTCCGGTGGTAGGTCTCGATGCGTTCCTTTGCCAGCGCGAGAGCTTCCAGCGCCTCCTTCGGGCACTGGGCCTCGGCGGCGTCGATCTCGGCGTCCGAAATGCGCAGGGTTTCAGGCTGGAGCGCCAGCCCATCGAAGCGATAGGTGAAATCGATCAGAGCTTCGTCGCCCCGCACCACCACGTCCTCGATGATGGCACGGACGGCCTGATCCACATCCTCCGATACCTCCCGCTTGGCCGAGAGGAGAGCCGCGAAAGCCTGCGGGAAGGACGGCTCCCGCGCATCGAGCCTTTGCGTCATTACAGGCGCTCCGCCGACTGGAGCTGTTCCTCGTGCGAGGGGCGGCTTTCGGCAGCCCAGACGGGACCGGTATCTTTCATCTGCATTTCGATGCACTCCAAGTCCACCTGGATGGCGCCACCTTCGGCAAAGATCAAGGTGGCCGTGCCCGATGGGGCGTTGGTCTCCTCGAAGGCAATGGCGAGAAGGTTAAGAACCGCATCCTTGTTGGTCTGGTCGATGCCGCGGACGCGCACGCCCGTGACATTCTCGAAATGCATGCAGGTCAGCCGGCGCTGGGGGGTTGCCGCCTCCCAGTCATAACGGCGGGTCTGAACGGCGAAACGCCGTTCCCGGGGCAGATAGGCGATATCGCCCACCCTGAGCAGGGAATCCTGCAAGTGGGCGGAGATGACGGCAAGATCTTCCGGATCGAAAGCGACAAGTCTCAGGAGATCCATGGGGGCACCAACCTATTGTTGAACTTTAAGGTTTAGGTAGAGAGCCCCCTGCCCTGGCGCAACCTTTCGGCTGCGGCTTCTTCTTCATGGCTCGAAAAGAAAAGGCCGGCTGAAAATGCCGGCCCTTCTGTCCTTAGCCCCTCAGGCGCTCGATCTGAGCGCCGCAACGGGCGAGCTTGGCTTCGAGCGCCTCGAAGCCACGATCCAGGTGGTAGACCCGGTTGATGGTGGTCTCGCCTTCAGCCACGAGGCCCGCAATGACCAGGGAAACGGAGGCGCGAAGATCCGTCGCCATGACCGGCGCTCCCTTGAGGCCGGCCACGCCATCCACATAGGCGCTGTCCCCGTCGAGGCGTATCTGTGCGCCGAGGCGGGCGAGCTCCTGCACGTGCATGAAGCGGTTTTCGAAGATCGTCTCGCGGATGCGGGACGTGCCGTTCGCCCGGGTCATGAGGGCCATGAACTGGGCCTGCAGATCGGTCGGGAAACCGGGGAACGGATCGGTGGTCACATCGACCGGCTGAATGCCATTGCCGTTGCGCCGGATGCGAATGCCGCCATGGGTCGAGGATACCTCCACGCCCGCTTGGCCCAGCACGTCGAGAGCGGCCTGGAGATATTCGGGCCGGGTGTTGTCCAGAATGAGGTCTCCGCCCGTCATGGCCACCGCCATGGCATAGGTGCCGGTCTCGATCCGGTCGGGCATGACGTCATGGGAGGTCCCACCGAGGCGGGATACGCCCTCGACCACGATCTCGGAGGTGCCGGCTCCTTCAATCCTGGCGCCCATCTTGATCAGGCATTCGGCCAGGTCCACCACCTCCGGCTCGCGGGCGGCGTTGCGGATCACGGTCGTGCCCTGGGCAAGTGTCGCCGCCATCAGGGCTACATGGGTGCCGCCGACCGTCACCTTCGGGAAATCGATCTCGGCGCCGATCAGACCTTTAGGAGCGGTCGCCACCACGTAACCACCCTCGATCTCAATGGCCGCTCCCAGCTTGGCGAGTGCCATGATGAGGAGGTCGACCGGCCGGGTACCGATGGCGCAGCCGCCCGGCATGGACACCTTGGCATGACCGAACCGAGCCACCAGGGGAGCGATGACCCAAAAGCTCGCCCGCATGGTCGAGACCAGTTCGTACGGGGCCGTGGTGTCGATGATGTTCTTGGCCGTGAGTCGGATGGTCTGCCCCGTCTCCGAGGACTGGCCGGGCCGGCGGCCGGCAATCGAGTGATCGACGCCGAAATTACTCATGATTCGCAGGAGCGAGGAGATATCGGCGAGCCGCGGCACATTGCCGAGCTCCAGGTTCTCCTCCGTCAGAAGGCTGGCGATCATGAGAGGCAGGGCCGCATTCTTGGCACCTGAAATCGGAATCAAGCCGTTGAGAGGCGCGCCGCCTCGGATGCGAATGCGATCCATCGAATTCCCCTTGCAATATTTTTAGCGAGCTATGCGCTATGCGCGCCTTGAGCCCTTCAGGCTAGTCTGACGGCTTGTCGCGCTCAGCTGAAACGCTCAAGCTCTTAGCTTCGGTTCCGGACGTCTTCACAGCCTGCCGTCCCCGAGCCTGAGCCTTGCGACGCTTAAGATTCTCTTTCAAGGCCGCCTTCAGCCGGTCAGCTTTCTCTTGCGATTTCACGTCAGTCATGGTTCACGCGACCCATCGTCGCCTTGATCAAATAGAGGCTTCGCAAGCGGCTCTCAACCGCAATATCACAGTTGCAGGACTTTGACCCGGATCAATGTGATCTGGCATAATAGGTCCAGTATCCTCGGGCATTGCGTTGCCCACCCGGTGAGATGATGGAATATCAGAACTTCTTCACGTCAGCCCTCGAGCGCCTCCAGGCCGAGCGGCGCTACCGCGTTTTTGCCGATATTGAGCGGCTGGCCGGCCGTTATCCCCAGGCGATCTGGCACTCTCCGGAGGGCCCCTGTCCCATCACCGTCTGGTGCTCCAACGACTATCTCGGCATGGGCCAGAACCGGGACGTCACCCGCGCCATGGTCGAAGCCGCCTGGCGCCTTGGCACTGGAGCCGGCGGCACCCGCAACATCTCCGGCAACAGCAATCCCATCGTGGCGCTCGAGGCCGAACTCGCCGACCTGCACGGCAAGGAGGCGGCGCTGGTCTTCACCTCGGGCTACGTCTCGAACCAGACCGGCATCTCGACGCTCGCCAAGCTGATCCCGAACTGCCTGATCCTGTCGGACGCGCTCAACCACAATTCGATGATTGAGGGCGTGCGTCAGTCCGGCTGCGACAAGGCGATCTTCCGCCACAACGATCTCGTCCACCTGGAAGAGCTGCTCCAGGCGGCCGGTGATCGACCCAAGCTGATCGTGTTCGAGAGCGTGTATTCCATGGATGGCGACATCTCCCCGGTCCATGCCATCTGCGATCTGGCTGAGCGCTATGGCGCCATGACCTATATCGACGAGGTTCATGCGGTGGGCATGTACGGCCCTCGCGGCGCCGGCATTGCCGAGCGCGAGGGCGCGATGCACCGGATCGACGTGATCGAGGGCACGCTGGGCAAGGCCTTCGGGGTCATGGGCGGTTATCTGACCGGCACCAGGGCCGTGATGGACGCCATCCGCAGCTTCGCCCCAGGCTTCATCTTCACCACCGCCCTGCCGCCGGCCGTCGCGGCAGCCGCCACGGCATCCATCCGGCACCTCAAGGAATCGTCCACCGAACGCCAGCAGCAGCAGCGTCAAGTGGCCCGCACCAAAGCGGTGCTCAGCGGCGTCGGCCTGCCTGTCCTCGACACGGTCACGCATATCGTACCGGTGATGGTGGGAGATGCGGAAGCCTGCAAGGCAGCCTCGGACCGGCTGTTGAACAAGCACGGCATCTATATTCAGCCGATCAACTACCCCACCGTGCCCCGTGGCACCGAGCGTCTGCGCATCACTCCTGGCCCCTTCCACTCGAACGCCCACATCGACGCCCTCGCCGCCGCCCTAGTGGAGGTCTGGACTGCGCTCAGGCTCCCCCTGGAGCGGAAAGTCCAGGCGGCCGAATAAAGATCATTTTCAAGCTTGCATGGAGGGCTGCCCTGTGGCAGTAAGCGGCCCTCCCCGTTGGCGCGCTGCCGTAGCTCAGTGGTAGAGCACTCCCTTGGTAAGGGAGAGGTCGAGAGTTCGATCCTCTCTGGCAGCACCAGCCAAACCCCTTGAAGGTTCTAACCTTCTTGGATTTCTCACTTAGCTGGTAATCACCCTGCGGATCGTGGGCAGCACCAGGGCAGCATACCCGAAATGATTGGCTGTACACTCCCGTGAGCAGGAATTGCCGCATAGGGGGATTCAGGTTGGCGTGCCGCTGAGTGTGGTTGCCGATGAACGTGGCCATGCTGATCCTCGCTTGGCCTCAAAGTTTCACGTGATGGACACGATCCGGAGGATGGCACGAGGCTCGGCGCCGCCTGACGGGAGTAATGCTGCGAGCTTAGGTCTTTTAGGCCCATGACATTCAGGCGCCCTAGAGAGATCTAGTCCTCATCCTCCTCTTGATTAGTTTCGCCGGCGAATGCTCTTCTTTGTGTGATCGCAAGTCGATTTCCGAGGCTATGCCGGAACCGAAGCGCAGAAGGAGACGGTCACGCGCGCGGACAACCTGAGTGACGTGCCTGCGGCCTACGACACGCTGGCCCGCTACCCGGCAGTTGATCAGAACGCGATTGCAGTTGTGGGCAGCAGCTGAAGAAGTTCGGTCTGGCCGACGACCGCCTTGGGCGGATCACCCCTGACCAGAACAGGGCTTTAGCCGTTCTTATGCATGGGAAGGTTGATGAAGGCTGGCGAGTGTAGCTTAAGCACTTGAAGCAGCGTAGGATTTGGTTGTTGAGACTAATCCCTGCCACCAATTGCCCTGTGCCACACTCGCCATGCCGGACGATACACCTGCCACCTTCCCGTTTCCAGCCGTTGGCCGCAAGAAGATCACCGCTGCTTTCGACGGTGGGCGCCTG
>NZ_VOSK01000688.1 GCF_009296175.1 Microvirga tunisiensis | reverse complement strand
TTTGCTCAACCGTCGTCTTGACGGCTCTGCCGCCAGCCCTGCGCAATCGCTCCATCCTGCCACACCCGGCTCCCGCCCTGGGATCGCACTCCCACGTCCAAGCTCATTGACAACGAACATCAGAGTTCTCTGTGTCGCCTGACATAGACGGGTTGATAGCCGGTGTTGTCACGTTAACCTGGAGATGAGATCGAGCGGTGTAGATGGTCCGGCATGAGCAAGCCCGTCAGCTACAAACGCCATCGCTTTCCGCCTGAGATCATCGCCCATGCGGTCTGGTTGTACTTCCGGTTTCCTCTGAGCCTGCGGCTGGTCGAGGAGATGCTGCTCGAGCGCGGCATCCTCGTTTCGTATGAGACGGTCCGCCGGTGGGCGCTGAAGTTCGGGCCGGCGTACACCCGCCGCCTCAGGCGCAAGGCGCCGAGCCGCCGCGACATCTGGCACCTCGATGAGGTCGTGGTCACGATCGCGGGCCAGAAGCACTGGCTGTGGCGGGCGGTTGACCAGGACGGCTATGTGCTCGATGAGATTGTCCAGACCCGCCGCAACACCAAGGCGGCCAAGCGCTTGCTGACGCGTCTGTTGCGGAAGCAGGGCTGCCCTCCACGACGGATGATCTCCGACAAGCTCGGCTCCTACGCGTCCGCCCGGCGTCAGATCATGCCGGACGTCGAACACCGCTCGCACAAGGGGCTTAACAATCGGGCGGAGAATTCGCATCTGCCGTTCCGGCGACGCGAGCGGGCGATGCAAGGCTTTCGAGCGCCCAGGTACCTGCAGCGGTTCGTCAGCGTGTTCTCGGCCGTCCGCAATCTCTTCGTTCCACCCCGCTCCGCCCCTGCCACCCATCTGCACCGCCTCAACGCCATGGCGGAATGGAAAGCTGTGGCCAACATTGCTGCTTGAGCCTGTCCGGTAGACAAATCAGCCTCAGCGCGCTTGGCGGCAGTTAACGTGACAACGCCTGGATGTAGCGAAGGGGTGCATGGCCGAGAAGGGCTACATCTACGTTACCGAGCAAGAGGCGGACGCCCGTTTCGCTGCTGCGGCAGCCAAACCGCGCCGCCATAGCTGACAACATTGCATGGAACAGGCCGACAGCATCGCGGCCTGATCCCATCAATTCACTGACGCCAGGATCTCCGCAGCCCGTTCCACTCCATAAGCCTGCTCGGCAGTTGCCACGAGATCCGGTCATAACTCATCATCCGACGACAGGTATTCGGCCGCGTCGAAGATCGCCTATAGCCGCCCGTCGGTCATGGCGCTGCCCTCTAGCTGGGTGAGAGGCAGGCGTTCAACTAGAGGCTGGTGAGCAATTATCTTTCCTTTCGCGTGAGGCGACGCAGCAGGATGCGGCTCATGGCGAGATAGAGCAGCATTTCACCGGTCTCGACCAAGCGTTCGTAGTCCTTGGCGAGCCGCCGGTTGGTGGTGAGCCAACCGATGGTCCGCTCGACAACCCACCTGCGTGCGAGCACCTGGAAGCCACTCGGTCGCGTCGGCGGCTCCGCGTCAGCCCGCATCCAGGTTCCGCCGCTCCACCAATGCTGCGGGATGGATAATCTCCAGCTCAGGGCCTTCTGGAGCCAGTCCTTCAGCCCACGATAAGCCGTGTCGGCCCACATCAACTCAATGGCCGGAAACAGATTCTGCAGACCCTCCAGCAGGAGTTCGGCTCCGGCGCGGTCATGGAGGT
>NZ_VOSK01000687.1 GCF_009296175.1 Microvirga tunisiensis | reverse complement strand
GTCATCGGGGCAGTTTGGGGGACGGTGGGCCTTAGGCTGACCGGATGACGAGGTCGGCAAGGGGCGGAATTCTCGGCTGATCCCCATTCAGGCCGAGCCGGTCGCCAAGATAGTCGAAGAACGACAGCCCGAGTTTGCGGCAGGTCTTTGAGAGCCCCAGCATCACATCCCGGGCCACCCGGCCATCGGCACTCATCGTGCCACCGGAGATCTTGCGCTTGATCACCCAGGCGCGCAGGTCGTTCTCGGAGGCGTTGGTGTGCAGCGGGATCTCCGGCCGTTCGAGCACCCGCAGCAGTTCATCTTTCCGCCGGGCCAGACGGGCGAGCAGCTCATCAAGATCCTTGTAGCCCGTACGCAGGCCAAAGATCCGGTTGAACTGGCGCCGGAAGGACGCCTCAGCACCCGGTGTGGGGCTTTGCTTCCACAGCTTCAGACCGCGGTAAAAGCACCAGATGGTCTCACGGACCAATTCCACCGCCTGGGCCTGCTTGGGCGAGGCCGGCATCAGCTTCTGCAGGTGTCGCTCGGCATGGATCCAGCACAGAGCGTGCGTGGCCACCCGGAACTGACCGGCATCATCAGAGACCACGACCGTGTTGTCCATCAGCCCGTGATGCCGGATCGCACCCCAGGTGGCGGCTTCATCCAGTAGCCGGAGCAGAGGCCGGTCGAAGATGTTGATCGAACACTGCAACAGATGCTGCCACCACTCCATCTGCGAGCTGAACACTCTGCTCTGGAGCTTCGTCAATCGGGCGATCACGGCGGCCTCGACCGGCTGCCGGCGCAGATAGTTCAGGGCGGCCTCGTTGACGACGTAGTCCTCGCACCCACCCCGCAGCAGCGACAGGAAGTTCAGGCGCGATTTTGATCGGCTGGTGCGGAAGACGCAAAAGCGTTCACCGCCGATCTGGGTGGTCACAGCGGGACGGCGGGCATGCCGCGCACCCGTATCATCGACGGTGATGTACGGCGACGAGGTCAGGCCCGCCTGCAGGATCGCGCGGTCTTCCTGCGCGAACAGCTCCAGATCTGAGGTGAGCAGGCGCACGACTTCCCGCTTCGAGATCGACAGGCCAATGCCGTTCAGCAGATCGGTCAGGCGCTCGGTGGTCACCTGGCCTTGCGTGTGCAGGGCGAGGCAGAAGCGTTGTACGCCAGGCCCGAACCCGCCGGTGACGCCGAGCGGCAACGGGGCGATGATAGTCTGCCCCTCGGGCGTCACCCACCGTTCCCGTTTGTAGCGCACGACTTCGGCGGTCAGGATCAGATCCCGTCGCACCACCGTCTTGTAGCCTTTGAAGCGCGAGCCGGGCGGCACTTCGGCCTGGAGCGTCACCTCGCGCGTGACCCGATCCCGTTTGGCGCCACGGCCGGGGCGCCGGCCCGGACCCGTGGGTCGCGGCTGGGTGGCTTTCTCCATGCCGGAGGGTTTAAAGGGCGGGCGCGGCGGCAGGTTCTTGAGTCGGGCGATCTCATCCTTCAGGGCCTGGTTGTCGAGGCGCAGGTTGCTGTTGGCGAGGCGCAGCTGCTCGACCTCGTGCTCCAGTCGATCAATCTTGCCGGCCAGATCCGAGACCAGCTCGCGCAGGGCTGTCGAGGACAGCGGCTTGTTGGAACGATCAGGCGAGGTCATGCCGGGATTGAATCATGAATGCCCGAAGGGAGGAATCCCTCGCCCCCTAAAATGCCCCAGTTAC
>NZ_VOSK01000686.1 GCF_009296175.1 Microvirga tunisiensis | reverse complement strand
GTAATCGGGGCAGTTTGGGGGGCGAACCCGCCTTAGGCTTGAGTCACAAGAACTGCGAGCGGTGGGATCTTCGGCTGATCCCCATTCAGCCCGAGGCGATCCCCAAGATAGTCGAAGAACGACAGCCCGAGCTTGCGACAGGTCTTCAGCAAGCCCAGCATCACGTCCCTTGCCACACGGCCATCCGCACTCATCGTACCGCCGGAGATCTTGCGCTTGATCACACAGGCGCGCAGGTCGTTCTCGGAGGCATTCGTATGCAGCGGGATCTCCGGGCGCTCGAGCACCCGCAGCAACTCGCCCTTGCGCCGCGCCAGGCGAGCCAGCAACTCATCGAGTTCCTTGTAGCCCGTGTGCAGGCCAAAGATCTTGTCGAACTGCCGCCTAAAGGCCCTCTCCCCGCCCGGTGAGGGGCTTTGCTTCCACAGCTTCAGACTGCGATAGAAACACCAGATCGCCTCGCGGACCAGCTCCACTGCTTTCACCTGCTTGGGCGAGCCCGGCATCAGCTTCTGCAGGTGCCGCTCGGCATGAACCCAGCACAGCGCGTGCTGGCCGATGCGGAACTGGCCGGCATCATCGGAGACCACGACGGTGTTCTGCATCAGCCCGTGATGCCGGAGCGCACCCCAGGTGGCGGCTTCGTTCAGCGACTGCAGCAGCGGCCGGTCGAAGATGTTGATCGAGCACTGCAATAGATGCAGCCACCACTCCATTTGCGACGCGAACACCTGGTCTGGATGCGCCGCCAGCCGCGCGATCACGGCGGCCTCGACCGGCTGCCGGCGCAGGTAGTCCAGCGCGGCCTCGTTGACGACGTAGTCCTCGCAACCACCCCGCAGCAGTGACAGGAAGTTCAGGCGCGATTTTGATCGGCTGGTGCGGAAGACGCAAAAGCGCTCGCCGCCGATCTGCGTGGTCACTCCGGGGCGGCGGGCATGGCGCGCGCCGGTATCGTCGACGGTGATGTACGGCGAGGAGTTCAGGCCCGCCTGCAGGACCGCGTGGTCTTCCTGCGCGAACGGCTCCAGATCCGAGGTGAGCAGGCGCACGACCTCGCGCTTGGAGATCGACAGGCCGATGCCGTTCAGCAGATCGGTGAGGCGCTCGGTAGTCACCTGGCCTTGCGTGTGCAGAGCCAGGCAGAACCGGCGCACGCCGGGCCCGAACCCGCCCACGATCCCCTCTGGCAAGGGCGCGATGATGGTCTGGCCCTCGGGTGTGAGCCAGCGCTCGCGCTTGTAGCGCACCACCTCGGCAGCGACGATCAGCTCCCGTCGGGTGACCATCTTGTAGCCTTTGAAGCGCGAGCCAGGCGGAGCCTCCACCCGGATCGTCACCTCGCGGGTGACCCGATCCCGTTTGGCCCCGCGTCCGGGGCGGCGGCCCGGATCGGCAGGGCGCAGCTGGGTGGCCTTCTCCATGCCGGAGGGCTTGAACGGCGGGCGCGGCGGCAGGTTCTTGAGCCGGGCGATCTCGTCCTTCAGGGCTTTGTTGTCGAGGCGCAGGTTGCTGTTGTCGAGGCGCAGTTGCTCGACCTCTTGCTCCAGGCGATCGATCTTGCCGGCCAAATCCGAGACCAGTTGGCGCATCGCCTTCTGGGACAGGGGCTTGGCGGAATCAGAGGATGGCGCCGACATGCATCTGTTGAATCACAGATACTCTTCTGAGGGAATCGCTCGCCCCCCAAACTGCCCCGATCAC
>NZ_VOSK01000685.1 GCF_009296175.1 Microvirga tunisiensis | reverse complement strand
GAGGCCGTTCGCCAAGGAGTGCAGGCGGTCATCGCCCGCAGGCCGAAGAACTATGAGAATTATCAGGACATTAAGATGATCCGCCTCCCGGGGATCTGAAGAAAGGCTGCATTATGAAAGAGACTTCGGGCCGTTCATGAAGGTGTCGTAGAGGTCCTCGCGCACCAGCACGCCGCCCATGGGCACGGTGCCGGAATTCACGCCCTTGGCGAAGGTGATCATGTCGGGCACCACGCCGTAGCGCTCGGCGGCAAACGCCGTGCCGAGGCGGCCGAAGCCCGAGATGACCTCGTCGAAGATGAGCAGGATGCCGTGCTTGTCGCAGATCTCGCGCAGGCGCTTGAGATAGCCCTTCGGCGGCGGCAGGACGCCGGTGGAGCCTGCCATCGGCTCGACGATCACGGCCGCGATGGTCGAGGCGTCGTGGAGAGCCACGATCCGCTCCAGCTCGTCGGCGAGATGCGCGCCCCATTCCGGCTCGCCCCGGGAGAAGGCCTGCTCGGCGCGGTTGTAGGTGTGGGGCAGGTGGTCGACGCCCGCCAGCAGCGAGCCGAAGAACTGGCGGTTCTTGACGATGCCGCCCACGGAGATGCCGCCGAAGCCGACACCGTGATAGCCGCGCTCGCGGCCGATGAGCCGCGTCTTGCTGCCCTGGCCCTTCACGTTCCAATAGGCGAGAGCGACCTTGAGGGCCGTGTCCACCGCCTCGGAGCCGGAGTTGCAGAAGAAGACGTGGTTCAAGTCGCCCGGCGCGAGCTGGGCGAGGCGCGAGGCGAGGGCGAAGCCGCCCGCATGGCCGAACTGGAAGGCGGGTGAGTAGTCGAGCTCCTGCGCCTGAGCCTGGATCGCCTGCGTGATCTCGTCCCGGTTATGGCCGGCATTGCAGCACCAGAGGCCGGCGGCGCCGTCGATCACCTCTCGACCGTCCGGGGTGTAGTAGTACATGCCCTTGGCGCGGGCGATCATCAGGGGGCGCTGCTTGAAGGAACGGTTGGCCGTGAACGGAAGCCACCAGGCATCCAGGTCGTTGGGTGCGATGAGGTCGTTGGCGGCTCTGGAGGTTTGGGCAGTCATTATGGTCCCCGAAAATAGCTGGCGGAAGGGAACCTAAAGCATCGGCCCCAAAAGTGGAATCCACTTTTGGGGCCGATGCTCCTTTCCTATCCAGGCGCCGGAAAAAAGAACTTCGGGCGAAGCCCTGGAGCCGGGCGCAGCCCTCGACTCATCCGGTCATGGCGCGGGCCTCATAGCCGGCCGCATCGAGGGCGCGCGCCACCTCGACGCTCTGCGCCGTGGTCGCGACATGGACGCGCCCATGCTCCAAATCCACCTCGACCCTGGCGCCCGGATCGAGACGCTGGATCGCCTTGGTGACTGAAGTGACACAACCCTGGCAGGTCATTCCATCGACCTGCATCAGCAGATCCTTGCGCGGCTCTTCCATCTGACATGTCCTTTCTTTTGCGCCGCTCTTCTTTTGCGCCGCTCTGTCCTGCGACGCCATGGGCGGGCAACGCAGGGCTGCGAAAAAATGTCCGTTGCGGGAATGCGAAACTTGCCCGGCGATTCGCCGTGATTCATTGTCTGTTAACTGTTTGGTGGCGGAACGTTGTTGGGATCGGGTGCGTTACGCCATTGAGGAGTACACTTGGCGCTTTGACGGCCTGCGACGCCGAGCTTCTCACCGCAGGAGGACGTGATGCACTCCCTTCATCCGCA
>NZ_VOSK01000684.1 GCF_009296175.1 Microvirga tunisiensis | reverse complement strand
ATGTTTGAGGACCACTGTTCCTCGGCACGGCCGGCTTCCGGCCCCAGCAGACGAAGGAATGACTATGGCGAAGAAACAGAAGGATAGGACTTCACAACCCAGCAGGAGCCGGAAGGCGCCGGAGAAGACAGCGTCGAAATCTGCCTCCCGCTCTGCCACCAAGAAGGAAGTTGGCGCTTCCAAGCGCGCACAGCCCAAAGCAATGGCCGGCTCCCGGTCTGCAAGGAAGTCCCAGGCTGTCCCTACGAAGGCACGCTCCTCCGCAGGATCGCGCCCGGCGGTACGCTCGACCTCCGGTGCATCAAAGTCCCGTTCCACGACATCAGCCCGCTCCGCATCCCGCTCGCAGGGCAGCGTGCTGAACCCGATGGTGTGGCTCTCGAGTCTTGAGACAACGCTCACCTCCCCGCAAGCACGCGCGGTAATGGCGGAGGCCCTCAGGGCGGTCGCGAACGTGCTTGAAAAGCCGCAGGGCGATGAGCAGAGACAGAGCAGCGAGACGCAGCAGGGTAGGGAGGCCGTATCGGCTGCGGGAAGCCTTGGCGCTGAGATCGTCGCTGCTCCGCTGGAGGTTGCAGCGGCTGCGATCGGAGCCGCCGGCGAAGTCATGACGAGCGCATTCGGCGGCCCGTCGGGCGAGGAGCGCGGCAATAGTGAGAGCAGCAAGGACCGCAGACGGTCCTCCTCGCGCAAGAAATCATTGGCGGCGGGCGACTAGCCGACCCGCTGATCGGTCGGACGGATAGCAGATCCCCCAGGGCGAGCCCGTCCGACCGGTGTCAACGTCTGCAGACTTTCGTCAAGGGCAGAAAGCTTTAGGGTCCGACCGGTGCAGCTGAGCCTCTCGCGGTCACTCACTCTCGTTTGGTCCCGGTCATTTGCGACATGAAGATCTCCTGCATCTGCTCGAACCCTTTCAGGGTCGCCGGAAGCCAGGTTCTCAGCATGGCTTCAGGCTCCATCGCCCGGATGTTCGCGGTCATGCGGTCCTGCACCTCTCGCATGAGTTGCTCTTGCATCGGCTTCACGTCCGGCAGCCCCAGAAAGGCCCGTGCCTCTTCAGGCGTGCACTCAACATCCATGGTGATCTTCATCTGACATCCTGCTCCAGCATCAACGGATGGGCTGCCGAACGGTGGTCGCGTATATTGCTACTGAGGTCAACTAAACCGGGCTACGCGGTACGATTGCTACTCGGATTGGCCTCAGCCATTCTACTTTTCCATCACATAAGTGCCTGGCGCGTCCTGCAGCGGTGGGTATTTCGAACTGCCCATGCGTGGTGGCGCGCTTTTCCGGCCCGAGCGAGCAGAAAGCCATGCCGTCCAGTCCGGCCACCAGCTCCCCTCGTGGCGCGTCGCACTCTGCAGCCACTGCTCGGGGGTGGTGGCCGGCGCATCACCGGCCTCTTTGGTCCAGTAGGCGCCTTTGCCACCGGGAGGATTGACGATCCCGGCGATATGGCCGCTGGAGGCCCGCACGAACCGCACGTCACCGCCAAACAGCTGTGTGACGCGCCAGGCGGCGTCCCAGGGCACGATGTGGTCTTTTTCTGCCCCCACGGCATAGGTGTCCTGACGAATGCTGCTCAGATCAATCGCCTCGTCCTTGAGCGTGATCTTGCCCGGCTCGATCAGATTGTTCTCCACATAGGTGTTGCGCAGATACCAGCTATGGGCGGCCCGGGTCATGCGGGTGCCATCGCTGTTCCAGTACAGGAGAT
>NZ_VOSK01000683.1 GCF_009296175.1 Microvirga tunisiensis | reverse complement strand
TGCGGATGAAGGGAGTGCATCACGTCCTCCTGCGGTGAGAAGCTCGGCGTCGCAGGCCGTCAAAGCGCCAAGTGTACTCCTCAATGGCGTAACGCACCCGATCCCAACAACGTTCCGCCACCAAACAACTACCTACCGCATTCTCACGGCCGATGGCGGTGTAACTGGTCAGTTTGACCGGGTCAGATCCAACTTCGCCTTTTTGTCACCCTGGCTCAGCTACGACACCAACACCGTCAGCCTCACTCTGGTACAAACGGGAGCTCTCCATTCAGCGGCCGTGACCTCCAATCAATTGAATGTGGCTGATGCGATAGGGGCGCTCGGCTTAGGCAGCCCACTATTCCAGGCAGTTATCGGCCAGAGCGAGGTAGGTGCTCGCCAGGCGTTCGATGCCCTGTCCGGCGAGGCGCATGCATCGGCTTCTACTACGGCCTATACTGGAGCCAGCCTGATCCAGACCACCCTAGCAAGCCGCCTGCGCACCACTCTATCCTCCTCTGCCTTCAACCTTGTTCAGGACGTCTACCCTGCAGCCTTTGCGGCGGATCTGCCCGGGGCGGCTTCCCAGACGGTAGACGTACCCGTGCGCAGCCTCGACCCGCGCCACTTTATCCTATGGGGCGAGGGCTTTGGCTCCTGGGGTAAGCTGGACGGCAGCGCCACTGCAGCTGGTCTCGACACCTCTACCAGCGGGTTCATCCTGGGCGCTGAAGCCAAACTCGATCAATCCTACCGTTTCGGCCTCGCAGGAGGCTTCACCCGCGCGACCGTTGACGTGGACACCCGCCTCTCGTTCGGCTCCAATGAGAGTGTCTTCGGAGCGCTCTACGGCAGCGCGTCGTGGGGTAGTCTCAGCCTTCGGCTGGGCACCTCATTTGCTGCGCACGACATTGATCTTCAGCGCACGGTGCAATTCTCAGGCTTTGCCGAGGCAGTGAGTGCCTCTTACAGCGGCTGGACCGCTCAGGCCTTTGCGGAGGTGGGCTACCGCCTCGATTTAGGTGATGTGCAGTTGGAGCCGTTTGTTGGTGCCTCGCTCCTGCGCGTGCACACCGATGCGTTCCAGGAGAGCGGTGGAGCGGCAGCTCTGACCGGATTTGCGCAGCATCAGGATCTCGGTACCACCACTTTGGGTTTACGGGCGGAGACACGCCTGGGTGAAGAGGTGCCGCTCACGGTTCGTGGATTGCTGGGCTGGCACCATGCTTATGGCGATGTAGTGCCATCGGCGTTGCTGGCCTTCGGCAATGACGTGTCCACCTTCATGGTGTCCGGGACACCGGTGAATCGGGATGCCTTGATGGTCGAAGCTGGCCTTGAGTGGCAGGCGAGCCAAGCCATTAGCCTGAGTGTAGCCTACGAGGGGCAGATCGGCTCACAGGCCCAGCAGCATGCGCTGAAAGCGAACTTCGTCTGGCGCTTTGGTACGTGAGAGACAGGCATGACGGCCATCGCGCCTGCCGGTCTGGCAATGGGATTGCTCCGCACAGCTCTTTGATGCTGCACCTAACGAGCCGTTCGCTGCGCGGAGGGACCGCTTCTGTGTAGGGTTTCGGATGCCGGCCCGTCGCAGACGCAACCACGTGCACCGGGGCCGGCGTCCGGAAGCCTCCAGGGAAGGAACCCGCGGAACGGTTGGGCGCCGCGAGTGCCGCGCTCATCTATGGGGATTTGGGCGCTTCGGATCGGGTGCGGGATCCGCGCCGATGCACCCAAGCCAGCG
>NZ_VOSK01000682.1 GCF_009296175.1 Microvirga tunisiensis | reverse complement strand
GTTTAGAACTGTTTCAGCTTGATCCCATGCCGGCGCAGGGCATAGCCGACCTGCCGCGGCGTGAGGCCCAGGATACGAGCCGCCTTGGCCTGAACCCAGCCGGCCTTCTCCATCGCGTCGATCAGCCGGTCGCGTTCCACCAGACGCGGGCCTAGTGCGGGCCAAGCGGGATCGGTCGGATCGCCGGCCTTGGCGGCCGGCCCGTCACCCTCCGAGGCGCCGATGCGCCTGGCCGGCGGCGATCCTGCCGGCATCATGGCGCCCCGGGCGAGCGCGCCGGTGGCCTTGCCGCCCTGCGGACGGGCGGCGCCGCTCCCGAGCAGCGAAGAAAGGCACTGGCTGTTCTGGCAGGCGAAATCCGATCGAGCGATCGTCCTTGACCGCGCCAGTGTCGCCGTCCTTCGCACGCAGTTTTCCAGCTCCCGCACATTCCCCGGGAAGTCGCATTGCGAGAGCACCTCAAGCGCCGATGGCGCAAAGGCGAGCTCGCGCTGGTTCTCCCGGTTGAACCGGTCGAGGACGGCTTGCGCCAGGCGTGGAATATCGCCGGGTCGGTCTCTGAGCGGGGGCAGGATCAGGGGCACCACACTGATGCGGTAATACAGGTCGGCCCGGAACTCGCCATGGACGACAGCCGTCTCGAGGTCCTTGTTGGTGGCGCAGATGAGCCGGACATCGACCTTTAGCGTTCTGGTGCCGCCGACGCGCTCCAGTTCGCCTTCCTGCAGGACGCGCAGCAGCTTGGCTTGAAAGGCAGGCGAAATCTCGCCGATTTCATCCAGGAGCAGGGTTCCGCCATGCGCCAATTCGAAACGGCCGGCGCGCTGTGCGACAGCTCCGGTGAAGGCGCC
The DNA here is from genome assembly GCF_009296175.1 of Microvirga tunisiensis. Taxonomy (GTDB): domain Bacteria; phylum Pseudomonadota; class Alphaproteobacteria; order Rhizobiales; family Beijerinckiaceae; genus Microvirga; species Microvirga tunisiensis. The sequence goes on along the minus strand of NZ_VOSK01000682.1, from coordinate 884 downwards.
CTTTTCATGCCCAAACAGCTCTGATTCCAGCATGGTTTCAGGCAGCGCGGCGCAGTTCAATTTGACGAACGGCTTGGTGCTCCGGGGCGACAGCTCATGGATGGCCCGTGCAAAGACTTCCTTGCCGGTGCCGCTTTCACCGCGCAGAAGCACGGTGGTATGCGTCCGTGCCACGATCGCGATGGTCTCGAGCACCTGCTTGATTGCGGGACTTTCCCCGACAATCCCATCGAGTTTGGCATGCGGCTGCCGGGCGGGGCCGGTCCTCTCCTCGTCGGGCACTTTCTCCGGTCTCCGTTGCTCCTCGATCAGCTGCGGACCATCCATGCTCAGGATGCGATGGCGGCGGATGGTCTGGCCGCCAAGGGGGCGACCATGGTCAGGCAGCGTACGTCCTCGTCGCAGAAGCTGGCGGCATCGTCCCTGACGCGGTCGATCGACAATGTTCCAGTGATGTGATGCTCAGCCTACCGCGACCCCAGCAAAGGTAATGGTGCCGCGGCTCGAAGATGTTTGAAGGTCAACCTGACATGGTTCGGACGTGCTGGTCTCCGGGATCGCGGCCCTTCAGTGGCGCTTTGGTCGGTGACGGCGTGCGGGATGACGCGGCGAATGCCTGATTGAGGTGGGTGTTGCCATTGGCGGTAATCTCCGGCTCTGCTGCAGCGTCCAGGACGATGCTTGCTCCATGACCTCCTTGCAGAAACGGGGAGAGGATGCTCACGACATGAGCAAGCGTGACCTCCCGCTGGGCGGGCGGGGCCAGGACCTCAGAGATCGCGTCGATTATGCTGAGCGAAATTTCCGCCGTGCACATGGTTTTGATCGGTGGTTCAGGCCGAGTGTTCCGAGGTCCGACGTCATCGACCCGATCCCGCAGCATG
>NZ_VOSK01000681.1 GCF_009296175.1 Microvirga tunisiensis | reverse complement strand
ATCTCGCCCGGGCGGAGTTCGCAACGCTGCGGTTGCGCCTGCTCAAGATCGCCGTGCGGGTGCAGGAAACCACCAGCCGCATCCGACTGGCCTTTGCCTCGTGCTGTCCGGAAGCGGATCTCGTCCGGCGTCTTGCGAGCGCTCTGGCACCCCAGCCCCGGGCGGCCTCGCCCTGAGCGCCGGGGCTGCCATCGCCCCGGTCATCCCATCCCGTCCCTGCCAACGCGTTCCCCACGTTCCAGACCTTGCCGCGGTGAAAGAAACGCAGCGGATCGGCACGCCCGCGCTACCAAATAGGCCCCGAAACAAACTCTGGTGAATAGGAACGGCTAGCCCTTCAATCCTGGCCGGGGCAGGATGCAGTGACCCCGGCGGATCATCCGCGTGACCTCAAAGCCTTTCAAAGTGGCGTAGGCTGTTTCCATCCTCTGGAAGCCGCGGGTCAGCCGGATCACGCGCTTGAGCGCGCCATGGTCTGCCTCGATAATGTTATTCAAATATTTCGATGTCCGATGCTCGACGTTCTTCGGCAGCAGCCCCTCGCTTTGTAAGCGTCGGATGGTCTTCGGGTACGAGGCCAGTCTGTCAGTCGTGATCGTCTCAGGAGGGTAGTCGCTCATCGTCTTCAGAGCCTTGCAAGAAGCGGTAAGCTGCTCGGGTATTCCGGCGGTCCGACAGCATGAAGTCGATCAGCTGACCGTGCTTGTCGACGGCACGGAAGAGATATTTCCAGCGGCCGCCGACCCGCACATAGGGCTCGTCCACGCGCCATGAGCCAGACCGATGCCCCTGATATCGACGCACCCGCTTCTCGATCCCCGGAGCATAGCGGTGAACCCAACGCATGACGACCTGTGAGAAAATCTCTCTGATGGCGTGACTGGCGCAGCTCAGGCCATGCCGTGCTCCCGTAATGCAAGCAAGACAGAGCACGGTCGATGTGTGGGAGATGCTTCCTGGAAAGATGCACGCTTCGGCCAGAATGCCTTACCCATTGCTCTCGTCAGGCGGTGCGGGGGTAAATCGTGGAAGCCAGCGCAGACGAATCCATTGGTGGATGTTGTAGGTCAGCACTGCCCAGAGTGATCTTCCCTCGCATTGGATACTGCTGGCGAACGGGCGCGGATTTTCAATCCCCTGTGGCGGGAGAAACAGGGCGCCCTATGATCGGCTGCGGAGGGGAGCGGCCGATGGGAATGGGGTGGTCCCAACCCCGATGGCGAACATGGTCCACGGGCTGCGGCGCCCTTGAGAGTGGTGACGCCCAGGCGATCCCGGTTAGGAATGTGAGGTCTTCGCGCAGCCCCGCCCTCCGATGATGCCCCAGGAGGAGCCTGCCATGCCGCGCACGTCACCGTCCCGCCTCGCGCGGGATCTCACCCCAGTCCATTCCCACGCGGCTGCCGTCGACATCGGCGCCACGATGCACGTGGCGGCCGTCTCGCCCCGCTGCGATCCCGAACCGGTGCGCACCTTCGGCACCTTCACGGGCGACCTGCAGCGCCTCGCCGACTGGTTTGAGCCGTGCAGGGTCGCCACGGTGGCCCTGGAGGCGACCGGGGTCTCCTGGATCCCGCTCTATGAGGTTCTCACGCAGCGCGGCTTCGCGGTGTCATAGGGCGGTGAATACTGCCTGATTGTGGGCCTCGAAAATTCCCTAGCTGATGCCCTGCCGTCGCGGCCTGAGCCACGCTCTCGCCGTGCAGGCGCTCCCGCCATCGTCGATGATTCTCTCCG
>NZ_VOSK01000680.1 GCF_009296175.1 Microvirga tunisiensis | reverse complement strand
ATCTCGCCCGGGCGGAGTTCGCAACGCTGCGGTTGCGCCTGCTCAAGATCGCCGTGCGGGTGCAGGAAACCACCAGCCGCATCCGACTGGCCTTTGCCTCGTGCTGTCCGGAAGCGGATCTCGTCCGCCGTCTTGCGAGCGCTCTGGCACCCCAGCCCCGGGCGGCCTCGCCCTGAGCGCCGGGGCTGCCATCGCCCCGGTCATCCCATCCCGTCCCTGCCAACGCGTTCCCCACGTTCCAGACCTTGCCGCGGTGAAAGAAACGCAGCGGATCGGCACGCCCGCGCTACCAAATAGGCCCCGAAACAAACTCTGGTGAATAGGAACGGCTAGGGGTATGACGGAGGAAGAGCTGTTCCGGATCACCGATCCGGATGTGATCTTTGGGTTATGGACGGCGGCTGAAGCCAAAGGGGCTCAAGACTGAGGGGCAATACCCCCTTTGCTTTGGCTCCGGTTCGTTGACGTACTTGCGAAGCCTGGAGTTGCTCGACACACTTCTGCAAAGCACAAATCACGGGAGGATCGTCATGGAGCAGCAAGCGTTGAACGTGTCAGGTCTGGGTCTGCTGGATGCCTCAACCAAGATCAAGGCTCTGGCACAGGACACCCCCGTGCGTCAGGCTCACAAGGCTCGCTCGTCTAAGGAGCCGACGAACCCGATTTACCTTCTTGCTGCGATCACCCTTGGCATCCCACTTCTGTTGACGATCCCATTGGTCGGGATGAACCCAGGAGTACAGGAAGGGATGCTCCCGACTATCATGATGTTCCTTGTGTTTTCCGCCTTCCTGGTCGCTGCGATCTTGGAGATCAAGAGGCTGGCTGACCAGCCTTCTGACACCGATCACCACTGATGGAGAGGGGAGGGGTTCTTGGAACTCTCCTGCTGCAATCTGTGAGTGTCGAAGAGGCGCTGATCAGGCTGGGTGGGCCGTCTGCCGAAGAGGAGAACCATGGCTGTTCATGAGGGTGGATGTCTCTGTGAGGCGGTGAGATACACGATCAAGAACGACCCACTTCGCGTTACGATCTGCCACTGCAAGTTCTGCCAACGCGCGACCGGCGCGGCCTACATGGTAGAGCGAATCTTCCACGAGGCTGATCTTCAAGTCACAAAGGGCTCCCCAGCCGTCTATGAGCACTGTTCCGGAGGTAGCGGCAAGCTTGTCCACATTCACTTCTGCGCGGCATGTGGGACGAAACTTTATCTGACTTTCGAGAGATTTGCCGAAGTGTGCGGTGTGTACGCGGGCACCTTTGATGATCCGAACTGGTTCGACATCAAACCAGAAAACGCGAAGCACATCTTTATCGATGTGGCGAGGCCTGAGACGATCCTGCCACCTGGCTTCTCCTGCTTTGCCGAGCACGCAATGCGGAACGACGGCACGCCACTTGAAGCCGTAGTATTCGATCAGCCACAGGTCGTCGGCAATCTGTCTGGTCAGTCGGGAGGATGATAAACGCCTGATCGATGCCCGACCTGAACGGGCTGACCAGGACATGCTCGAAGCCGACCGGGCGAAGATGCTGCGGTATGGCCTTTCAATGGGCATGACGCTGGAGCAGCTGTTCAGGATCACAGATCCTGAGATGGTCTTAGAGCGCGTTGACATTCAGGCTTTCGACGGACTCGCAAATCTGATTCAAGCTCCTTTTGGGCGCGGAGGCTTGGGTGAGCGGAGTTCGTCTGATGTTGAAAGATCACCAGTGGGATCGGATGGAGCCGCATTTGCCGGGCAAACGCAT
>NZ_VOSK01000679.1 GCF_009296175.1 Microvirga tunisiensis | reverse complement strand
TCCTCGACCGCCTTGAAGCGTCCCAGGCCTTTCAGGAAGAAGGGCAGGATCAGGGCGATCACCGCGATGCCAAGCAGCGTTGCCGAGATCGGGCTCTGCAACAGCACCATCGGGTCGCCCAGACTGATCGAGAGGGCGCGGCGCAACTGGCTCTCCGCGATCGGCCCCAGGATCAGGCCCACGACGACCGGGGCGATGGGGAAGTCGAAGCGCCGCATCAGGAAGCCGAGCACGCCGAACACCGTCAGCATGACGAGTTCCACCGGCGAGGGGTTCGCCGCGATCGTGCCCATGGTGGCGAACACCAGGATGCCGGCATAGAGCCAGGGTTGCGGAATCGCGAGCAGCTTCACCCAGAGCCCGACCAGCGGCAGGTTCAGCACCAGCAGCATGGCATTGGCGATGAACAGGCTGGCGATCAGACCCCACACGAGATTGGGCTGCTCCGCAAAAAGCAGAGGGCCGGGGTTGAGACCGTATTGCTGAAAGCCCGCCAGCATCATGGCCGCGGTGGCCGAGGTCGGCAGGCCCAGGGTCAGCAGAGGCACGAGGGTGCCCGCGGCGGACGCATTGTTGGCGGCTTCCGGACCGGCGACGCCTTCGATGGCGCCCTTGCCGAAGTCTTCAGGGTACTTGGTCAGGCGCTTCTCGGTGGCGTAGGACAGGAATGTCGGAATCTCCGCGCCGCCGGCCGGAAGGGCGCCGATCGGAAACCCATAGAGCGTCCCGCGCAGCCAAGGCTTCCAGGAGCGTTTCCAGTCCTCCTTGGTCATCCAAAGGGAGCCGCGGACGGGCTCGAGCTTCTCCTCGTGGATATGCCGGCGGGACGCCACGTAGAGCGCTTCGCCGACCGCGAAGAGACCGACGGCCAGGGTTGTCACCTCGATATTGTCGTAGAGTTCGGGAACGCCGAAGCTCAGGCGGGACTGGCCGGAGAGAATGTCGATCCCGACGAGGCCGAGCAGCAGACCGATGAACAGGCTTGTCAGGCCGCGAACCGGGGAATCGCCGAAGGTGGCCGAGACCGTTACGAAAGCCACAACCATCAGGGCGAAGTAATCCTCGGGACCGAAGCTTACGGCGATTTCCACGAGATAGGGGGCCAGCAGCGTGAGCCCCAATGTGGCGATCGTGCCGGCCACGAAGGAGCCGATGGCGGAGGTCGCAAGCGCCGGGCCGCCGCGGCCGGCCTTGGCCATCAGGTTGCCCTCCAGGGCGGTGGCCATGGAGGCGCTTTCGCCTGGCGTGTTGATCAGAATGGCAGTGGTCGAGCCGCCATACATGCCGCCGTAATAGATGCCGGCGAACATGATGATCGATCCCGCCGGATCGAGCTTGAAGGTGATCGGCAGGAGCAGCGCCACGGTGAGCGCCGGGCCGATGCCGGGCAGCACGCCGACGGCGGTGCCGAGAAGAACGCCGATGAGCGCAAACAGCAGGTTCATCGGCTGAATGGCGACGGCGAGGCCGCCTGCTAAGGATGTGAAAGCTTCCATGGACAGGCCTCAGAGCAGACGTTCGAGCGGCCCGGCCGGCAGGGACAGGGTCAAAAGCTTGGCGAAGAGCAGGTAGACGAACACGGCGATGACCGCGCCGATCAGAAGATCCGTCAGGAACGCACGACGCCCGAAGGCTGCCGATGTGGTGGCGAACAGAAGGGCCGTGCCGATCATGAAGCCACCGCCGATGGCGATCAGGATGATCAGGCAGGCGAGCCCGCCGAGGATCAGGATGATCGGGTTCCAGTCGAGGCTGTC
>NZ_VOSK01000067.1 GCF_009296175.1 Microvirga tunisiensis | reverse complement strand
AGATCCGCTGCACGCTGGTGTGGGACAGGCCTGTGACAGCGGCCATCGAGCGCACGCTCCACTGCGTCGCTCGCGGCGGCTTCTCATGCAGGGTCATGTCGACAACCCGCTGGATCACCGCGGCCGTCAGGGGCTTGCGCCCTGGCGGGCGGGTGGCGTCCTTGAGAAGCCCGTCGACGCCCGCCTGCGCATAGCGGCGGCGCCAGCGCCTCACCGTCAGAGTGCTCGTGCCGACGCGGCCGGCGACCTCGGTAGCGCGCAGGCCCTCACCAGCCAGCAGAACAATCCGAGCCCGCCAGACGACCTTCTGGGATGTGTTGCGGTCACCGACCAAGCTCTCCAAGCGATCTCGATCAGCGGCGGGAACCTCAATGCGTTCGATCTTGCCCATCAGAGCAGGATCGCACGTCGGATCGGATTTCGGAATCACTCGTCAGTGACAGAACACTAGCCTCAGGACTCGTTATTCAACGTAGAAGGCGACGGTAGCCGAGATGCAGATGGCCGAGAAGGTGTGAGCGCAGCGGTCGTAGCGGGTCGCAATCCAGCGACAGTCCTCAAGCTTAGCGAACGTGTTCTCGACCTTATGATGCTGGCGACACAGCGCCCTGCCGTATGCGATAGGATTTTCAGGTCCAAACAAGCCAAGTCACACTGGGGCAAGCCGACTATAGTTTGGAAAGCAGAGCGTCTCTGGAGATTCGAACCGCTAAGGCCGTTCTAGAGCCAAATGAATGAAGTTGTTCCCCGGTGCGCCCCAAAGCGGACAAGCACTCTCGTACCCTCAAGCGGGGCGCCAATAACCTTAAAAATATCAAGGAGATAAGTGGTGCCCAGGGGCGGAATCGAACCACCGACACTGCGATTTTCAGTCGCATGCTCTACCAACTGAGCTACCTGGGCATCCGATGCGCGGCGAAGCCGTGCGCGTCGTGGAGGGGTGTATAGTCAGACATGGATCGCATGTCCAGCGGTTCGGGCGACAAAAATTGCGGGAAATGTACTCAGGCTTCCCGGTCGTCCTCGTCCTGATCGCTTTCCTCACTCTCGACGGCTGGAATCGCGTAATTGCCCGAGAGCCAGCGGTTCAGGTCCACGTCGGCGCAGCGCTTGGAGCAGAAGGGCCGGTACTCCAGTTGGCTGGGCTTGCCGCAGATCGGGCACTTTCCGGATGAAGCCAGGGGCTTGTTTTCGTTGGCGGCGTTCATGCCTCGCCTCCTTTCCTTGCTGAATGGCAACGTGGTCGCTGACTTGCCCTCTCGCAAGCCGATCTCAGGCCGGAAAGGAAGCTCAGGCCGCGTTGAGCCAGCTGAACCGGACGGGATACCCCTCCCCGTCGAGCAGGGCTGCCGCCTCGTAGAGAGGCAGGCCCACGACGTTGGAATACGAGCCGACCAGCTTGACCACGAAGGTACCGGCGAGCCCTTGGATGGCATAGCCGCCCGCCTTGCCACGCCACTCGCCCGAGGCGAGATAGCGTTCGAACTCATCCCGGGAGAGGCGCTTGAAGCGGACGCGGGTTTCCACCAGACGCTCGCGGACGGAGTCCTTTGGCGTGATGAGACAGATGGAGGTGTAGACCCGGTGGGCGCGGCCCGAGAGCAGCCTCAGGCACGCCGCTGCCTCATCCACGAGCTCCGCCTTGGGCAGGACACGCTTGCCGACGACCACGACGGTGTCGGCGGAGAGGATGTAGGAATCCTTCAGATCGTCGCGTGTGCGGGCCACCTTCCGGGCCACCTCCGCCTTCGAGCGGGCTAGGCGCTTGGCCAGTTCCTTGGCGCCCTCGTTCTTCAGGGGAGCCTCATCCACATCGGCCGGCAGAAGGGCATCGGGCTCGATGCCGGCCTGCTGCAGGAGAGCGAGCCGGCGCGGCGAGGCGGACGCGAGAACGAGCTTCGGACGCCAGCTGGGATTCGACACCTCGGAAGAAGACGCCACTTTTCTCTCCACGCTCCGGGATCCTTTCAGGACCCCTCAAGAATACTCACAACGTCATCAGGTTTTACACGGCGCAACATGGCACCGAGGACCATTGAATCAAGTCGATCAAGCGACAGGCGGCGGCTCGATTCCGGACGGGGACGGCTTGTCCTCGGCATCGCTCGTGGCGTCGTGCCGGTCCAGCTTACGGTAGCGCATTACGCTGATCGGGATCGTCAGGAGAAAGACGACCGTGATCAAGCTCAGCATTTCCCAGGGGAAGCTGACGAGCAGACCAAACGCTGCGACGGACAGGACGAAGATCGGCAGAACCCACTGGCGCGGCACATATTTGCCCATCGTCTTTCCCGAGTAGGTCGGGATCGTCGAGACCATCAGAAACGCGATGCCCACCACATAGATCAGGATGACGGGCGCAACGGAGGAGTCCTGGATGGGGATGCCAAGGAAGGACAGGTAAAGCGGCAGCAGGGCGCACATGGCGCCCATGGGGGCCGCCATGCCGACGAAGAAGTTCTTCTTCCATTCGGGGCGGTTGGGGTCGTCGATCATGACGTTGAACCGAGCCAGGCGAAGAGCCGCCGCGATCGCGAGCACGATGGAGCCGATCCAGCCCACCCGTCCCAGTTCGTGCAGGACGAAACTGTAGAGGATCAGCGCCGGGGTGACGCCGAAATTCAGGAAGTCGGCCAGGGAATCGAGTTCGGCGCCGAACCGGGAGGTCCCCTTGAGAAGGCGGGCGATCCGCCCATCGACGCCGTCCAGGAAGGCGGCCACGATCACAGCCACCACCGCCCTCTCGTACTGCCCGTCGAAGGCCAGCCGGATGGCCCAGAGCCCCAGACAAAGGGCAATCAAGGTGATGATGTTCGGGGCGATCATCCGGAATGGAACCGGCTTGAAGAGCCGCTTGCGCGGCTCGTTCGGGTCCGGGGCGAAGGGCGGGAAAAGGTCACTCATGGCAACAACCTAGGAGGAGCCAGCCCGAGCGGCAAGCAGAGCTGGGCAGTTTGCGGGTGATGGAAGAAGCGCAAACTGCGGTGGACGGTTCCGTCCAAAGGACCCGCAGGAAGGTCTTCTCCCCTGCAGGCGCAATGATCAGCCCACCCGGTACTGGCGCGCGGGCTCGTTGGCGGTCAGGTCCGCGAGCACCGTTTCGCCGGCGACTGCCGTCTGGCCAAGGCCCACGAGCACCTGAGCATTGAGCGGCACGAAGATGTCGAGGCGGGAGCCGAACCGGATGAGGCCGAAGCGCTCGCCGGTGCTTAAGGCCTCGCCCACCTTCACGAAGGAGACGATGCGGCGTGCCACGAGGCCTGCGATCTGGACCACGCCGATCTTGGCGCCCGCCGTCTCGATCACGAGGGCGTTGCGCTCGTTGTCCTCGCTCGCCTTGTCGAGCTCGGCATTGAGGAAGAGGCCCGGCGTATAGAGGATCTGGGCGATCCGGCCCGTGACCGGCGAGCGGTTCACGTGGCAGTCGAACACGTTCATGAAGACCGAGATGCGGGTCATCGGCTCGGGCGGGAGGTCGAGCTCGGCCGGCGGCACGGCGGTGGTGATGAGGTTCACCCGGCCGTCGGCCGGGGAGACGACGAGGCCTTCCCGGATCGGCGTCACCCGCGGCGGATCACGGAAGAAATAGCAGACCCACACGGTCAGGATCGTGCCGATCCAGCCGAGCGGCGACCACAGCCAAGCCAGGACGATCGTCGCAAACAGCGCGATCAGGATGAAGGGATAGCCCTCCTTGTGGATCGGCACGAAGATGCGGCGCATCGATTCCAGGACGTCGGTCATATCGGTAAAGCCTCAGAGAGTTTGCGTGGGGATGGCAGGCGGGAGCGTTTCCGTCAACCTGCCACGCTCTCGGGGCTGCGCTCTTCCTCTTCGGCCCGCTTGAGGGTCTCGCGCGCCTGATCCGCCTCGCGCTGGCGGTTCCACATGGCGGCATAAACCCCGCCATGTGCGAGCAGGCTCGTATGATTGCCGCGCTCGACCACCCTCCCCTGGTCGAGGACGATGATCTCGTCGGCGCCAATGACTGTGGACAACCGGTGGGCGATCACCAGGGTGGTGCGGCCCCGGCTGACCCGGTCGAGGGCGTCCTGGATCTCCTTTTCGGTAAAAGTGTCCAACGCCGAGGTCGCCTCGTCGAGAACCAGGATCGGGGGGCTTTTAAGGATGGTGCGGGCGATGGCCACGCGCTGCTTCTCTCCCCCGGAAAGCTTCAGGCCGCGCTCGCCTACAGGAGTGTCATAGCCCTCCGGCAGGAGACCGATGAAGCGGTCGATCTGGGCCAGGCGGGCGGCTTCCCTCATCTCCTCCGGGGTCGCATCCCAGCGGCCGTACTGGATGTTGTAGCCGATGGTGTCGTTGAAGAGCACCGTGTCCTGAGGGACCATGCCGATGACCTTGCGCAGGGACGCCTGCTGCACGTCGGCGATGTTCTGTCCGTCGATGAGGATGCGGCCGCTGGTGGGTTCGTAGAAGCGGAACAGAAGGCGGGAGATGGTCGACTTGCCGGCGCCCGAAGGGCCGACGATGGCCACCGTATGCCCGGCCGGAACCTCGAAGCTCACGCCCTTGAGAATGGGGCGCTCGGGGATATAGGCGAAATGCACGTCCTCGAAGCGCACAACGCCCTCGGCCACCTGGAGCGGCTTGGCGCTGGGCTTGTCCTGGATCTCCGGGTTGCGCTCGATGATCGCGAACATGTCGTCGATGTCGATGAGAGCCTGTTTGATCTCGCGATAGAGCATTCCCATGAAGTTCAGCGGAATATAGAGCTGCACCAGCATGGCGTTGACGAGCACGAAGCTGCCGATGGAGGCCCGCCCCGCCATGATGTCCCGCGCCGCCAGAACCATCACGATGGCCATGCCGATGGAAAAGATCACGGCTTGGCCCGCATTGAGCACGGCGAGCGAAGTATAGGTCTGGGTCGACGCTTTCTCGTAGCCCGCCATGGAACGGTCATAGCGGGCGGTCTCCCGCTGCTCGGCGCCGAAATACTTCACCGTCTCGTAGTTCAGGAGCGAGTCGACTGCCTTGGTGTTGGCGTCCGTATCGGAATCGTTCATCTGCTTGCGGATCGAGATCCGCCACTGGGTCGCCTTGTAGGTATAGGCGAGATAGACGACCACCATCGCGAACACGACGGCGGAATAGAGCCAGTTGAACTCCCAGGCGAGCAATCCCAGCACGAGGATGAACTCGAAGATCGTCGGGACGAGGGTGAGCACCACGAGGCGCGACAGTTCCTCAATGCCCTCGCGGCCGCGCTCCAGCACCCGGGTCAGGCCGCCGGTCTTGCGCTCCAGATGGAAGCGCAGGGACAGGCGGTGCATGTGCTCGAAGGTCTGCAGCGCGAGATTGCGCACCGCATGCATGGCCACCTTGGCGAAGAGACCGTCGCGCAGCTGGGTCAGTACCGCCATGAGGATGCGGGTGAGGCCGTAGATCGCGGTCAGCAGGATCGGCGCCTTCCAGATCCAGGACCCGGCTGTGGCCGCTGCCTCGGCGCCCTGGCCAGCGCCCCCGGTCGCGGCGACGAGCGCATCCGTCGCCCATTTGAAGGCGAACGGCGTCACCATGGTGACGCCCTTGGCCACCAGCAGGAGCCCGAAGGCCAGGAAGACGCGGCGCTGGAGATCGGGCCTGCCATGAGGCCAGATATAAGGCCAGAGTTTTGTCCAGATGGCTGCCAAGCCGTTGGGCTTTGGCGCCGCAACGCTCGTCGTCGGGACGGCGGTGGAGGGAGTCATACGCGAGTATCCAATCGAAATATCGGACCTCGATATATGCGATCGTCAGGATGAATTCACCCCGAGTCTGTAATTGTTCCAGTTTACCAGGACAATCGCATTGGATCGGAGGGCTTCAGCGGGGGAAGCTTCAGTTGCTCTTCGGCCCCTGCTCGCCCGGCAGCACGAAAACCTGACCGGGATAGATCAGGTCCGGATTGCGGATCTGCTCCTGGTTCGCACCATAGATCACCGTATACCGCAAGCCCTTGCCGTAAATCCGCTGGCTGATCCGCCAGAGATTGTCGCCGCGGGACACGATGGCGGTGTTGATGTTGGGGATCACGATCGTTCCGGCACTGGCCATTTGACCTGCAGGTAAGGCGGAGGCCACCTCTCGCGAAGGCTGGGCGGACGGGCTGGTCGGTTGAGGCGATGCAGGAGCCTGCGGCTGTACGGACGCCACTTGGACCGGCACGTTGAAGCCGACCTCGGCGCGGGACCTGACCTGACCCGAGACCGGATCCACGTCATCGAGGCGGATTCTGTAATCGCCGGGCTTCACGCCATTGCCGATCGAGAAGGACACCTTGCCGTCGCCGCCCGCTCCGCCGGGAGCGATGAGGCTCTCGTTGAGGTAGAGGCGCACGGTCGCTCCGGGTGCCGACAGGCCGGATACGAAGAGTTTCCCCTCCTCCGCCTCGACGGTCACGATCTTGATCTCGGCCCGCGGGGCCGATGGCCCAGGAGGAGCCGGCGGCGGAGAAACCGTCGGCGCGACGCCGGCCTGCTGCGGCCCGGGCGGAGCCGGCTGAGGCTCTGCCGGCTTGGCTTCGGCCGTCTTCGTTTCAGGCTTGGGCTCCTCGGCCACCTTTGCCGGCAGCTCGGGATTGGAGAGAACCACCGTCGGCTTGTCCGGAGCCGTCAGGGTGACGAGCGGCCGCGTCTTGGCGTCGGCGATGACGATCGTCACGCTCTGGGCGGAGCGCTGGCGGGTACCGTCCGGGGCGATGGATTGCAGCACCACCTGATGGGAACCGGGCGGCAGAGGCGGAGGCACGATGGCGAACAGGCCCGAGGCATCGGCCGCGGCGCGGGCGTGAACCTGATCCCCCCTCAACAATTCGATGGTCGCACCAGGAGCGGCGCGCCCTGCGATCACGCTCTCGCCATCAGGCTCGACACGCACCAGGTCGAAGGAAGGCGCGAGAGGCCCACCCTTGGATTGGGCCGGGGGAGCCTCGCTCGGAGCTGCCGGCTTGGCCGCGGCCTGCTGGCCCGATGTCGCCTGGGTCGGAGCCGAGGCTTGAGCCGTCGGGGCGGGAGCGGCGTTCGGCGAGGTCCCGGGCTTGTCGGACCAGGACCAGTAAAGCACTCCGAGAAGGACTGCGACAACGGCTGCAGCGGCGGCGCCCAGCAACGCAATTGTACCTTTGATTTCCTTCGGATGCGCCATGGTGCTTTTTCTCGAACGCGGCACTTTCGTGCATTTAAACCGTTTATCTTTCAAAAGGCTACGGCCATAACCGTTTATCTTTCAAAAGGCTACGGCCATAAAGGACAAATAATGCTCTACGACTCAACGCGGGAGGCTCCCCGCCTCCCCGATATGCCCATGTCATCCACCAGATCGATCAAATCCATTTGCGTCTATTGCGGCTCCGGCTTCGGGGACGACCCCGTTTTCGCTGAGAATGCGGCGGTATTGGGCCGCTCCATGGCCGAACAGGGGATCAATCTGGTCTATGGCGGCGGCAATGTGGGCCTCATGGGCACGGTGGCTCAATCCGTGCTCGATCACGGCGGTTATGTCACAGGGATCATCCCTGACTTTCTGAAGTCCCGCGAGAAGCTCCTCGACGACGTGCAAGAAACCATCGTCGTGCCTGACATGCACACCCGCAAGCGCCTGATGTTCGAGAAGGCCGACGCCTTCGTCGCCCTGCCCGGCGGGATCGGGACCCTGGAGGAGCTCGTCGAGCAGATGACCTGGTCGCAGCTCGGCCGGCACACCAAGCCGATCCTGATGCTGAGCACCAAGGGCTTCTGGAAGCCGCTTCTCACCTTGATCGCCCACATGCGCGAACAAGGTTTCATCCGCCCCGGGCTGGAGCTCAACTACCTCGTGGCCGAACGGGTGGAAGAGGTCATTCCCATGCTCGAAAACGCCGCCCGGCGGGTCGGGATCGTGAGCAACGAGGAAGCCATCGAGAGCCGGTTTTAAAGACGTCCTCATCCTGCGCGCGACAGTACGAGCCCGCTCAGGATGAGGCCTGCTGCCAGCAATCGCTGCCAGGTGATCGCCTGCACGGGAAGGCCGAAGGCTCCCACGGCATCGAGAACCAGTGCCGCCGCAACCTGCCCGAAGACCAAGGCCGCCACGGTGCTGACCACGCCGAGCTGCGGCACGCCCCAGATCACGATGGCGACATAGAAGGCGCCGAGGAAACCTCCGAGCCAGGACCACCAAGGCGCTGCGGCAATGGCGCCGCCGGACGGCCATGAACCCCGAAAGACGCTGATCGCCGCCAGGATTAGAAAACCGATCCCGAACGAGATGCAGGCCGCCAGCACCGGATCGTCGAGGGATCGCGCCAGGGCGGCATTGATGGGCGCCTGGGACGAGAGGAACACGCCGCCCAGAAGAATTCCTGAGAGCGGCAGCAGGATCGAGACGTTCATGGGATTGCCTGGAATGATGCTCGGTTTCAGCAGTGTCGAATGCGGACACTGACCTCATCGTGAGAGTCTGGCTCGTAAAGGGCCAGCGGCCTCCTCGCGTCATCACCGGCCTTGTGCCGCGCATGACGGCGAGGGAGTGCATGATGAGCCAGGCTCTCAGGATGAGGTCGCGCGTTGCAAAAGACTTGTTAGAGCGACGCTCCGCTTTTGAGAAGCTTGTAGACCATCGAATCCGTCAACGCCTGGAACGAGGCGTCGATGATGTTCGGGGAGACGCCGATGGTGGTCCAGCGCTCGCCGGAGCCGTCCATGAACTCGATCAGCACGCGCGTGACGGCATCCGATCCGCCCTGATAGATGCGAACCTTATAATCCACCAGCTCCAGGTCCTGGATCAGGTTCTGATACTTGCCGAGATCCTTGCGCAGGGCGACGTCGAGCGCGTTCACCGGACCGTTGCCTTCGGCGGCCGAGATCAGGACCTCGTCGCCCACGCGCACCTTCACGATGGCTTCCGAGGCGGTAACCAGCTCGCCGACCGCGTTGAAGCGGCGCTCCACGTTGACGGAGAAGCGCTCCACGTCGAAGAAGGCCGGCACTTCGCCGAGCATGCGCTTGACGAGCACGTAGAAGGACGCGTCCGCGCCTTCGAAGGCGAAGCCTTGCGCCTCCTTGCGCTTCACCTCGTCGAGCACGCGGGCGATGCGCGGATCGCCCTTTTCGAGCTCGAAGCCGCAGCGCTTCAATTCGGCGAGAATGTTCGACTGCCCGCCCTGATCGGACACGAGAAGCCTGCGCGCGTTGCCGACGACTTCCGGCTCCACATGCTCGTAGGTGCGCGGATCCTTCAGCACGGCGGAGGCATGGATGCCGGCTTTCGTTGCGAAAGCGCTCGAGCCCACGAAAGGCGCATGGCGGTTCGGCTGACGGTTGAGAATCTCGTCCACCTGCCGCGAGACATGGGTGAGCTGGCTCAAAGTCTCGTCCGTGACGCCGAGATCGAAGCGGGCGGCATAGCCGTCCTTCAGTTTCAAGGCGCCGATGAGCGTGATGAGATTGGCGTTGCCACAGCGCTCGCCCAGGCCGTTGAGCGTGCCCTGGATGTGACGCGCGCCCGCTTCCACGGCGGCGAGCGAATTGGCAACCGCGCAGCCGCAATCGTCATGCGCATGGATGCCGATATGCGCACCGGGCACAATCTTAGTCACAGCCGTGACGATCTCGGTCACCTCGTGAGGCAGCGTGCCCCCATTGGTGTCGCAGAGCACGATCCAGCGTGCACCGGCCCCGTAGGCCGTCTTCACGCAGGCGAGCGCGTAATCGGGATTGGCCTTGTAGCCGTCGAAGAAATGCTCGCAATCGACGAGCACCTCACGGCCTTTTGCGCGGGCGGCCTCGACGCTCTCCTGGATGCCCGCGAGGTTGTCCTCCGGGGTCGTCTCAAGCGCCACGCGGACATGATAGTCCCAGGATTTGGCGACGAAGCAGATCGCGTCGGCCTGCGCTTCGAGCAGCGCCGCGACGCCGGGATCGTTCGAGACCGAGCGCCCTGCCCGCTTCGTCATGCCGAAGGCGGTGAACTTGGCATTCTTCGTGCGCTTCTCGGCAAAGAACGTTGTGTCGAGCGGGTTCGCGCCCGGATAACCGCCTTCAACGTAATCGATGCCGAGCTTGTCGAGAAGCGTGGCGATCGCTTTCTTGTCCTCGAGCGAGAAATCCACGCCGGTGGTCTGCGCACCGTCGCGCAGGGTGGTGTCGAAGAGGGTGATGCGCTCGCGGCTCATGACGACAACTTCCTGTCTTCCTGGGGCGTCAGACGCTTTTCCATGGTGGTGGTGCCGAGCCATTCGTCGCCGAGCGGCACGGTGTTGCGGCGCTGCGGCTGGAAGCCATGCTTCTGGAAAAAGGGCAGCGCATTGTCGCTGACCTCCGCCACGAGACGCGAGGCGCCGCGTGCGCCGGCGAGCTTTTCGATGGCATCGTAGAGCATCGTGCCGATCCCCTGCCCGGCTGCTGCCGGATGCACATAAAACAGCTCGATCACCTCGTTGTCCTTGAGGGCAAGGAAGCCGACGGGAGAACCCTCGACGGTCGCAATCAGGGTTAGCCCCTTCGTCAGTTTTTCTGCGAAGGAATCATCCTCCGCGAGTGCCATCCAGGCCTCCTGCTGGCTCTCGCTGTAATCCTCGCCCGTCAGCTCCGCGATGCTCTCCTCGTAGATGTCGACGAGCACCGGCAGATCGGCGGGCAGGAAGGGTCGAAGCCCCGGTTTCGGCGATGCCTGTCCCATCAGCACGCACTCCCATTCCTGAATGTGCAGCACATTTCACACACGTCATGGCCGGGCCTGTCCCGGCCATCCCGATGGGCAGAGCGCGATGCTTTACCGATCGGGATCCCCGGGACAAGCCCGGGGATGACGGTGGACGGTAATGACGCACTCATCGCGCGACCTCCCAGGTGGTCGTGCCGTCCTTGTTGTCCTTCACCACCACATTGAGCGCCGCGAGCTCGTCGCGGATGCGGTCGGACTCGGCCCAGTTCTTGGCAGCGCGCGCTTCCTTGCGGGCCCCTATCAGCGCTTCGACCTGCGCGGGATCGATGCTGAGCGAAGCCCACTTGCGGGCCTCCCAGGCCTCGGCTCCTTCGAGAAGGAAACCGAGCGCACGAAGGTTCGCACCGAGTTCCTCATGAGCCCCTTGCCCGTCGAGAGCATGAAGCTCCGCCAGCATCTTCGGCGTATTGAGGTCGTCCGCGAGCGCGTCGATGATCTGTTCCGAAAGGAAAACAGCCTCTCCCCGGCCGGCAAGTTCATACCAGCGGTCGAGAATCTTCTCGCTTTCCTCGAGGCCCTTGATCGTCCAGTCGATGGGCTGGCGGTAATGGGTGCGCAGCATGTTGAAGCGCAAAACCTCGCCGGGCCAATCCTGCAGCAACTCGTTGATCGTGAAGAAGTTGCCGAGCGACTTCGACATCTTCTCCCCTTCCACCTGCAGGAAACCGTTGTGCATCCACACATTGGCCATGCGCGGCGTGTCAAAGGCGCAGCAGCTTTGTGCGATCTCGTTCTCGTGGTGCGGGAAGACGAGGTCGATGCCGCCGCCGTGAATGTCGAAAATCTCGCGGGCCGTCGGGTCGGCGCAGGCGAGCCTCGTCTCGAAGGCCTCGACCAGGTGCTTCCAGGACATGGCCGAGCACTCGATGTGCCAGCCGGGACGGCCCGGGGTCGCAATGCCGGCCGGCGATGGCCAGGCAGGATCTTGAGGCCCCGAGGGCTTCCAGAGCACGAAATCCATCGGGTCGCGCTTGTAGGGCGCCACATCCACGCGGGCGCCGGAGAGCAGTTCGTCGGGGGAGCGCTTCGAGAAGGCGCCGTATTGCGGCACGTTCGGCAGCTTCTGCATCGCGGCGACGGAGAAGAGCACGTGCCCCTCGGCCACATAGGCCGCCCCGCGGTCGATCAGCCGCCCGATGATCGTGCGCATCTCGTCGATGTGCTCGGTCGCCCGGGGTTCGACGAAACGGGGAAGCTTCCCTGCCTCGTTCACGTCCTCCGGCATGAGCACGCCCAGCGCCCGGATATCGGCGTGGAACTGCTCTTCCGTCTTGCCGGTGACGACGCGGATGGCCTCGTTATGGGGCAGGTCCGGGTAATCCCGGGCGGCGCGGGCGTTAATCTTGTCGTCCACATCGGTGATATTGCGCACATACGTGACCGCTTCCTTACCGTAAACACGCCTCAGCAGACGGAAGAGAAGGTCGAAGACGATGATCGGGCGGGCGTTGCCGATGTGGGCGTAGTCGTAAACGGTGGGTCCGCAGACGTAGAGGCGCACGTTCTCAGGATCGATTGGGACGAAGACGTCCTTCGACCGGGTCAGCGTGTTGTAGAGCCTCAAGCTTGCCGCCATGAAACCAAATCCCTGTCAGGCCGCAGGCCGGAGGGTGGTTTCGATCTTGGAATGAGAACGAGACGGCTCCAGCCAGCGAAATGCGCTAGCCGCAAATAATCCCGGAAATGAGGATCGTTGCCGTGTTCATGAAGCCATCAATGCCTTTTCAGGCTCACAACGTCAAGATTTCCGATTTGGTAATCATGTTTAATTTGCACGACCGCATGAAACGGGTTCCGGCCAAGCGCGTTAGAGCTTTGTTCACGCACACTCGTGACATAATGGCACGAGTTCAAACAAAGAGGTCTACGATGCGCCGCGCATTCACCATGCTCGGAATGGGTACTGTTGTGTTTCTTGCAGCCGCGTCCCTGACGCTGCTCCCCAATGGCTCCCAGGCCTCTTCGACCGAAGCCACCTTCATGGTTCCCGCTGCCGACGGCTATGGCGTCGCGGAATGCCTGATCACAAACCAGGCTTGTGGCCAAGTTGTGGCAAACGCCTGGTGCGAGGCCCATGGTTACACCAAGGCGGTTTCCTACCGGCAGATCTCGCCCGAGGAAGTCACGGGCAACATCCAGAAGGCTTCCCTCGGCCCCAAGGAGCCGCCGGTCTCCGTGACCTGCTCGAACTGAGACGGATCCGACCTAAGACGACATCGGCGAAAGCATGGCCCGGGCAGTCGTGAGGACGGCTCGGGTCAGGTCCGCCAGCAGAGGACCGACGATCCGGCTCTGCTGCCAGTAAAGCGGCACCTCCAGAGGCTGAGACGGCTTCAACGCCACCAGCCGCCCTGCCTGGAGATGGTCCTGGACCAGCAGCTCCGGGTTCATGCCCCAGCCCAGCCCTGCCAGGGCGCCATCGACGAAAGCCTGCGACGACGGGAGCCAGTGGAGCGGCGGTTGCACCTCGCTCCACTGGCTCCCAAGGGCTTGGCGCAGCCATGTCGCCTGCAACTGATCCTTCGGATTGAAAACCAGACACGGGGCACGAGCCGCCGTTTGCCCGCTAAATCCCTCGGCGAACCAGTGCTGCACAAAGTCGGGGCTCGCAGTCGCCACATAGCGCAGGGCGCCCAAGGGATAGCAGTTGCAGCCCTGAATCGGCCTGCCGTGGGAGGTCACGGCCGCCACGACCTCGCCGCGCCGCAGCCAATCCGCACTGTAATCCTGATCGTCCAGAACCAGGTCGAAAAGCAATCCCTCCGTCCTGGCCATCGCCGGGATGAACCAGGTGGCGAGACTGTCCGCGTTGACCGCAAGGCGCAGGGTCACCGGGCGAGTCTCGGATTCCAGGCCGGGCAGGTTCTGGCGCAGGGCGCTTTCGAGGAGGGAGACCTGCTCCACATGCTGGCACAGGCGCTGGCCCGCTTCGGTGGCCAGGCACGGCTGCCCCCGAATGACGAGAACGGCTCCGATCCGCTCCTCCAGCAGCTTGATCCTCTGGGAGACGGCGGACGGCGTCACGTTGAGCTGTTGCGCCGCCCGCTCGAAGCTACCGGTGCGCACCACGGCAGCCAGGGCGGAAAGAAGAGCGTAATCCAGCATCAGATTAGATTTTCTAAATTAGGTTCAGAGACTTTAATTTCCCTAATCATAGGTCAGCACTTAGGAAACGTCGATTCCTCCTTGGACCATCGACATGACCGCTCACCTTCTCGCCGGCTTTCTGCTCGGCCTCAGCCTGATCCTCCCCATCGGGGCGCAGAATGCCTTCGTGCTGCGCGTCGGTCTGCGCGGCGAGCACGTTCTCGCGGTGTGCCTGACCTGCGCCCTCTCGGATGCGCTGCTCATCATGGCCGGCGTTTCCGGCTTCGCGCAACTCAGCGCGCGGGTGCCCTGGGCCGAGACGGTTCTGCTATACGGGGGAGCCGCTTTCTTGATCGCCTATGGAGCGCGCAGCTTCATGGCCGCTCTCAAGTCAGAGTCCTTGAGGCCGTCCGACACGGCACAGACCGGACTTGGCCGGGTGGTTCTCACCTGCCTGGCCCTGACCTGGCTCAACCCGCATGTCTATCTCGACACGGTGGTCCTGATCGGCTCGATTTCGACCCAGTTCGACGAGGGAAAGGTATTGTTCGCCACGGGTGCCATGCTGGCGTCCTTCACGTTCTTCTTCTCCCTCGGATTCGGCGCCCGGCTCCTGAAGCCCCTCTTTGCACGGCCCGTCACGTGGCGGATCCTCGACATCGCCATCGGGCTTATCATGTGGGCGACGGCCGCAAGGCTGCTGCTGAGCGACGGTTCGACTTAAAAGCTGGTCCGCAACTCTCAGCCTCATCCTGAGGTGCCGCTGAAAGCGGCGTCTCGAAGGAGGATCCAGAGAGCACTGCAGGCTCCTTCGAGACGCAGACTACGTCTGCTCCTCAGGATGAGGGGTCATGATGATTCTCCAAAACCGGAGCCGTCACTGACCTTTCTACTTATTCAGCCACTCCCCGCATTTCGGCGGAACCTCGGTGCCCCAGGGCATCAGCGGGACGGTCGAGGTGGAGTTCTTGGGTGAGCCTTCGATGGGCCGATCCGAATAGACCATGTAGACCAGGGTATTGCGCTTCGCGTCGCAGCCGCGCACGATCTGCATCTTCTTGAAGATCAGCGACCGGCGCTCGCTGAACACCACGTCGCCCTGGCCGAATTTCTGCTTGAACTTCACCGGGCCCACCTGCCGGCAGGACAACGAGATGTCGGAGACCTCCTCGGCAACGCCGAAGGTGCCGGAAATGCCACCGCGCTCGGGAGTCGTATAGTGGCAGGCCACGCCGTCGACCACCGGATCGTCGATCCCGTAGATCGCGAGCTTGTCGTCCGGGGTCAGCGCCCGCCAGACCGTCGATTTCTTGAAAATCAGGTCGGGCTCCTGAGCGGCGGCGCCAGTCAACGCGCCCATCGTCAGGGCCAGGGCCAAAGCGATTCGAGCAAGCATCTTTCCAATCAACTCCCACGGTTACGCTGTCATGTGGGGATGGTTTGAGCCTTTGACGAGAGGTTACTCGGTGTGATGGCTGACGATGCAGATCTTGTTGCCGTCGAGATCCCGGAAATAGGCGCCGTAATAGTTGCGGTGATAATGCGGTCGCAGACCCGGCCCGCCCTCGTCCGTTCCGCCCTGCTCCAAGGCGGCGGCATAACAGGCATCGACAAGGCTGCGCTTCGACGCCAGCAGCGCGATCATGGAACCGTTGCCCGGGCTCGGATCCCTGCCGTCGAACGGGTGCACGACCAGGAATTGCGGCCGCCCGCCGGGAAGGCCCCAGCCGATGATGCTCTCATCCGAGAACCGCACCTCGAGCCCCAGGGGAGCCAACACCGCATCGTAGAAGCCGCTCGCCCGGGCGAGGTCATTTGCCCCGATGGTCGTATGAGAGTACATGCAGGATCACTTTTCGAAGTCGCGGACCGGGGAAAGCTAGACAGCTTCCTTCGAACGGGGCAAGGCGTTAATCACAATAGGGTCAAATTCCAGCGGCACATGACCAGATCACTCAGGCATGTGACGCCGCAACGGACCGGTTCTGCGATCAGCTCTATGGCAAAGACATCATTTCTCCGCTCCCTCATCGCCGTGACGGCCTTTCTGGCCGCTGGACAGGCCGCCTATGCCCAGTCGGCGCAGTGCCAGCGTTTCCAAGCCGAACTGGCGGCCCTGGACCGCAGCAGCGGGAGCGCGCCGACCGGCCAGATGCAGGCCCAGCGGGCGGAGATCAACCGCCTCGTCGGCTATTACCGCAATATCGGCTGCGAGCGCGGACCGCTCGGCTTCCTCGCCGGCCCGGCGCCGGCCGAATGCGGCTCGATCGCCCAGCAGATCCGCCAGCTCGAGGCCGGCTATGCCCGCCTCGCCTCGCAGGCCGTCGATCTGAGCCAGGTCGACGCGCGCCGCCGGCAGCTGCAGGTGGCCGTCCAGCAGACCTGCTCCACCGATCAGCCGCGCGGATTCTTCGAATCCCTGTTCGGCGCTCCGCGCCAGCAACAGCAGCAGGAAATCATGCCCGAGGGGCAGCCCATCATCGCCGATGACGGACCACGGTCCATGGGCGGCGGACGCCTGATCTGCGTCAAGACCTGCGATGGGTCGTTCTTCCCGCTGACCACCCCGCCGGGCGGCGGTCAGAGCGCGAACGAGATGTGCCAGTCCCTCTGCCCAGGCACGGAAACCCTGGCCTTCGCCTATCCGGGCGGCGATCAGGGCCTCAATCGGGCAGCCTCGCTCTCCGGCAACCAGCCCTATACGTCGCTGGCGAACGCGTTCAAGTTCCGGAAGACCTTCGACGAAAGCTGCGCCTGCAAGAAGCAGGGCGATAGCTGGGCCGTGGTTCTGCGCAAGGCCGAGAGCATGCTCGAGCAGCGCAAGGGCGACCTGATCGTCACCGCCGAGAAGGCGGAGGAACTCTCCAGGCCGAAGGTGCAGGCAGCCCGCAAGGCCGCCGACAAAAAGGCCGACGACGAGACCAAGGAGGCCGCCGAGATCGCCGCCGCCGCTCCGACGGCCAGCAAGGAATCGGCCGGTATCGGGCCGCAATCGATCGAGACCAACGCCGTGGTCAGCCAGGGCGAGGGCTCCAAACAGGAAGTCGTTGCGGGCAATGGCCAGAAGAAGACGGTGCGGGTGATCGCACCCAACCTGATCCCGGTCCCGCACGCGCAGAACTGATTGCGTTCAGAACGGTCATTCCCGGCCGGAGCTCAACGGAGGGCAAGGGAATTTAAATCCGGACGCGCGGTTATGGTCCCCTTCCGGGCTCTTTCGGACCGCCGGGGATGACACCCTCCACGTCATGGCCGGGCTTGTGCCGGTGATGACAAGGGAGCGTACGAGCCCGCGCATTCCGCACAGCCTCCGGTCATGCTATCACCCCGGCATGAAACCGCTCGATTCCCTTGAGATGCCCCGGCCCGCGGGCGCATCGGATCCCATCATTGCCGTCTCCGGGCTCAGCAAGACCTATGCATCGGGCTTCCAGGCCCTGAAAAAGGTCGATCTGGAGATCCGGCGAGGCGAGATCTTCGCGCTGCTCGGGCCCAACGGCGCCGGCAAGACGACCCTGATCAGCATCATCTGCGGGATCGTCAATCCGAGCACGGGCACCGTTACCGCCGACCGCCACGACATCATCCGCGATTATCGGTCCGCGCGCACCAAGATCGGCCTCGTCCCGCAGGAACTCACCACCGATGCCTTCGAGAGCGTCTGGGCGACGGTGACATTCAGCCGGGGGCTCTTCGGCAATCCGGCCTATCTCGAAAAGATCCTGAAGGACCTCTCCCTCTGGGAGAAGCGGGACAGCAAGATCATGACGCTCTCGGGCGGCATGAAGCGCCGGATCATGATCGCCAAGGCCCTGTCGCACGAGCCCAAGATCCTCTTCCTCGACGAGCCCCGACCGCGGGTGTCGACGTCGAGCTGCGGCGGGACATGTGGAACATGGTCCGTCGTCTGCGGGAGAGCGGCGTCACGATCATCCTGACCACCCACTATATCGAAGAGGCCGAGGAGATGGCCGACCGGATCGGGGTGATCAGCAAGGGCGAGATCATCCTGGTCGAGGACAAGAACGTCCTGATGCAGAAGCTCGGCAAGAAGCAACTCACCCTGCACCTGCAGAGCCCTCTCTCGGTGCTTCCCACCGAGCTGCAATCCGAGAACCAGCAGCTTTCCCCCGACGGCACCGAACTCGTCTATACGTTCGATACCCAGACGCAGGAGACAGGCATCGCCGGCCTTCTGCGCCGCCTGAACGAGCACGGCATCGATTTCAAGGACCTGCAGACCTCCGAGAGCTCGCTCGAGGAGATCTTCGTCAGCCTGGTCAGGGGACGCCCATGAATCTCTACGGCATCAAGGCCATCTATCTCTTCGAAATGGCCCGCACCTGGCGGACGCTGATGCAGAGCATCGCCTCGCCGGTTCTCTCGACCTCGCTCTATTTCATCGTCTTCGGATCGGCTATCGGCTCGCGGATGGCCAGTATCGACGGCGTGAGCTACGGCGCCTTCATCGTGCCGGGCCTGATCATGCTCTCCATCCTGACGGAGAGTATCTCGAATGCATCCTTCGGCATCTACATGCCGAAATTCGCCGGCACCATCTACGAGCTCCTCTCCGCTCCCATCTCGGCAATCGAGACGGTGATCGGCTATGTAGGGGCGGCCGCCACCAAGTCGGTGGTCATCGGCGCCATCATCCTGATCACGGCGCGGCTCTTCGTGGATTTCTCGATCGAGCATCCTTTCTGGATGATCGCCTTCCTGGTGCTGACCTCCGTCACCTTCAGCCTTTTCGGCTTCATCATCGGCATCTGGGCCGACAGCTTCCAGAAGCTGCAGGTCGTCCCGCTGATGATCGTGACGCCCCTCGCCTTTCTTGGCGGCAGCTTCTATTCCATCAACATGCTGCCGCCGTTCTGGCAGACGGTCGCCCTGTTCAATCCGGTGGTCTATCTGGTGAGCGGCTTCCGCTGGAGCTTCTACGGCGTCGCGGATGTGGGCGTGGGCATCAGCCTCGGCATGACGCTCGTGTTCATGCTGATCTGCCTTGCCGCCGTCTGGTGGATCTTCAGGACGGGGTACAAGATCAAGGCGTAACCACCGCATGTCATCACCGGCCTTGTGCCGGTGATCTCGATGGAATGAAGCGCGGCTTTTTTCGTATCGGGACGGCCGGGACAGGCCCGGCCATGACGTGGAGTGGGTTAAGCCGCCTGCCCCGACAACCGCGCCATGGCGCGCTCGGGTCCGATCAGCGGAAGCAGCGCTCCCAGTTCCGGACCGTGATCGAGGCCAGTCAGCGCGAGACGCAGGGGCATGAACAGCGCCTTGCCCTTCACGCCGGTGGCCGTCTTCACGGCTTCGGTCCAAGCCTTCCAGGTCGCTGCATCCCACGGCGTCGGCGGAAGGACGTTTGTCGCCGCCTCGATGAAGGCCTTGTCTTCGATGACCGGCGTTACGGGACCGCTCACCACCCTCGCCCACTCGACCGCATCCTGAACCTTCGTCAGGTTGCCGCGCACGGCGAGCCAGAAGGCTTCGCCCGCATCCGCATCGAGCTGCGCCAGACGCTCGCGCGCGGCCTCATAGGGCATCTCGTGGATGAGGCGGGCATTCAGGTGCTCCAGCTCGCTCTCGTCGAACTTCGCGGGGGCCCGGGAGATGTGGGAGAAGTCGATCAGGCGGGCGAGTTCGTTGAGATCGGCCACCGGCCGCACGGCCTCCGCCGATCCGACCAGCACTGCGAGCGAGGCCACCGATTGCGGCTCCAGCCCGGCATCGCGCAGGCCCTTGATCGAGAGATGGCCGAGGCGCTTGGACAGGCCCTCGCCGCTCGCCGTGATCAGCAGGCTGTGATGGGCGAAGGTGGGAACGGCAGCGCCGAGCGCCTCGAAGATCTGGATCTGCACCGCCGTGTTGGTGACGTGGTCCTCGCCCCGGATCACATGGGTCACTTTAAGCTCGATGTCGTCCACCACCGAGGGCAGCGTGTAGAGATAGGTCCCGTCCTCGCGCACCAGCACCGGATCGGACAGCGAGCCGCAATCCACGTGGCAATGGCCGCGCACGAGATCGTCCCAGGTGACATTCGTGGGCTCGAGGCGGAAGCGCCAATGGGGCTTTCGTCCCTCCTGTTCGAGCTTGGCCCGGTCCTCGTCGGTGAGCTTGAGGCCTGCCCGGTCGTAGATCGGCGGCAGGCCGCGGGCGAGCTGGCGCTTGCGGCGGAATTCGAGCTCTTCCTGCGTCTCGTAGCAGGGATAGAGGCGGCCAACCGCCTTCAGCCGCTCGGCGGCGGCGTCATAGAGATCGAACCGATCCGACTGGCGCACGATCACATCGGGAGCAATGCCGAGCCACTTCAGATCGGTCTCGATGGAATCCGCATATTCCTTCTTCGAGCGCGCCACGTCCGTATCGTCGAAACGCAGGACGAAGGTGCCGCCTTCCCGTCGCGCATAGAGCGCGTTGAGCAGGGCGACGCGGGTGTTGCCGATATGGATGTGCCCGGTCGGAGACGGGGCGAAGCGAACGATGGGCTTGGACATGACCAACCCTATGGCGAAGGGAGCCCGGCGGCGCAAGGGGTGACGGGCTTTTCGGTATCATTCCCAGCCAGCAGCCGCCCGGGATGATACCGACGACGTCATGGCCGGGCTTGTCCCGGCCATCCCGATACAAACAAGCGCGCGCTTCAAGTGATCGGGATCACCGGCACAAGGCCGGTGATGACGTGGATGGTATGTGGCGCGTGTTCTACACGTCCTGCGAACCCGCCCGCGGCTTGCCGATGGCGCGCTCCAGGGCCTCGTCCTTCTGATGAGCTACCAAGCCCTGGTCGCGATAGCGGTTGACGATGGGGTAGCGGCGGTCGCGGCCGAAATTCTTGCGCGTGACCTTCACGCCAGGCGCGGCCTGGCGGCGCTTGTACTCGGCAATGTAGAGCAGCCGCTCCACCTTCTTGACGATCTCCGGATCGTAGCCCTTCGCGACGATCTCGGAGACGCGCAGTTCCTCCTCCACCAGGCCGCGCAGGATCTCGTCGAGATCCTCGTAAGGCGGCAGCGAATCCTGGTCCTTCTGGTTCTCGCGCAGTTCGGCCGTCGGCGCCTTGGTCAGGATATTCTCGGGGATGACGATGCCGTCAGGACCTAGAGCGCCCTTCGGCTTCCAGCGGTTGCGCAGGGCCGCGATATGGTAGACCTCCATCTTGTAGAGATCCTTGATCGGATTGAAGCCGCCATTCATGTCGCCATAGATGGTGGCATAGCCCACCGACATTTCCGACTTGTTGCCGGTGGTCACCACCATGGCGCCGAACTTGTTCGAGATGGCCATGAGGATGGTGCCGCGGGCCCGGCTCTGGAGGTTCTCCTCCGTGAGGTCGCGCTTGGCGCCGGCAAAGATCGGCTCCAGGGCCGCCTCGAAGCCTTCCACGGGCGCAGCGATCGGCAGGATGTCGTAGCGGACGCCGAGCGCCTTGGCGCAGTCCTCCGCGTCCTTCAGCGACTCGCCCGAGGTGTAGCGATACGGCAGCATGACGCAATGCACCCGCTCGGCTCCGAGCGCGTCGACCGCGATGGCGGCGCAGATGGCGGAATCGATGCCGCCGGACAGACCCAGCACCACGCCGGGGAAGCGATTCTTGTCGACATAGTCGCGCAGGCCCAGAACGCAAGCCGCGTAGTCCGCTTCCTCGCCCTCCTCCACCGTCACGACGGGGGCCTCGCGGCAGGCCCAGCCGTCCTCGCCCTTCACCCAGGTGGTGAGCGCGACGATCTCCTCGTTGGCGGGCAGCTGGCAGGCGAGCGAGCAATCGGCATTGAGCACGAAGGACGCGCCGTCGAAGACCAGTTCGTCCTGGCCCCCGACCTGATTGAGATAGACCAGCGGCAGCCCGCTCTCGGTCACGCGGGCCGCCGCGATGTTGAAGCGCTCTTCGGTCTTGCCGCGCCAATACGGCGAGCCGTTGGGCACGAGGAGCATCTCGGCGCCCGTCTCGGCGAGGCACTCGACGACATCGCCGGTCCAGATGTCCTCGCAGATCGGAAGCCCGAGCCGGATACCCCGGAAATTCACGGGCCCAGGCAGAGGCCCGGCATCGAAATTGCGCTTCTCGTCGAAGACCCCGTAATTCGGCAGGTCGACCTTGAAGCGCACGGAAATCGAGCCGCCGTCGAGAAGCGCATAGGCGTTGTAGAGGGCGTCGCCCTCCCGCCAGGGCAGTCCGATGAGCATGCCGGGCCCGCCATCCGCCGTCTCGCGAGCCAGCCGTTCGAGCGCAGCGCGGCAGGAATCCTGAAACGCCGGCTTCAGCACGAGGTCCTCGGCAGGATAGCCCGCGAGGAACTGCTCGGCGAACATCACGATATCGGCCCCGAGCCGGGCCGCTTCCGCGCGGGCGGCCCGCGCCTTCTCTTCGTTGCCGGCGACATCGCCGACGATGGGATTGAGCTGCGCGAGAGCGATCTTGAGCGTGTTCTGAGCCATGATACCTGAGCATCGGACTCAAAAGTGGAGGCCACTTTTGGGATCCATCCGATGCTCCCTTTCTTGATAGGCGCATCATCCGGCGCGGAAAACCGGGACCACTTTTCCGCATGATGCGCTTCGGATTTAGCGCGCCCTGGGGGACGCAGCAATGCAAGGCTAAAGCTTTCCCATGAACTCTTAAACGCTCATCGAGCAGGGCTGATCCAGCGCCTTTGCATGAGGCTTGCCAAGGTCAGGGGCTCGCGATTCAACGGCTTCTGCAAAGCTCAAGCTTTGTGGGAACCCGGAACAGTCCAGTTCGTTGTCCCAACACGAATTGCATGGGAGACTGACATGTTTAAAGGCGGACTGCTTTGGCTCATCGGCATTCCTCTGCCGATCATTCTTATCCTCTTCTTCATGGGCTGGCTGAGCTAAGCTCATATTCTAGTAGAGTTGCGTATGCGTAAAGAAAAAGGGGCGCCAAAAGCGCCCCTTTTTCTTAATCGGCCCAATCGTTTATTCCGCCGCTAGGGCGGTCGGTTGTTCCCTTGACTGGCGCTCCCGCTTGATGAGCTCCGAGGTCAGGAAGGCGATTTCGAGCGCCTGCTCCGCGTTGAGGCGCGGATCGCAATAGGTGTGATAGCGGTCGCGCAGGTCCGCATCGGTGAGCGCACGGGCGCCGCCCGTGCATTCCGTTACGTTCTTGCCGGTCATTTCCAGGTGGATGCCGCCCGCATGCGTCCCTTCCGCCTGATGGATGGCGAAAAAGTCCTGCACCTCGCCCATGACCCTCTCGAAGGGCCGGGTCTTGTAGCCCGAGGCCGCCTTGATCGTGTTGCCGTGCATCGGATCGCAGGACCACACGACGGTGCGCCCTTCCTTCTGGACCGCGCGGATCAGGCCCGGCAGGTGATCGCCCACCTTGTCGGCGCCGAAGCGGCAGATCAGGGTCAGGCGGCCGGCCTCGTCCTCGGGATTGAGTGTATCGATCAGCTTGAGCAGCCCGTCGGCCGAGAGCGACGGACCGCATTTGAGGCCGATCGGGTTCTTGATGCCGCGCATGTATTCCACATGAGCATGGTCGAGCTGGCGGGTGCGGTCGCCAATCCAGACCATATGGCCGGAGGTCGCATACCAGTCGCCTGTCGTCGAATCGACGCGGGTCATGGCCCCCTCGTAGCCGAGCAGCAGGGCCTCATGGCTGGTGTAGAAATCCGTCGAGCGCATTTCGGGATGCGTCTCGGGATCGATGCCGATGGCCCGCATGAAGTTCAGGCTCTCGGTGATGCGCTCGGCGAGCTCGCTGTAGCGCGAGGATTGCGGTGAATCCTTCACGAACCCGAGCATCCAGCGATGGGCGTTCTCGAGATTGGCGTAGCCGCCGGTGGCGAAGGCGCGGATCAGGTTGAGGGTCGCGGCCGACTGGCGGTAGGCCATAAGCTGGCGGCGTGGATCGGGCGTGCGGGCCTCCGGCGTGAAGGCGATGTCGCTGATGATGTCGCCCCGGTAGCTCGGCAGTTCGACGCCGTCGATGGTCTCCGTCGGGGCCGAGCGCGGCTTTGCGAACTGGCCGGCCGCACGGCCGACCTTCACCACGGGCGAGCCGCCCGCATAGGTGAGCACCACGGCCATCTGGAGGAAGAGGCGGAAGAAATCGCGGATATTGTCGGCCGAATGCTCGGCGAAGCTCTCGGCGCAATCGCCGCCCTGCAGGAGGAAGGCCTCGCCTTTGGCGACCTTGGCCAAGGTGCGCTTCAGCTTGCGGGCCTCGCCCGCAAAGACGAGCGGAGGAAAGCCGGCGAGCTGCTGCTCGACGCTCTCAAGCGCCTCAAGGTCCGGAAAGGCCGGAACCTGCTGGATCGGCTTGTTTCTCCAGCTGTCGGGCGTCCACCGCTCGGTCATGACACTTACCCCCGTGTCCTTTCTCAAAATTCTCGTCGTTCACCGCAACAAGCGGCACGAAAAGGCACCTATACACGACATAAACAAAAAGGCGAGTGCGTTAGTGCACCGACGCGCACCAGGGGACCGCGTGTCGCGTTCCCGCGAACCAAGCTTCAAAACCCGCGAGATGAAGAAAAGGCGTGCCTCAGCGTGCGTGGCGCTGACGGCTCTCGCGCCGGGACATCCAGAGGGCGCCAAACCCCATCGCCACAGCGATAACCGGGATGCCGAAGTAAACATAGGCTTCCAGGAGGGTCATGGCTTCAGGTCTCTCAAGATCAACTTCGCTATGGAATGTAGGATAAACCCGACGAAAAGCCAAATGATGCTGACCACAATGGCGATAGCATCCCTTGGCATAGCCTCCGATCCGTAACCAACGGCCACCATCGGCCCCACGAACCCGGCGATGACGAACGCGACGGCGACATTGTTGAGCGCCGTCGCGGTCAACTTGGTCTGCTCGTTATGGATCAGGCTCACTCGGCGCCCCCTGCAATGCCTTCCCGGCTTGTCTATCCCACCGCCACCGGCTTCTTGACCACCACGGGCGTGCGCATGGTCACCAGCTCCTCTGCTGCCGTTGGATGAACCGCGACGGTGCGGTCAAAATCGGCCTTGGTGGCGCCCATGGTCACGGCGACGCCAGCAAGCTGGATCATCTCGCCCGCATCGTGACCCATGATGTGGACGCCCACGACCTTGTCGCTGGCCTTCTCGACGATGAGCTTCATGAAGACCCGGTCCTTGCCGCCCGAGAGCGTGGCCTTCATCGGCCTGAAGGCGGTCTTGTACACGTCGATATCGCCATAGATCGCCCGCGCCGCGGCCTCGCCGCAGCCGATCACGCCGATTTCCGGAGTCGAAAAGACGGCTGTAGGGATCAAATCATGATCGACGATGGTCTCCTTTCCTCCGAACACCGTGTCCGCGAAGGCATGGCCCTCGCGGATGGCGATAGGGGTGAGGTTCGCCCGGTTGGTCACGTCGCCCACCGCATAGATCGAGGGCACAAGGGTCTGGGAATAGCCGTCGACCGGGATGG
The DNA here is from genome assembly GCF_009296175.1 of Microvirga tunisiensis. GTDB lineage: Bacteria > Pseudomonadota > Alphaproteobacteria > Rhizobiales > Beijerinckiaceae > Microvirga > Microvirga tunisiensis. Next base: position 2,474 of record NZ_VOSK01000067.1, on the reverse strand, counting down.
CGCCGACCTCATCGACGGCGATTCCGGCATTCTCCAGCCCGAGCCCTTTCGTGTTGGGCCGCCGCCCTGTGGCGACGAGCACCTGATCGGCCGTGAGCACGGAGCCGTCGGACAAAGTCGCGGCGATGCCTCCGGGTGTCTTCTCCATGCTCCTGAGAGTCGTGCCCAGAGCCAACTTGATCCCGCGCTGGGCATAGGCCTCGCCGAGCGCATCGCGCACATCCTCGTCGAAGCCGCGCAGGAGCTTATCGCCCCGGTGCAGCAGCGTGACCTCGCTGCCGAGGCCGGCGAAGACGCCGGCGAACTCGACGGCGATATAGCCGCCGCCCACAACCAGAATGCGCTTCGGCAGGCTCTCCAGATGAAAGACCTCGTTGGAGGTGATGCCGAGCTCGCCGCCCGGGATGACCGGCTCCAGGGTCGGATGAGCTCCGACCGCCACCAGGATGTAGCGGGCGCGGATGCGCTCCCCGGTCTTGAGCACTTGAACCGTATGGGCGTCCTCGATCACGGCGCGGCTGTCGACGATCTCGACGCCTGCCTTCTCCAGATTGGCGCGATAGATCCCCTCGAGGCGGCCGATCTCCCGATCCATGTTGCGGATCAGGGTCGTCCAATCGAAGCGCGTCTCGCCGACGCTCCAGCCGAAGCCTTCCGCGTCGTGGAAATCGTCGGCGAAGCGGCTGGCATAGACCATCAGCTTCTTCGGCACGCAGCCCCGGATGACGCATGTTCCGCCGACCCGGTACTCCTCGGCCACCATGACCTTCGCGCCGTAGCTCGCGGCGATGCGCGCCGCGCGGACGCCGCCGGACCCGCCTCCGATCACGAAAAGGTCGACATCGAATGAGGACATGAGGCGGTCTCCGCTTAATTCTGCGTCTTGGACTTAGACATATAAGGATGGTTTCGGGCGAAGTCGCCCGCCAGCCCTGCTCCGGGCACATGGCTGCTCACCTTATGGCGAAGCTCTTACGCGAAGGTTCAACAACGATAAAGCAGCTAGCCGCTTGCCGCCCCCCCGTTCCCTCTTTAGGTTCTGCCGCGGACGCTTTGACGTGCAGTTAGCGTCAATGGAGGAAACTTATGAGCCACTTTCGTAAAGGTCTTTGGCGCAGCGCTCTCGCTGCGGCGGCCGTGGCAGGATTCGTGACATCGGCGGCAGCGCAGATGGAGCTCAAGATCATGGCACCGGCAGCGCCGGGCGGCGGCTGGGACCAGACGGCCCGCTCTATGCAGCAGGCCCTGACCCAATCCGGCATCGCCAAGAGCGTGCAGGTCACCAACGTGCCGGGCGCCGGCGGCTCCATCGGCATCGCCCAACTCGTGAACAATTCCAAGGGCGACGGTCATCAGCTCATGGTCATGGGCTATGTGATGGTGGGCGCGCTTCTCACCAACAAGTCGCCGGTGACCCTCGATCAGACGACTCCCATCGCCCGCCTGACGACGGAGTACGAGGCGATCGTGGTCCCGGCCAACTCGCCAATCCAGAACGCCAAAGATCTCGCCGCGGCCATCAAGGCCGATCCGGCCAAGGTGACCTGGGCTGGCGGTTCGGCCGGCGGCGTCGACCACATCGCGGCGGCTCTCTTCGCCAAGGCTGCGGGCGCAGACCCGACCAAGATCAACTACATCCCGTTCTCCGGCGGCGGCGAGGCTCTGGCGGCCATCCTCGGCGGCAAGGTGACGGCGGGTATTTCGGGTTACGGCGAGTTCGAGAGCCAAGTGAAGGCGGGCAAGCTGCGCCTCATTGGCCTGACCTCGGCCACCAAGACGGCCAATGTGGACGTGCCCTCCATCAAGGAGCAGGGCATCGATCTCGAGATCGCCAACTGGCGCGCGGTCGTTGCCCCTCCCGGCATCTCCGCCGACCAGAAGAAGGCTCTGACGGACGCCATGGACAAGCTGGCCCAGTCCAAGGAGTGGCAGGAGCTTCTCAAGGCCAAGGGCTGGGAGAACGCCTACGTTTCCGGCGACGCCTTCGCCAAGATCCTGGCTAACGAACAGGCTCTCACGAAAGAAGTGCTCACTGCGGTGGGGCTGGTGAAGTCTTAAATTTCAAGCTAAAGGCCGTTGGGAGCGCCGCGTTTCTGAGCGCGGCGCTTCTTTTTTGGGACATTCCATGGCTACATCCCCCCAGCGGCGCATCGACGTGGCAGGCCTCGTCATCGCACTCCTTCTTCTTGTCCTTGCCGGCCTGGTCTGGTGGGACATAACCAAGCTCCAGATCCTCTCTCCCTATGATCTTGGCCCCAAGGTCATGCCCATTGTCGTCTCAGGCGGACTTGTTCTGCTTGGCATCGGCAACGCCATCGGAGCCTTGCGCGGCGATCTCCCGGCGCGCGACAGCCTCGACTGGAACCCGATCATCCTGATCCTCGGCGGGCTCGCCTGCCTGATCATCCTGATCGCCATCGGCGGTGGCTTCATGATCGGCACGGCCCTTCTGTTCGCCACCACATCGGCAGCCT
>NZ_VOSK01000678.1 GCF_009296175.1 Microvirga tunisiensis | reverse complement strand
CGCGGCTCTCCCGCACTTTGCGTGGATGAGTCGCAGTAAGGTGACCTGATCCCGCCGATTTCCATCGGCAGAGCGGGGCATGAACTCGCTCTCGCTCATTCCCGGCTGCCGGATCCGCCACGTCACTCCTCTAGGCCAGAACGCCCTTGTTGTTGCAGTCGAGGGTCGCGCTTCCCATGGCCGCTGCCCTGCCTGTCGGCACATCAGTGGCAGCGTGCACAGCTCCTCGGTCCGGCAGCCGGCGGACCTCCCGTCCTTCGGGCGTGAGGTTCGTCTCAGCGTTCGAGTGCGCCGCTTCTACTGCCACAATCACATGTGCTCGAAGCAGACGTTCACGGAGCCTCTCCCGCATCTTCTCAAGCCTCATGCCCGGCGCACACGGCGACTAACCAAAGCACAGGCGCGGATTGGCATCGCCCTGGGAGGGGAGCCTGGTGCCAGGCTCCTCGTGCATCTCGCCATGCCGGCCAGTGCCGACACCCTCCTACGCCTCGTGCGGCACCAGCCGCTTCCCGCGCGCCAACCGCCGCGCATTGTCGGCGTTGATGACTGGGCGATGAAGAAGGGGCGCACTTATGGATCCATCCTGGTGGACCTGGAGCGCCGGAAACCGATTGAGCTCTTGCCCGACCGTACCGCGTCCACTTTCTCAGGCTGGCTCCAGCGCCACCCCGATATCAAGATCATTGCCCGCGACCGCTCCAGTGAGTACGCAAAGGGTGCGGCCACGGCCTCCAAGGCCATTCAGGTCGCGGACCGCTGGCATTTGCTGTTGAATGCCCGCCAAATGGTCGAGCGCTGGCTCGCGGGAGCCCATGCTCGGTTGCGGCGTCTGCCCCTCGTTGAGGGATCGCCTGTAGCCTCAGGACGACGAGCCCGCGCCTACCCTCGCACGCGAGCCGAGCAGGCCGCCAGTGCTGCCAGCCGGGATCGTTGGCAGGCTCTCTATGAGGAAGTCCGGCAGCGACATGCCCGTGGAGAGGCGCTGTTGGCGATCAGCCGCACGATGGGCCTGGCACGCGGCACCGTCAGGAAGTTTGCCCAAGCCGACAGCTTCCCGGCACGTGCCGTGCGCCAACCTGGGCCGAGTATTCTTGACCCGTTTCTCCCGCACCTCCATGCACGCCTGGCCGCGGGACACGAGAACGCCACCGCCCTCTGGCGCGAGCTACGGGATCTCGGCTTTGCCGGCTCCCCCAAGCAGGTCTATCGTTGGCTGGCCGAACGCCGAACGGCTCCGGCGAAGACGACAGCCGATAAATGGCGTTCAACCAGCCCGACCCGTCCCGCGGCGGGCGCTCTGCTGCCTTCGCCCAAGCAGCTTGCATGGCTTCTTGTGCGCCCTCCAGCAACTCTTGATGCGACTGAGGCTGCCGTCCTGGCCCGAGTACGGCAGGATCGCGAGGCTGCGCTCCTGACGGATCTGGCGCAACGGTTCTGCACGCTGGTTCGTCAATGTTGTCGTGACCGTCAGACTCGAAACAGTGCGCAGGCTTCAATCGAGGCTCTGACAGCATGGATTGCTGAAGCTCGCTTATCGGGCATCGGGGCTGTCGAAACCTTTGCCGCCGGTCTGGAGCAGGACAGTGCTGCGGTTCGCGCGGCACTGACACAGCCGTGGAGCAGTGGTCAAGCCGAGGGACAGATCACGCGCCTCAAACTCTTCAAGCGCTCGATGTACGGACGAGCCAACTTCGATCTCCTACGCCGGAGAGTGCTCCTGGCCGCGTAATCCACGCAATGTGCGGGAGAGCCGCG
>NZ_VOSK01000677.1 GCF_009296175.1 Microvirga tunisiensis | reverse complement strand
GGCCTCGGTCTTGGCTCTATCTACGTCAAGCCGGTCGAGTAATCCGACGAACCGCCGTATACGGACCCGTACGTACGGTGGTGTGGGAGGGGAGGAATCGTGAGATTCCCCTCTATCCCGATTGCCCAGGCTGGTCAATCCCCTATGGCTTGCTCTCGCACCAGCAGGAGAGGGGAGACCTCATCGTTCATCAAGCCCTTACTATGCCGGGCTTGATTGCGTCGGAACAAACACGCCTCTCGTGCGGGCGTGTTTGTTCCAATAGACGGTCACTGTCAGGCTGCAGGCCTGTCACTTTCGACCTCACAATCGGTCTCGACGTTGAACACTGTCGAGTTGTCGACTGGGGCGGCCACGACATTGTCGTTAAGAAGATCAATGATCTCCATGTAGATTTGATGCTCATTACCACGGGTCATCGTTGGCACTTTGACCGTATCGAAGTCCCGGAAATAAGCGAGCGCATCTTCTATGCTCTTTGAGCCACGGCGCATTTCCTTGCGAAATTCCGCCACGTATGCTGTGCGGTCTTGCACGAACTCCCAAACCGCACGACGATCTCTTTCCCTGGCGAGTCGATCCTTGATAAATACGAAGCAGCGCTTGAACGCACCAGACACCGTCTTACCAATCCGGATGTCATCCTTGAGATCGTGCTCGCTCCTGACCTTCTTAAGCCATGCAAGTTTCTCCTCATCGGACATCGCATCCTCAGGAGCTACCGACAGGTCCTGGTCGGGGAAAGCCTGCATGAACTCTTCTGGAAGATTTCCAAGATCGAACGCGTGGTTTGGTTGAACCTTCAGAGGTCGAGCGGCTGGCTGCGTAGCAACACTTGACGTCGGACTATTGCTGTCCGGTGCCCAATCATTCGTTAGACGAGTAGAGGCATTTCCAGTCTTGGTTGCCCTTGTCGTCGGCCCTTTGGGCCTCCCGCGCCCTCTCTTTACAAGTGTCGTCTTAGCAACCCGCCCAATGTGGGCGTTGACAATTCGGAGCTTATTCTGAACCTCCCGAATGTGACCTTCAATGATCTCCATTCTCAATTTGAATTCAGCTTCCTGCTCTGTCTTCCAATTCTCCAAACTATCTAGTTGGTGTTCAAGCCTGACTTTCATTCTGCTCGGCCGAACCTTTCCCCAAGGATAGGTTGGCGGCTTTTTGACCTTCCGAACCGGAGCTTCAACACCGCCGTTCATTCCTCAGTGTCCTTCGTCTTTGTTGCACGGACGGGCCTAATTCGGGGGCGCCCGGGCTGAGCCTTCTCAAGGGCCCAGTGTTGAAACTCGGTTGTAAGAACAACCACTTGGTCCAGAGCCTTCGCAGCGTGATCGAGCTCAAGTTGAAGGGTCGTCATGCGCTGCCTGAGTTTGGCCGCCATAGCACCTAGTCGAGCGACGTGCTGCCCAGGACGTGTCTGTCCCCAAGGGTACTTTCTAACCGCAACAGGAAGTTTGGACGGCATCAGATTCTCATAAAAACCAGATTAGTCCCCGTCTAAAAGGGACTAGATTGCTTGAAGGCATTTTATCAGTTTCCGCTTCCAGCTCAACCCGGCTCTAACCGGATTAGTGTGCCAGCCCACTGTGCCACTTAGCACACCCTGTGGGCACATCATCCTTCATGCCTGTTATTATAATCGTACGCATCCGAGGTGGGCCGCCTTGTAGGAATTGTCGGATTTGGCACTGACTGTCCTTATTGACGTCAAAAAGGACAGTGCGGCTATGGATCGAGTTGAGATTGTCGATACGGGTCGGCGTCGTCG
>NZ_VOSK01000676.1 GCF_009296175.1 Microvirga tunisiensis | reverse complement strand
GCGGCGCACGCATCACCTGGATGTTCACGACCGAAAAGGCCCGGGCCAAAATGAGCCGCGCCTATCCTAAACTCGCCCCTCTCGAGCCACTCGCCAAAGGGTCATAATCACTGTGCCGAGGATCTAGTCGGCATCCCACACGATCGCTTCACAGGATTTCCCGTCAACGGCGCAAAAGGCGTGGCACGAGGCCTGCATGCATTCGTGATCGTGCAAGGGCGATCTGAATTAATCCCGCGGCGGGCTTCTTACCAGCCACGAGCCTTTAGGCTTGCCCCTCACCACATTGCGAGTTGCCGGAGCATACAAACGGCGCGAAGCTCGCCAGGTCAGTTCGGAGGGCCTCGCTATGAGGAAGTTCACCCTTGCCATCGCCGTCGCGGCCGGTTTCGCTGCCACCCCAGTCCTCGCCTGTCCGATGCACCAGGCCGCAGCCCAAACCATGGGTTCGACCGCAGCGGTCAGTCCGATGATGTGCGCCACGCCGACGGCTACAGCCCAAGCCCAGCAACCGGGCCAGATGACCCAGCCCACAGCGCCGGGTCAGTCCACGGGCAGCATGTGCCCGTGCTGTCGGAACATGGCCATGATGCAGCCCCAGCCCGGACAACCCGGCGGCATGCAGGACATTCCTGGGATGCGGAGCATGCCCGACATGCAGCAGGGCGCGCCCACAAGTCCTCCGGCATCGTCCCCGGCTCCGGAAACGCCCAGGCCAAACTGATCACCTTGCATCACACTGATCACCTTGGATGTTGTCACGCCGGACCACGCCCATCGATTGGCCAAACCGTGTGGTCATGGCGGATCCTGTGAGCACGGGCATGGCGCAAAGGGTCTCCACCGAAGACCCGCGCCATAAGGCCCTGAGATGCCTTGATGGTGTTTGCGGCGATCGAGGAATTCCTAGGAATGGAGCGTGGTCGAGGCCGACCCAGGGAGCCCGTTCCGCATCCCTTGCCATCCACTGAAGGGAGCTAGCCGGCACACTTCAGCCACAGTATGGGCCCATGTTTTCCGACGGCGGAGGGTGCCCCGATGGGCAACCGACGGAAAATCCTCACCACAGCCCTTATGGCCGTCCTTACCGGGCCGGCCATCGCGGGCCCGTTCGACAGGACGCCCCGCGCTGTCGGCATCGCGGTGAACGGCAGGCTCCGGCTGGCCGGGCTCGATCTGCAATTCGAACTGGACCGGTGCGAGGGACGCGAGCGGATCGAATGCCGTTTCTCGTCAGCGCGCACCTCCCTTGTCGCCACGGGTCGGGCAGAACCGCCCCGAACAGGAGAAATCACGATTGCATCGGACCTCCTGGCAACCGATGCCGCGGGCGACGTTCATGACCATGTCGCGGAAGCCATGTCGGCACTGGGAGCAACGATGGAAATCTTTGACGCCAAACTGCAACCTGGCCGGAGATCCAGGCTGCTCGCGGACTTGCCTGGGACGGCCCTGCGCGATGGGCAGAGCGAAGGCGACGGCATCGCGGCCCACTATTCGTTGGCCTTCGACCAGGGGGCGGATGGCATGCTTACGATCACGATCGTGCCCAAACGATAAGGCCTCACGAGCCGCGAAGCCGGCAGGGTCCCATTTCAGTCGAACGAACGTGATTTTCCGGAGAAGCCATCATCGTGCTGCGTACCGGAATGCGGCATCGCCCTCGAAATCGTCCGCAGGACAAATGCCCGATCAGGATCGGTTCCCGTCCGAGCGTCGGCTGGCTGGTCTCGGCACGGCATAGAGTTCCAGGCGATGGCGGACGAGGCGGTA
>NZ_VOSK01000675.1 GCF_009296175.1 Microvirga tunisiensis | reverse complement strand
TGTTGCTTGTCTCAATGATGTTAGGGAAGCGAGCGGATTACAAATCCGCGCTCATGCAATGATGGAATCATACGGCACAGCGCCATGACCGTCTGGTCGCGCAGACCAGCGTCAGTGCCCGGTTTCAACTCGCCGGGAGGGCAGCCGTCGTGCAAAAGCACAATTGCGCCTGGCCGAACGGAGGCGAGCACCCCATCGACAATTGCGTCCACCCCGGGGCGGGACCAGTCTCGCGGGTCTACCGACCAGTGGAGGGCCGTTAACCCAGCGCTCGCTGATATAGTGAGCACTTCTTCGGTCCAGATCCCAAACGGCGCGCGCATGTGGCGCAGCGAGGCCTGAGGGCACGCCATTCTGACGACCTTGTTCGCCTCAAGTATTTCACGTTTTATTTCACTGGGCCCGCAATTGGACAGATCCGGATGAGTCATCGTGTGGTTAGCGACCTCGTGCCCTTCTGTAACCATTCGTCGGATTAGTTGCGGCTGGTCTAGTGCGTACGCGCCGATGACGAAGAAAGTCGCCGGCACCCGGTGTTCCGCCAGCACATCGAGGACCCCGGGTGTGCAAAGCGGATTAGGGCCGTCGTCAAACGTCAGGAAAACGTTGCGACTTGTGGTGCCATCAGCACACTCACTGCGCACTTTGGATGAGAGGTCGAGGTGCTTCATAGCTCCGGCCCGTTCCGCTCAATGATCGTACCGGTCGGCCAATCCGTTATCGGCCGTCCGATCGGTAAGACCACAGCGAGTACGTCCTCGACGCGCGTGGGGGGCAGGTCGAGATACACATCTGGGAGTGTAGACCGCACGCGAACCCCCGAAACGATAGTCGCCAGACCGCTTCGGCAGAACCTCTCAACATGGTTCCGCAGCGCGTGCCGAACCGCGCCGAACGCGAATGGAGCGCCAAGCTGATGCAGGACTGGATACATGACGCGAATTGAGTGGCTGATTCCGAGTCCCTCAAGATCCGGACGTACCCCGTACAACCCTAGTTCGGCCACCAATAGATCGACCCCGCCAACCTTGATGAAGCGGCGCAGCGCTCCAATATGAGCGGCTACACCGCTCGAGTCATAGCCGATTACACGGAGCTCAGGCCTCGCTCCGGCCCAGCTTCGGCTACCTTCGAATGGTTTTGCATTAAACGCCCCAGTCGGACCGTAGGTCTTTCGAAAGAAGTCGGCGAGTTCGATATGGTCGGAGAGCTGCAGCTCATTTTCCCAACACAGTCTCCACCGCACCTGAGAGCGCATGCGAGGGCCTCCTCTTTCCTGCGATTATCTAAGGAACGCATCACACGTCGAAGTGGCGGCGTGATTGGTGCACGTCAGACGTTGTCGCCAGCGATCGTGATGCTAGCCATGCGGTCTGATAAACCTTGGTAGCGCCGCATTCCGGAGCTGATGGGCTTTCTCACGACTTCCCGTCCGTCCTGCGCCGCTCGTCAATGCTGCCGCCAACGCCCTTGAGTACGGCCAAATGACACTGTCCTAATGCAGCATTCCGCAAGAGTGGTAAAATCGTTTGTTCAGATGGCACCCATCCACGCTATGGATACATTCAGGGCAATCGCTTCAAGGCCTTGATCTCAATCTCCTCGTCGCGCCGTGCTGGGCTGTTTGGTGGAGATCCTGCCGAAGCCTGTGCGCACCACCTACTTCTAAGTAGGTCGCCATGAGTCTTGCAACGCGAGAGCTGCGGGTGTTCCCTGGGGAGTATGCGACGACATGATCCCTTTCCTGAGATGCAACTCGACGAGGCGGATCGCAAGCGGCTGGCCGCCGCG
>NZ_VOSK01000674.1 GCF_009296175.1 Microvirga tunisiensis | reverse complement strand
CGTGCCTGATCCTGAGCGGCTTTGCCTGCACCTATAAGGTCACCGCGGGAGGCAAGCGCCAGATCGTCTCCTTCAACCTTCCCGGCGATGTTCCTGACCTGCAGAGCCTGCATCTCCAGGTGCTGGATACCAGCATCGGCACCATCAGCCCGTGCCGGGTGGGGTTCATCCCGCATGAGGTGCTGCGCGACATCTGCGAACGCTACCCTCGCATCGCAGCCGCCTTCTGGCGCGAGACCCTTGTGGATGCGTCCATCTTCCGGGAATGGGTGATGAATGTCGGGCAGCGCGAAGGCTACCAGCGCATCGCCCATGTTCTGTGCGAGCTGCTGGTGCGCCTGCGGGCGGTGGGCCTGGCCGAGGACCATACCTGTGACCTGCCGATCACCCAGAGTGAGTTTGCCGATGCCACTGGCCTGACGACGGTTCACGTCAACCGGATGCTGCAGCAACTGCGGGCCGACGGCCTGATCGAGCTGAAAGGCGACCGCCTGAAAGTGCTCGATTGGGACAAGCTGCAGCAGGCCGGCGAGTTCGACCCGGCCTACCTGCATCTGGAGCGGCAGGAGGCAGCAGCATGAGCATGACCCTTCAGCCGATCCGGGTTGGTAACGGCAGCGATGAAGAAGGCGTGCTGGTGTTCAACGGACAGCAGCGGCTGGTGGCGGTGCTGACCCATCTCGGTGAGCAGTACGATGGCGCATCCGGCCACTGGTACCTGGAGGCAGGCTTTGGTTGCCTGAAAGGACCCGATCATCCCACCTCCGCCGATCTGGACGCGGCCCAGGAGGGGATCCGTCAGCGCCTGGCCAAAAGGCGCTAGGCAGCTTCGCTTCTTCTGCTCAGCACCGGACATTCCGTCTTGGCTGCAACACCACGACATGCCGAGGACGAGCTAAGCCAAGGTCTCGATCTCTCGGTCCTCGTCAGGGGCGATGCCCTGATCGTCGGCTGAGAAGTGGAGCTTGAGCACCGATCGTCCTGAGGCATCGGTGACATTCATGTGCCACTGTTCACCCTTCCAGAATGTGTCACCTTCATCGCGCAGGATAGCGCCAGCCAACTGGATCGCCTCAACGCGGGCTTGCCTGAGACCGGCAAGCTCCGCCCCTTCATTGTCGATGATGCTGCGGCCGTCGATCACATGGAAGTAATAGCGGGGCATGGGGCGCTCCTCTGCCGACAGGCGGGAGCTCACGGATCTCTCGGTCACCGGCGCCTGGATCATCCATGCCGGCGATAAGGGGCAACGGCTTGGAGACCCTTTCGTTCAGATCTGCCGCCCAGATGTCGGGGGCCGCATTCCATAAAACAGCCTGACCGGAATTACGCGCACCATGGGCCCAGCAGCATCTCACCGACTGTCGGCTCTTCAGGCGGTGCGACACGGACGAGTGCCTCCCGGATCACTTCCGCCATCCGGGGTTCCATCCCGTCGAACTGCTCAAGCCGGTCAGCAAGGTCCACGAGTTCCGCAAGCGTCTGGATCGTCTCCCGCTGGAGCACGTCCCAAGCCACGGGAGGTAGATAGAGACCGCCGATGGGCCCGGCGCAGGTGTCATAAAACCGAGGCATGGGACACTCCTAGCCGTTCTTATGCATGGGAAGGTTGATGAAGGCTGGCGAGTGTAGCTTAAGCACTTGAAGCAGCGTAGGATTTGGTTGTTGAGACTAATCCCTGCCACCAATTGCCCTGTGCCACACTCGCCATGCCGGACGATACACCTGCCACCTTCCCGTTTCCAGCCGTTGGCCGCAAGAAGATCACCGCTGCTTTCGACGGTGGGCGCCTG
>NZ_VOSK01000673.1 GCF_009296175.1 Microvirga tunisiensis | reverse complement strand
CCTTCGCACTGCCGGATAGCAGCACCCAGGTGAATGGGGTCTTCTCTCGTATGAAGCACTCCTTCCTTATCAGGCCTTACGCTGCCAGAACCCAGGTGTGGTGAGCCTCTGGCAGCTCAGGTCGCACGGCGCCGCCGTAAACCGGGTTCTCAATGATCCGGTGGATAGAGGCATAGCTCGGCCTGCGCCAGGCCGTGTCGCCGTTCGCCTGCTTCACCGGCAGAGCGAGATCGTGCTCGTGCAGCCAGCAGAGCGCCTGCCGTGCGCTGCCCAGTTCCTCGACCTTGTCAAAAACGAGAGCGATGGCTTCCTGCACCCGCCGATCCGGGTCCTTCTCATACCGGTCGCCGGCCTTCACGAAGCCGACGGGGGCTGTGACGACCAATTCGCCGCGGCGGGCCTTCTCGTAGCGCGCGGCGAGCGAGCGCTGTCGCAGCAGGTCAAGCTCGTACTCGTTCAAGCTGCCCTTGAGGCCGAGCAGCAGCCGGTCATTGCCATGCCTCGGGGCGTAGATCGCCTCCTGATCGACCAGCACCGTGTCGACGACGCGGCACATCTCAATCAACTGCTGCCAGTCCCGGCTGTTGCGGGCAAAGCGCGAGACCTCCCGCGCGCAGACCGCGCCAACCTTCCCGAGACAGACCTCCGCCACCATCCGCTCAAAGCCGGCGCGCTGGACCCCGCCGGCGGCTGAACGCCCGAGATCATCGTCGATCACCTCGATCTCGGACCATCCCAGCGCGGTCAGCCGGTCCCGCATGGCGTATTGCAGCGCGCTGCTCTCGCGGTTGTGCAGCACTTGATGAGTGGAGGACTGGCGTACATAGAGGATCGCCTTGCGCTCCAGGTGGTGAGGGCGGACCTTGTCAGTGATCATGGCTGCCCTCCATGGTCCCCGGCGCTGCCGCGCGACTTTGAGCATGCTCCAGGATGAGATGCATCATCAGGCTCACCACCGTCGCCTGCGCCTCCCGCGGCAGCTCGCGCCACGCTGGCGCGTCGCTGACACTGTGTGACGCGCTGCTGCCGAACAGGTCCAACTGCTGCGGACCGAGCCGCCGGTTGCGTTGATCCGCATCCGCGGATGCCCCCATCTTCCGTGCCATGGATCTCTCCCCGATTCTGATCGCGAGAGACTCCCCATGCGCCCGAAAGCCGGGGATTCGATGATTGGCTGGCGATCTCCATCGACCGAGCGAGAAGCGCCGAGAGGGCCATCAGCGCATCCATGCCGACAAAGGGACGCACCGTCAGGGCCTGATCCCGGGCACACGACGCTCGGTCGAACATCCACGCCGGGATCTCAAGCCATCGCTCGGTCTGCGATCCGTCGGGCGTGCAACGGAAAACCGCGCCATCCGCCTTATCGATCACCGCATGGACGGACACCTCGCGGCCGGCCCAGGGGTGAAGCCAATACAGAACTTTACGTCGAGTGGTCCTGTGGGTGTTCTCAAACCTCGTTGTACAATAGTCAGAGGCCCCATTCGCGCCTTGACCGGAGGACACCCGATCAGGCTTACTTTAATCCGCTACTGCAACTCGCGGCAGCGTAACCCCGGCAGACGCTCCACTTAGCCAGCCGAAAACGCTGTTCAGACAAACCGAGCCACCTCACTGGCTCTATTGCCGGTTTCTCCTGAGCCTGCGCATGGTCGAGGAGATGCTCGCGGCCCGCGGCATCGAGGTCAGCCACGAGACGGTGCGGCAGTGGGCCCTGAAGTTTGGCCAGGCCTTTGCCAATCGGTTCCGCCGCCGCCTTCCTGCGCGGGGTGACAAATGGCACTTAGACGGTGTGTCACGAA
>NZ_VOSK01000672.1 GCF_009296175.1 Microvirga tunisiensis | reverse complement strand
CTCCCCGCGCCGCCAATGCCTTGATAGTCATGCGAGCCTCCTGATCGAGCCGGCTCATGCGCTCCTCCGTGTCGTCCCGTGACACGGTAGGTCGACTTCAACCGGAGGCGACATCTCGTAAATCTGGCCGTCGCCTTACTCACACATTCGCGCGTCGCGCTACACCTACGCCATTGCCGTCTTCGAGCTTGCGGCTGCAGCGGCAGATGAAGCCACACTGGCAGTTCTGCAAGCGCTTCTCGCACGAAACGATGCTGATGTCGCGGTCCTGTGCGAAACGGAACCTCTATGATGTTTATCATCGAGTTCTTTCGGGTGCGTGGCACAGACGAAGCTCATGCGATCCTGGATCGGGTTGAACATGACGCAACGGATCTGGAGGACGTGAAAGTGAGAGCCCTGTCCCTCTTCGAGACCTTGGATATGCCGCAGAAGCCGGATGCCGTGCGGATCCTGGATCACACTGGCGAAGAGGTGTTTGTCTGGGGTCCAGAGCGCCCCAGCGCCTAATCCGGAACTGCCTCTCTTCGCAGGTTGTTCGCCCGCGTTGAGGCTCCCAGGAGACTAGTCATGGCCAATGTTCATTACAGGATCGTCGAGCACGAAGGCGGATGGGCTTGCAAAGCCGGGGATGTGTTCTCGGAACGCTATGCCACCCATGACGAAGCCCGCCTGAAGACATCGAGTACCAGGACGAAGCGGGTCACTGGCACGAAGAAATCTCTCGCGGGACGGACCGGCCAGAGACAGACGTCACGGGATGAGCGGTCAGGCACCGCTCGAAGGGCGGGATCTTGAGCAATGCAATGGTTTGGCCCGCTGGGTCCCGGCCCAGAATAGCCTCTTCCTGCTTGATGGGACTAAGAGCGCCTAACAAAACCGTCTGCATTGATTGAAGCAGATGAGCGCGCATCCGAGTGTGGTGAAGGCCAGATGGATGTCCTCGCGTCGTTCATAGCGGATGGTGAGACGGCGAAAGCGGTTGAGCCACGCCAGGGTGCGCTCCACCACCCAGCGATATCGTCCCAGGCGCTCGCTGACGTCCACGCTGCGGCGGGCAATCCGGGGCACGATGGAGCGCCGCCGGCATTCCGCGCGGCAGCGACGATGGTCATAAGCCTTGTCGGCGTGCAGTTTGGCAGGGCGGCGTCGCGGGCGACCCGGTCCATGCCGCACCGGCGGCACGGCATCGAGCGTGGGTGCGAGCATCAGGCTGTCGTGCCGGTTAGCCCCACTCAGGCTCAGACCGAGCGGTGTGCCCGTCCGGTCGACCACAACATGGCGCTTCGTGCCCGGTTTGCCGCGATCCGTCGGGTTCGGGCCGGTGGCTGCGCCCCCTTTTTAGCCGCGATGGACGAGGAGTCGAGCGCGGCCCGGCTCCAATCAAGCTTGTCGGCATCTGCCAGGCGCTCGAGCAGGATGCGATGCAGGCGCGTCCACACACCGGCAACCTGCCAGTCGCGCAGCCGGCGCCAGCACGTCATGCCCGAGCAGCCGATCTCAGTGGGCAGCATCTCCCAGGGAATGCCCGAGCGCAGGACGAAGATGATACCAGCCAAGGCGGCTCGATCATCGACCCGCGGCCGGCCACCTTTGGGCTTGGCCATACCAAACCAACGCGCTCACGCCGGTTTTGTTAGGCGCTCTAAGACCCAGTACGGGGTATTTGCCACGGTGCTCGTCCTTGGGCTACCCTCTCCCCTGCTACAGAGGGAGAGGCATTTGCGACGGCTCGTTGTCATCTCCAATCGCGTGGCTGTTCCAGATGCTACCGGAAAAGCCGCTGCAGGAGGCCTGGCCGTGGC
>NZ_VOSK01000671.1 GCF_009296175.1 Microvirga tunisiensis | reverse complement strand
GCGCATCCGATCTTCGAGGCCGATCGGCATGCCAAGAAGGAACTCAAAAAGCAGGTGCGCGGCATCCGTCGGATCGAACGCACCGTGGAGGAGCGGGATGATGCCGAGGCAGTGCTCGTCCAGGGCTCACATGGGGATTATGGAGTCAAGTTATCTTACGTCAGAGTGTCATGAGAAAGCTCCCAGGAGACAGTTCGGATCCGAGGTCTGAGCCCATCGCGTGAACCAAGCCTATGTCCAGTTCAAACTCACATCCGGTCGCCGCGCTCGGCGGCTGCACCACTATCCCGCGTGCGGCGGGCATGGGCTCAGGAGGACGGAACCCTTCTATTGTTCGGCTTTTCAAGCCAGACCCTGCAACGGTCCGTCCACCTGGATCCGCCGAGCCGATCGAGCCCGGAGGATAGCAAAAAGAATTTGGTGTGGGCTGAAGGTTCAGGCTTTCAGCACGGCCCCTTCGATCACGACCCCGGCGGTCACATACTTCCAGAGCGCAACCAGGAGCTTGCGCGCGAGCGCGGTAATGACCGTCTTGCGGACGCGCCCGCCATAGCGCTCGACCCGCTCATGGAACCAGCGGCTGAGCGCCGATTCCGGCTGGTGCTTCAGCCAGAGCCAGGCCAACTGGATCATCGTGGTGCGCAGTCGCGGGTTGCCAGCCTTGGACACCCCTTGCTCGCGATCAATCGAGCCGCTGCGCCACGGCGTCGGAACCAATCCGGCATAGGCCGCCACCTGTCGTCGATTGCTGAACGTGCGGAACAACCCCTCTGACCAAAGGACCGTGGCGAACTCCGGCCCAACCCCTCTCAAGGCCATCAACATCGCCGCAGGTGCCAGCTCTGCTGTAGCGGCATTCCGCGACAGAGCCAGTAAGGCATCCCGCTCAGCCTCCACAGCTTTGATCTGGTCGAGAAGTAACTCAAGCCGGTCGAGTTTGCGACTGATCTGGGCCTTGAGATGGACCGGGAGCGGCCGACCATCGCCTGTTTTGAGCCGTTCCAGTTCTTCCCGGCGATTGCGCTGCAGGGGTTCATACCCGGTGATGCCTTGCGCAAACAGCAGACCTTTGATGCGATTGACGTGCTGGATCCGTTCTGCCGTGAGAGTCTTGCGCTCACGGCCGATGCGGCGACGGTCCTCCTCCTCAGGGCTTGGGGCGTGGGCCATGGCGCACACCCGCGGCTCGCCGCGCTTGTAGGCGAGCAGCGTCCGCACCAGGGCCTCCCCATCGATCTTGTCGGTCTTGGCCCTCCGGCGGCGGCGGGAGGTCGCGATGGAGGCTGCATCCACAACATAACTTTCGATGCCTTCACTCTGCAGCACGCGATGGATCCAGAATCCATCAAGCCCCGCTTCTTGAATAACGATGAGTGGAAATACCTGCCCGGCCCGAGCCCGCGCCTTATCCTGGAGATGCGCAAACCGCGTCAGCAGCCCGCCGACATCGCCACTCCGCACCGAATGCTTCGACATTTTCTCTCCAGCCCCGGGCGACAACGAGGTGATGAGCCAGAGGGAGTGTCTGGATGCGAGACCTCCTTGGCATGAGCGATGACCTGGAGGGCTGGCGGCAACGCGTCTGCATCGGGTGGCTTGTAGCGGCGGTTGGCGAGCTTCGGCTCGGCAGCCAGGCGGCTTCGCACAACCTCATCCGGGGATCGCCCCTTGAGCACGCGTTGACGTCTTCTGTTATAGGCCTGATTGAAGCCCTTGAGCAGCGTCTCGAGGTCCCGATGGCTGTAGATGGTGATGCCCAGCACCTCGCGCTGCACCCGCCCGTTGAAGCGCTCCACGAGACCATTGG
>NZ_VOSK01000670.1 GCF_009296175.1 Microvirga tunisiensis | reverse complement strand
TATCCTGCCAACTACCAATCAATAATCTGCGAAGCAGATATCGCTCACAGGCAAATCAGAGCATAACTCAACAACACGTCACATTCTTTCCAAGAGACTGAACACAAACAGCCTTTCATTAAAACAGCCTTGGCTTATTCATTATCAAAAGACGACAGTACAAAACGACAAAGCACAGGAAATGGTAAAGACTGGACAATAGACTAGCCGGTTACAACTGACCCCTACGAAAGCAAAGGAATTCCAAAACATACATGACACATTCTAAACAGGAATATCAATTCCCCATAACAGGCCAAGTCCAACGATGGCGGAGGCCCTATCCTCGGAAACACCGCTAGTCTTCCTGCTCAGAAAGCATCGACCGTCCGATAGCCACTATATCAAACGGGCCAAACCGGCCGCTTCGAGTAAACACATCGGGATCTTCGGTATTATCGAACCAACTAGTCTTGGGAACAGCGATAAAAAAATCAATGTCGGCGTTGCTGACCCCATAGCATCCAGCGTTGTGGTATTTTTGCACAATTGCCTGTACAGAAGTATAACCGTACGGTTTGGTTTTCATTGCCAGCAGTTTATGGTCTTGACCGTCGGGGATGCGTAGGTAGTCAGGAATAGGAGCGAGACTCTGCGATTCAAGGCATCCTCTCGCAACGTCCTCCGGCACATAGAGGTACAGGAAAAACGTACTTTGCTGGATCAGCTCTAAGCGGTCCTCACTCGGCTCATTCATGCACGCGGTGGTCGCGAATTCTAGTAGCCTTGCCCGGCGTGCTGGCAAAATGCTCTGCAGATTAGCCACTACGGTCAAGGCGTAAGCGGCTTGATTGAATGTACGAGTTAGACGGAACGACTCATAGTTGATGGTGAGGCACACCGCGAGTTCATGCCTCAGCGTCTGTCGTTGAGTGGTGTTGTCCACGGTAATCACTGCGCCCGTATACGAGGGGCCGTCATATAGCTCGAAGGCCATAGTGAGAGATGAGATGAAGGAATGAAACGGAGAGGAGAGGCTGGGGAGGAGAGCAGAGCAAGGTAGGTGTGGTTGTGAGGGATGGAGAAAAGACATAATGGGGTTTATAAAGGCACACGATTGACCTTTGCAGAAGCGTAGAGTTCGTTCGTCCTGATTGGACCGCAATCCCAGACAGGGACAGGCCAATCGAGAGCCAAAACGTCTCTGTCAGCATTTGGTTGGCAGGATTCTACACTTTATTTGGTTGGGGCCCATTTGGTTGGGGCCCATTTGGTTGGCAGGATATATGGCTTTGTCAGCTTTATTTGGTTGGGGCCCATTTGGTTGGCAGGATATATGGCTTTGTCAGCTTTATTTGGTTGGGGCCCATTTGGTTGGCAGGATATATGGCTTTGTCAGCTTTATTTGGTTTGGGGGCCCATTACCCTTGCGTACGCCTGTTGTGCTGGCAGAAGGGTACGTTCAAGATAATCGTTATATCTTTGCGACATCCCTCTGAGTCTGTTTTCGCATTCACTCCTAGCGTTGGACTTGGCCTGTTATGGGGAATTGATATTCCTGTTTAGAATGTGTCATGTATGTTTTGGAATTCCTTTGCTTTCGTAGGGGTCAGTTGTAACCGGCTAGTCTATTGTCCAGTCTTTACCATTTCCTGTGCTTTGTCGTTTTGTACTGTCGTCTTTTGATAATGAATAAGCCAAGTCTGTTTTAATGAAAGGCTGTTTGTGTTCAGTCTCTTGGAAAGAATGTGACGTGTTGTTGAGTTATGCTCTGATTTGCCTGTGAGCGATATCTGCTTCGCAGATTATTGATTGGTAGTTGGCAGGATA
>NZ_VOSK01000669.1 GCF_009296175.1 Microvirga tunisiensis | reverse complement strand
GAACAAGAGCATCCGGGAGTGGACCGAGCTGCTGGCCGGCGACGAGGTGCTGGCCACGGCCATCCTCGACCGCCTGCTGCACCGAGCGCATGTTCTCAACATCAAGGGGCGCAGCTATCGCCTGCGGGATCTGGAGGAGGCTCTCCAGCGGGCTCACGCTTGAGCCGTCGTAAAACTGGATGTCGCCTTATCTCGTAAATCTCGGTGTCGCTTGACAGAACGTTCCGGCAAGCCCAGTCCCGCCCAGAAGCAGCAGGATAAGGGACAGCGTCGACAGGTCGACACCGGTCACGATCTCGAGGAAGGGCCGCAGATACGTGAACAGAGCGAACTGGCCCATGAAGAAGAGCGTCACCGCTGCCATGCCGTAGGCGACCACGGGCTTGCGGAGCAGCTTGAACACGTTGCCTGAACCCGTCTGCCGCTCGGAGTGCATGGAGGGCAGGCTCGCCAGCAGCCATGCCAGCGCAATGGCGGCCACGGGCACCACGCAGAAGAAGGCTCCACGCCATCCAATGTACCCACCCAGAAAGCTCCCAAGCGGGGCTGCGACCGTTGAGGCCAGCGCGGTGCCGCCTTGCAGGATCGCCAGCGCCCGCGGCACGCGATCCTCCGATACGAGGCGCATCACCGCCGCAGTCGACATCGACCAGAAGCCGCCGATGGCAACTCCCAGGATGGCTCTGCCAGCCATGAGAATCGGGTAGTTCGGTGCCAAGGCTACGACCGAGCCGGAGACGATCAGGGAGAGGGCGAGCGCGAGCAGAACCGTTCGCCGGTCCCGCCCCGCCGTCGCACCTGAGATGAACAGGCTCGTGAGCACAGCGAAGATGCCCGAGATGGAGATGGCCTGCCCAGCCTGTCCTTCCGTCATGTGGAGATCGGACGCAATCGGCGTCAACAGGCTGACGGGCATGAATTCGGAGGCGACGAGCACCATGCAGCACAGCGACATGGCGAGGACGGGGCCCCATGCCGGAACGCGGTCAGGTATCGTGTCGCTTGAGGAAGCGAAGCTCATGGTCATCAGTGTCTCGGAACTTGGTTGTATGCGGTGGGCAGGGCCCGGAGCCGCAGAAGGGAAGGGCAGCCAAAGCGGGTGAACCCTCAGAGGGATCCAGCGGCGCATGGCGACTCGGAGCTGAACATAGGCTGTCCGTTGAAAGGCGATTAGGAGCTGAGACGCGCATGTGCCTATGAGCCTTGCTCATCAATTCCACGCCGCCGGATGGGACCTGTCAGCAGGCGATCACCGGGGCCGTCCATCCACTCCGGGATGCGATTAATGAGCCAGGCTCATAGGCGCATGCGCCGCAGCGCGCCTAATGCCCGGCTGTCGCACTTGCTACTGTCCCATCTGGAACAGGCACCAGCCTGAGCACGAAAGGACATGTGTGAGGACGAGGGGAAGGGTTTGGCGTTTGGGGTTGTTGTCAACGGCCTTCGTGGTGACCGCGGTGGGTGGATACCTGATGCTGCCGGATGGCAAGGGACCGGCGCCAGCCCACGCCGAGACGGAAGCGGTCACGTTTCCGCCTCTTGAGCAGCTCGAACATTACGCGACGGTCCGTCGCGGCGTGACCCGGGAGTATATGCTGACCAGTCGCGCGGCCCTCGATGCGATCAAGGCCGGCCGACCGGTGCCGACGGGAACGCAAGTCGTCCTTATCGACTACCAGAGCGACGTCCTGCATCGCTACCTAGAGGCTGGTGAGCAATTTTATTACTCGCTTCAAGTGCTTGATTTGGAATAGCTTTCGTGAAGATTGATGAGGCGGATGCGGGGTGTGCAACGGTTGAGGAGCCCCGCTATGGATACTTGTCTCTAT